>NZ_JBALTF010000060.1:11868-18837 GCF_036964675.1 Parasphingorhabdus sp. | reverse complement strand
GCGATGAAGATATCGGGCGGTGGCGCGATCATCAACATGTGCTCGATTGCCTCGATCGTCGGCGAGCCGATTGTGGTCGCTTATGCCATGGCCAAGGGCGCGATCGAGAGCCTGACCCGCAGCGTCGCGGTCCATTGTGCGAACAACCAGTATAATATTCGCTGCAACAGCGTCCATCCCGCCGGCATATTGACGCCGATGGTGATCGGCATCGGCCCCAAGGTTGTCGGGCGCGACGATCTGCGCCCGGCGAGCGAAGGCCCGGCGCCGAGCGCGCTCGGAGAACCGGACGATATCGCCAATACCGTCTTGTTTCTGGCATCGGATGAAAGCAAGTTCATCAATGGCGCCGCCATCAGGGTCGATAATGCGAAATCGGTGATGGAGGGCGTGGTGCCCTGATTTTTCGATGGCAGTGAGCTGATTTGGACAACTTGTTTGCGCGCCAATGTCGAGCAAGGGATTCGCTTGCCCTCCGTTCTGCGCCCGGCCCCTTTCAAGACACAAATATCGGACCGGCCAATTGCTGAACGCCGGCGGCTGCGACCGGCGCCTGTTTTACTATCGAACAAATGGTTCTTTGGTACGTATCCCTCTATTCATTGCGAACATGTAAGCGATAGCAAGTTTCTATTGGCGGTTGCGACCTGGCCCTGCATGGGTAAGGCGGTGTTTCTAATCTATAAGGGTATACCAAATGACGCTTCGCAGTTTCTGGTTTCCGGGATTGTTGTTCGCCTTGTCTGCCTGTAGCGGCGGAGATAGAGACGAGGGCAGGGGTGATCCACCCGTGGTTGTCGGTGGAACCGTCACGCAAGCGGAATTTGTCAGCGAGATTGAAGCGGTGGGCACCGCTTTTGCCAATGAACAAACTGTCATTACTTCGCCCGTCACCGAACGCATTGAGCGCATCGCCTACACCGATGGCGCCACGGTCAGGCGTGGTGCAGTGATCGCCCGGCTGTCGAGCGGCGAAGAATCTGCGGATCTAAGCTCCGTCGTCGCAAGAGCGCGCGAGGCCGGCAAGCAACTGGACCGTTTGACCGAACTTCAGGAAAGAGGCTTCGCCACCAATTCTTCAGTCGATCAGCAAACGGCCTTGCGTGATACGGCTCGGGCCGACGCCAACGCGATAAGATCGCGGATTTCCGATCGCGTCATTCGGGCTCCGTTTGACGGTGTGTTGAGCTTGCGTACGGTGTCTCCCGGAACCGTCGTGACATCAGGCAGTCCGATTGCAACGATCAGCGATATTTCTGCCATCAAATTGGACTTTACCGTCCAGGAGAATTTTCTCAGCGCGCTGAAACCCGGCCAGGTGATTGAGGCAAAAACAGCGGCTTATCCCAACCAGAGCTTTTTCGGTACGATTGACAATATCAGTCCCCTGGTTGACCCGCTGTCGCGCAGTTTGACGGTGCGGGCAAAATTGCCAAACGATGGCCGTAAGCTGAGGCCGGGCATGTTGATGAGCGTGCGCATTGTTTCGGAAACCCGAACCGGTCTGGCGGTTCCTGAAACCGCGTTGGTTGCGCAGGGCGACCAGAATTTCGTTTTCGTGGTCGACAAGGAGGGCATTGCGCGGCGCACGGCTATTGTCATCGGGCTGCGATCCAAGGGCATGGTGGAAGTGAAAAGTGGCATCTCGCTTGGTGCAAAAATTGTTGCCGACGGCACCGTGAAGGTACGCGATGACTCGCCGGTGAAGGCTGTACTTCCAGGAAAAAAGAACCTGGAAGAATCTGCGGATAACGATTTAAAGTTGAGCGATGAAAAGGGATCTGGCGAGTCATGATCCTCTCAGATGTCTCGGTAAAGCGCCCGGTTTTCGCGGTTGTTCTCAGCCTGATTTTGGTGCTGGCTGGCATTGTCGCTTTCCTCGATCTGCCGGTGCGGCAATATCCGGCGATCGAGCCGCCGATCATTTCGGTAGATGTGAACTATCCCGGTGCCGCTGCCAATGTAGTCGAATCTCGTATTACCCAGATATTGGAGGATCGGGTCGCCGGGGTCGAGGGTATTGAAATGATCCGGTCCTCGTCCCGGGATGGGCGCTCAGACATTACCATCGAATTTTCGCCTGACCGCGACGTCGATGCGGCGGCAAACGACGTGCGCGATCGTGTCTCCGGGGCACTGGACAATTTGCCTGAGGAATCCGATCCGCCGGAAATCAACAAGGTGGATGCCGACGCGCGTCCGTTCATGTGGCTCAACCTGACTGGCAAAGACAAGGATTCCCTGTGGCTTGCCGACTATGCCGATCGGGTCTTGACTGACCGCTTTTCGTCGATTGATGGCGTCGCCCGGGTGCAAGCCAGCGGTGCCTCTCGGCCGGCGATCCGTGTCTGGCTTGATCGCGAAAAAATGGCGGCTTCCGGGATTTCTCCCAATGATATCGAAGAAATATTGCGGCGGGAAAATGTCGAGCTGCCTGCTGGCCGGGTTGAATCTTCGGACCTTAACCTCACCGTCCGCGTTGCCCGAGCTTATGGCAATGTAGACGATTTCAAGGCGCTGGTCATCCGCCGCACGGCTGATGGGGCGCTGTTGCGTTTGGGGGATCTCGCTCGGGTCGAACTGGGGCCGGAAAATGTCTATGCGCATTTTCGGTCAAACGGTTTGCCAGGTGTTGGCATGGGTATCATTCGCCAATCCGGCGCCAACGAGCTGCAAGTGGCGAATGACATAAAGGACCGGATCACAGAAATCACGCCGCTCCTGCCACCCGGCGTGCAACTGGCGGTGAGTTATGACAGCAGCGTTTTTATTGCCAAGGCGATCGAAAATGTCTGGGAGACACTGGCTTTTGCTGCGATATTGGTGATTGTCGTCATCTATCTTTTTCTCGGGTCGGTCCGCGCCACGATCATTCCCGCTGTTACCGTCCCGATATCGATCATCGGCACCTTTTTTGTCCTCTGGTTGCTTGGCCTGTCGATCAACTTGCTGACGTTGCTAGCGTTGGTCATGGCGATCGGGCTGGTTGTGGATGACGCGATTGTCGTGCTGGAAAACATCTATTCCCGGATCGAAAGCGGCGAGACACGTCTCGTTGCCGCCTTTGAAGGTGCCAGGCAGGTGGGATTTGCTGTGCTTGCAACCACGGCAGTTGTGGTGGCGGTGTTTGTGCCGGTGATGTTCTTGCCCGGCGAAACGGGCCTGCTGTTCCGTGAGCTGGCCATCACAATGATTGTTGCTGTGATAATTTCGACCTTCACAGCACTCACGCTGATTCCGGTCATGTGCTCCAAAATCCTGAAAAAGGGGGGCGCGGAAACCAGATTGAGCCGTCTTGTCGATGACAAATTCCGGCAAACCAGCGCAGGCTATGAAAGCATATTGTCTCGCTGGGTCCGCCGTCCGTTCTTGCTGGGCGGGGTCGCCTTTGGATTTGCCGCGCTCTTCGCCGTTTTTGCACTGCAAACGCTGCAGAGCGAAGTCGCGCCGCCGGAAGATACTGGGTTCATGTTCGGCAGCGCGTCGATTTCCGAGGGTGCTGGCTGGGACCGGTTGGTAAAGGTTATGTTTGATCTGGAAGAGCTCGCGCTGCCATTTACCGAAGATGACGGGCCGCTAAGGCGCGTCTTATTTCGTGCACCTGGGTCTTTCGGTCCGTCGGGGGACTTCTCATCGGGCCGGATGATCATGTTCCTCAAGCCATGGGACGAACGCGACATGACGACTGCGGAAACCGTGTCAGCGTTGAACGGGGTGTTTAAAGACTATCCATCGGCCAGAGCCTTTGTTTCCGGCGGATCGACGATTGGCGGGCGTGGCGGCGAGGCCATCCGATTTGTCATCGCCGGTGATACTTATGAAGAACTAACCCGCGCGCGCGATGCTCTGTTCGTGGCAGCCGAGGAATATCCAGGCATCGCCACTCTGGAATCCGATTATAAGGAAACGCGCCCGCAATTGGTAGTCAATGTCGACACGCTGAGGGCCGCCGATCTGGGCGTTTCCGTTCAGGAAATCGGCCGAACGCTGGAGACGATGATGGGCTCTCGCAACGCCGGCACCTATGTCGATCGCGGCGAGGAATATGACGTGATCCTGCAAGCAGAACCGGAAGATCGGGTTACAGCCGAAGATCTTGCCAACGTCTATGTCCGAGCGCGGGACAATAATCTTGTGCCGCTATCGGGTCTTGTCACGCTGACCAGCCGGGCCGAAGCGGGAGAGATGAACCGGTTCAACAAATTGCGGGCGATCACGCTGGAGGGCACGGTTGGCGAAGGCTATTCCCTGGGTGAAGCGCTCACCTTCCTGGACAATGAAGCGGCAACGCTGCCCGAGGTTGTTGCCATAGGCTATGAAGGGCAAAGCCGCACGCTGCGGCAAACGGGCGGGTCGATCTGGATGGTGCTCGGTTTCACCATCATATTGGTATATCTGGTGCTTGCCGCCCAGTTCGAGAGCTTTGTCAGTCCGCTGGTCATCATATTGGGCGTTCCGCTGGCGATCAGCGGCGGCTTGTTGGGTCTCACGGTGATGGGCGGCACACTGAATTTATATAGCCAGATCGGACTGGTGATGCTGGTCGGGCTTGCCGCGAAAAACGGGATATTGATCGTAGAGTTTGCCAACCAGTTGCGCGATGAAGGAATGGAGTTTGAAAAAGCGATCCTGGAGTCCGCCAAACGCCGTTTCAGGCCGGTGTTAATGACGTCTATCGCTACTGTCGCAGGCGCGTTGCCACTGATGCTAGCGACAGGGGCCGGGGCGGCCAGCCGAGAGGCCATTGGAACAGTTATCGTCTGGGGAGTAGCAATTTCGACCCTATTGACGCTCATCATCATTCCAGCCTTCTATTATTTGCTGGCCCGCGGCACCAGCAGTCCGCTTGCTGTCACCCGACGGCTCAAAAAGCTGCGGCAAGGCAAAGCTGTCGGCGAGGGCGCGTAATCAGGCGTTCCTGCGATAGAGATCTTGGTCAAACAGAGATTTGTTCCGTCGGCAAAGCGGACCGAAAATGCAGCATTCTTGCGACAAACTGTTTTTCGGTTCGGAATTCAATCAGAAATGGTTCGCACCGGTGCCGAGCAATTTAAACTGATTGCCTAATGTTTCGCGCTGCCGCTTGCCTTTAACCATGCAACTCGGGTAACTTAAATGCATGGATCACGAAATCAATCCCAGCGAACAAGACCAGATGGCAATCTCCCACTCGGATTTGCCAAAGGCTTCGGTCATGGGCTTGATCGAAAAAAGCCCGATTGCCTCGGTAATCAGCAATCCCCGACTGGCCGACAATCCGATTGTCGCGGTCAATGATGCGTTCCAGCAGCTGACCGGCTATGACCGGGCGTTTATTATCGGTCGAAACTGCCGGTTTCTGGCGGGCGAGGCGACCGAGCCATGGCTGACCGAAGAAATCCGGCGCGGCGTGCGATTGCAGAAATCCGTGCTGGTTGAGATATTGAATTACAAGAAGGATGGCACGCCCTTCCAGAATGCCGTGCTGGTCGCGCCGCTGTTTGATGAAGAGGGCGAGCTGGAATATTTTCTGGGCTCACAGGTCGAACTGGATGCCGATGTTCCGAGTCTGGCCAAGCCGCGCCGGATGCGGGCGGTCGCGATTGTGAAGGACCTGTCGAAACGGCAGCGGGAAGTGCTGCAATTTATCGCCAAGGGCCTGCTCAACAAGCAGATTGCCCATGAATTGGGCCTCAGCGAACGAACCATCAAAATGCATCGTTCGATCCTGATGAAACGGCTCGATGTCCCCAGCGCTGCGGATATGGTCCGGCTGGCGGTCGAAGCGGGAATGTAAGAATGTTGGGCATACGGTCGAAGGGCCGTATCGATTTTATTTGAATGCGCGTCTAATCCCAGAGTTGCATCGCGGGTTGGAATTTCTTTTCCCAATTCGGGCCGCAGATATTTTTTGGGCAACATTTCTCCCTCCTCCTTGTTGTCCAAAGATTTTCAGCCCGTGATGCGCTTTTTTCCTAAAATTGATCCGCGATTTCGATCATCCTGGTGAGCCGCTTTGGGGCGACCATCTGCCAGCTTTTGCTCAGCCAGCTGGCGATATGGTCCCAGTCGGTGCGGCCGGTGTCGAGCCGGATCGCGATCCAGCCGGATTTTCCGTAAAATTTGGGTGCATAATAAAGATCCGGATCGGCGTCGATCAGGGCCGCCTGTTCATCCATTCCAGTGGTCTTGACCAAAAGCCCGATGCTGGCCTCGCCATGCAGTCTTTGGGTGAAATAGGCGAAATATTTGCCGGTCTTTTCACTACCAACGCGCCAGCCGGGCGATCCAAAGCTCAATCGTTCGTGACTTTCCTCGAGCGCCAGCGCACGCTGGCGGACCTGGTCCAAGATCCAGTCTGGTTGAGCCTCGCGTGTGACATATCTGGCCAATGTGGCAGGATAGAGCTGATGTTCGGCGATCAGGATACGGCTGGCCAGAGCGTCGGCATCATCATCGGGCAGGATGGCGACTTCGGTCTGGGCGAGCACCGGGCCATCATCCAGCTCGGCAGTAACCAGATGGACGCTGCAACCCGCGACCCTGTCACCGGCGTCGATTGCCCGCTGATAGGTGTCGAGGCCCTTATATTTGGGCAGCAGGCTGGGATGGATGTTGAGCATATGATCTGCCCATTTTCTGACAAAGCCGTCGCTCAATATCCGCATATAGCCGGCCAGCACGACATATTCGGCCCCGGACTGGATCACAGCATCATGCATGATTGCATCATGGGCTTCGCGGGCCAGGCCCTTGTGCGGATGGGCGAAGGTTGCGATGCCCTCCGCCTCGGCCAGCTTCAGTCCCGGCGCATCGGGGTCATTCGAGGCCACCAGCACCAATTCATAAGGACAGTCGGGTGATTTGGCGGCGTAGACCATCGCTGCCATATTCGACCCGCGGCCGGAAATTAATATCGCGATTTTGGCTTTTTCAGCCATTGTGAGTGGCGGTCCAGTCGGCCGTCGCTGACCATGTGCCGCGTGTCCC
>NZ_JBALTF010000060.1:0-11768 GCF_036964675.1 Parasphingorhabdus sp. | reverse complement strand
GTTACCGAACAGCCTTTGGTGCCGTTGCGCACATCGCCGATCTGATGGACTTTTTCACCAGCCGCTTCGAGATCTGAGGTAATCGCCTGCGCCTCGTCGGGGGAGACCGCCAATACCATGCCGATCCCGCAATTGAAGGTCCGCGCCATTTCTTCGGGCTCGATATTGCCCTGTGCCTGCAGGAACGCCATCAGCCGGGGCTGCTCCCAGTTCGCCGCATCGACATGGGCGTGCATGCCATCCGGCAATACGCGCGGGATATTTTCGAGCAAACCGCCGCCGGTGATGTGGGCGAGCGCCTTGATCCGTCCGGACTGCATCAGCGGCAGGAGCGATTTTACATAGATTCGGGTCGGGGCGATCAATGCTTCGATCAATAATATGTCCGGGTTGAACAGGGCAGGGCGCTCCATTTTCCAGCCTTTGTCCGCTGCCAGTCGCCGGACCAGCGAAAAACCGTTGGAATGGATGCCGGAGGATTCGAGGCCGAGCAGGATATCGCCTGGCTCGATCGTCGCTCCGGTTACGACTTTGTCGCGTTCGACTGCGCCAACGCAGAAACCGGCAAGATCATAATCCCCTTCCGCATACATGCCCGGCATTTCCGCCGTTTCGCCGCCGATCAACGCGCAGCCCGACATCTTGCAGCCTTCGGCGATTCCCGCCACAACCCGTTCGGCGATGCCGTTTTCCAGCTTGCCGGTGGCAAAATAGTCGAGGAAGAACAATGGTTCCGCCCCTTGCACGATCAGATCGTTGACGCACATGGCGACGAGATCGATTCCGACCATGTCATGCCGGTCATGGTCAATCGCGAGCTTGAGCTTGGTGCCGACGCCATCATTGGCTGCGACCAGCAGAGGGTCCTGATAGCCTGCCGCCTTGAGGTCAAAAAATCCCCCAAAACCGCCCAGTTCGGCATTGGCACCGGCGCGCGCCGTGGCTTTTGCCAGCGGCGCTATCGCCTTGATCAGGGCATTGCCCGCTTCGATGGATACACCGGCTTTCGCATAGGTGTAAGAATCCGGCTCATTTTGCTTTTCACTCATAACTTGTGCGATTAGACAAGTCGCGGCTGGATTTCCACGCCATAATCGTCAAAAGGGCGCAAATGAGTTTTTTGACTGACTTCAGGATCAAGTTCGCTGCCATCATATCCGTCGTGACCATGCTCGCCGGAACGGTTGTCTATGCCCAGCTGGAAGGCACCGAACGCGGGGTTGCGCCGCTTGCCAGCACCGGTGACTTCGAAGTCATGGGCGTGGCAGTCGATGTCCATGGCGATAACGCCATCGAGGCCCGCAAAAAAGGCTGGGAAGAAGCCCAGCGCAAAGCCTGGAAGATGCTCTACAAGCGCACTCATGGCAGTGAAACCGAAGGTTTGCCCGACGCCAGGCTCAATACAATTGTCTCTGCGATCATCGTCGAGCAGGAGCAGATCGGTCCAAGACGCTATATCGCAACGCTGGGCGTGATGTTCGATCGGGCGAGAGCCGGGTCGATTCTGGGTGTCGGTGGTCAGCGATTGCGATCGCCGCCGCTGCTGGTGCTGCCGGTGATGTGGAGCGGCGGTTCCGCTCAGGTATTTGAAAGCCGCACCGAATGGCAAAAGGCCTGGGCGCGCTTTAGCTCTGGCGACAGCGCTATCGACTATGTCCGCCCTTATGGATCGGATAGCGAGTCGCTGGTGCTGACCGCGGGGCAGGCCAATCGCCCGAGTCGGCGCTGGTGGCGCAGCATATTGGATCAATTCGGCGCAGCGGATGTCATCATCCCGATTGTCCGGCTGACCTATGAATATCCCGGGGGACCGGTGACCGGGCGTTTTACCGCCCGCTATGGCCCCGACAACCGCTATGTAGACAGTTTCACGCTGAAAGTGGCCCGCAGCGAAGATATTCCCAAGATGCTGGATCAGGGCATTGTGCGCCTGGACAATATCTATGCCAGCGCCTTGTCGCGCGGCGTGCTGAAAACCGACAAGTCGCTGATCATCGAAGATCCGTTCAATCTGGATGAATTGAGTCTAGACGATTTTGATCTTGAAGACGGTCCGGCGCTCGAGAGCGGCGGACTTGAAGGTCCTGCGAGCATAACGGGGCCTGGCGGATCAGAATCGGGTGGCGAAGCGCCCGCGACGACGGCCGCCGCCACGACCAGCATTTCGCTGCAATTTGATACGCCGGATGTCGGCGCGGTCGGTCGCGGCGAATCGGCGGTGCGGTCGATTCCGGGGGTTACGTCCGCTTCGACATCCAGCCTCGCGCTGGGCGGCGTTTCGGTCATGAACGTGACCTACAGAGGTGATATTTCTGCTCTTGCCCAGGCCCTTCGGGCACAAGGATGGCAAGTGCAGCAGGGAGCGGGCGCCTTGCGTATCAGTCGTTCCGGACAATGAAGTAACCAAACCGTGAGTCAGATAGCTCTCCCTCTTGAACAAAAACCGTCGCCGGAACAGGGCGGATATCTGGTGACCGCGGCCAATGCCGAAGTGCATCAGCACTTGCAGCACTGGCGCGACTGGTCGCACCACACGTTGATTCTGACCGGGCCCGCAGCCTCCGGCAAAACCACCATGGCTGCGGCGTTCGCAGCGGAGAGTGGCGGCTTGTGCCTCGATGATGCCTGCGAATCCGAGGATATGGAGATTTTCAATCTGTGGAATCGGGCGAATGGCGAGCATAAGCCGCTATTGCTGGTCTCGGCACAGCCGGTTGCGCAATGGGGGGTCTCGCTTCCCGATCTGCAATCCCGTCTCGCCGCCTCGCTGCATCTGGAAATCGGCGCGCCCGATCAGGCGATGATTGACGGGCTGTTCCAGAAATATTTCGCGACGCGTGGCCTGACCATATCCGAAGACGCGTTGCGTTATCTGGAAAAACGCATGGTCCGGTCCTATGCCATGGTGCGCCAACTGGCGCAAAAAATGGATTCGCTTGCGATCGAGTCCAAAAAACCGATAAATTTGGCAATCGCGAAATCGGCGCTCGGTTTTTTTGACGCTGATGATGAGAAGGTGGTAATTTAACCCATGGGAAATCCTGCTGCAGAGTCGCTGGATGCGGACATATTGCCCGGGGATGCTGCCGTCGGCGCATTGGCGGAAGACAGCAGCAAGCGCTATTTCAATCGCGAAATAAGCTGGCTGGGCTTTAACGAGCGGGTTATCGAAGAGGCGGAAAACAGCGCCCATCCGTTGCTCGAGCGACTGCGCTTCCTGTCGATTTCCGGCAGCAATCTGGATGAATTTTTCATGGTTCGCTTCGCCGGGCTGGTCGGGCAATATCGCCAGAAGATTGAAGAACGTTCGGCCGATGGCCTGACCGCCACGCAGCAGCTGGACGCCATAGCAGCCCGAACGGATTCGCTGCTTGAGCATCAGCAACGGGTATGGTCGGCCCTGTCCAAGACGCTGGCCGACGAAGATATTTTTGTTTCGGACGTGCCCGAACTTGCCGATGCTTCGAAAGCCTGGCTCAGACAGCATTTTATCGACCAGATATTCCCGGTGCTGACTCCGCAGGCGCTCGATCCGGCCCATCCTTTTCCCTTCATTCCCAACAAGGGACTGAGTCTGGTTTTCGATCTGGTCCGTGAATCGGACAATCAGGGGATCAGGGAACTGGTGATGATTCCGTCGGGCCTTCCCCGTTTCATCCGCTTGCCCGGTGAATCGGCGATCTATGTTTCTGTCGAGACCGTTATCCAGGCATTTTCCGATATTCTGTTTCCCGGCTATGCGGTGAAAAGCAGCGGCCTGTTCCGGATCATCCGCGACAGCGATATCGAGGTCGAGGAAGAGGCGGAAGATCTCGTGCGCTATTTCCGCAGCGCGATCAAACGCCGCCGTCGCGGCGATGTGATCCGGCTGGAAATGGGGCCGAAGCTGGCCGAACCCGTGGTTGCGATGTTGCGCGAGAATCTGCTGCATGACGGCGCCACTGAAAGCCGGATCAATGGTCTGGTCGGTGTCGCTGATCTCGAAATTCTGGTCGATGAAGACCGCCCGGATCTTAAATTCACGCCTTACAGCCCGCGCTTCCCGGAGCGGATTCGCGATCATGGCGGCGACTGTTTCGCCGCGATTCGCGACAAGGACATCCTGGTCCACCACCCCTATGAATCATTCGAGGTGGTGATCGAGTTTCTCCGGCAGGCGGCTGCCGATCCCGATGTGGTGGCGATCAAGCAGACGCTTTATCGTGCCGGCAAGCAATCCGCTGTCATCCGGGCGCTGATTGATGCCGCAGAAGCCGGCAAATCGGTAACCGCGATCGTCGAACTGAAGGCGCGCTTTGACGAAGAGCAGAATCTGCTCTGGGCGAGCGCGCTGGAACGCGCTGGCGTGCAGGTTGTTTACGGATTTATCGAATGGAAAACCCACGCCAAAATTTCGATGGTCGTGCGCAAGGAACAGGAAGGCTATCGCACCTATTGTCATTTTGGCACCGGCAATTATCATCCGATAACCGCCAAAATCTATACCGATCTCAGCTTCTTCACCGCTGACCCGCGGGCGGCGCGGGATGCCGCGCAATTGTTCAACTATATCACCGGCTATGTCGAGCCGAAGGCGCTGGAGCTCATTTCCATGTCGCCGCGGGATATGCGCAAGGACCTGATGGGTCTGATCGATCAGGAAATTGCCAATGTCCGGGCCGGCAAGCCCGGCATGGTCTGGGCGAAGATGAATTCGCTGGTTGATCCGGCGCTGATCGAGAAGCTCTATCAGGCGAGCAATGCCGGTGTCGAAATTGATCTGGTGGTCCGGGGCATCTGCTGCCTGAGGCCAGATGTGCCGGGCATGTCGGATCATATAAGAGTCAAATCGGTGGTCGGTCGCTTTCTGGAGCATAGCCGTATCTGGGCATTCGGCAATGGCCGGGAACTGCCGAATGACGGCGCGAAAGTCTATATTTCGTCGGCCGACTGGATGCCGCGCAACCTCGACCGGCGTGTGGAATATATGATGCCGATCACCAATGAAACCGTCCATGATCAGATATTGGATCAGGTCATGGTGGCCAATTTGATCGATGACGAGCAGAGCTGGGAATTGAATGCCGACGGCAGCTACACAAGGGTGAAGCCTTCCGACAAGCCGTTCAACCTGCATCGCTATTTCATGACCAACCCGTCCCTGTCCGGGCGCGGCAAGGCGCTCAAGAAAAGCAATGCGGTTCCCCGTCTCAGCCTGCGTCGCCGCAAGAAAAAGGCGTGACCGACGTGCTGGTGCAAAAAGGTATATTGGCACAATCCGGGCAGGCAAAAAAAAGGCAATCCATCCGGCGCACGGCGATTGTCGATATCGGTTCAAATTCCATCCGGCTGGTCGTCTATCAGGGCCCGGCCAGGGTCCCCGCGATCCTGTTCAATGAAAAGGTCATGGCGGGTCTGGGCAAGGAATTGTCGACCACCGGCGCGATCGGCAAGGATTCGATGGCGCTGGCCGTGCGCGGGCTGAAGCGTTTTCATCGCCTGTGCATGGAAATGGAAGTCGACCGGATCAAGAGTTTCGCCACGGCGGCGGTACGGGATGCCAGCAATGGCAAGGACCTGCTGAAAGCGGCGCGCGAAATCGGCTTTGATGTGGTGGTGCTGCAGGGCGAGGAAGAAGCGGAATCGGCGGCGCTGGGCGTTATTTCCGGCATACCGGATGCCAAAGGCATTGTCGGTGATCTGGGCGGAGGCAGTCTGGAACTGGCGCTGGTCGACCAGGGCAAGGTGCTGGAACGCTTTTCCTTCCCGCTCGGCGTGCTCAGGGTTGCGGACCTGCGCGCCAAGGGACAGGACGCGCTGAAGGGTCAGGTGCGCAAGATGCTCAAGAAAACCGGATGGGAGAAGCAGGCGCAAGGACTTCCTTTCTATCTGGTCGGTGGTTCCTGGCGGTCTCTCGCCCGGCTCGACATGTTTGACAGCCACTATCCGCTCCCGGTCATCCACAATTACGAGATGGAACCGCGCCGCGCACAGCGGCTGGTCAGCCGGCTGGCGCAATTGAACCGGGACAAGCTCAAGACCGTGCCCGGTCTGTCTACGTCGCGCATACCGACGCTGAAGGATGCCGCCTGGCTGTTGTCGATGCTGGTGCGCTATCTGAACAGCAGCAAGATGGTTGTTTCTGCTTATGGGGTGCGGGAAGGCTTGTTGTTCCAGATTTTGAGCAAGCAGGAAGCGGCGCGTGATCCGCTGCTGCTGGCGACCGAAGATGCCGGAACGGCACAGGCCCGTTTCCCGGCGAACAGCAAATTGCTCGGCAAATGGATTGCCGAGATTTTTTCCGACGATCCGTCCGAGTGGCATCGCATCCGTCAGGCCGCCTGCAATCTAGGCGATGTCGCGTGGCGCGCCAATCCCAATTTTCGGGCCGAGCGGGGGCTGGAGATGGGATTGCATGGCAATTGGGTCGGGATCACCGGACCGGAACGCGAAATGCTCGGGCAGGCGCTCTATACCAGCTTCGGCGGCGGCAATGACATCTTCCCGGGCGGCGGTCAGCTTGCCAGCGAACAGGCAACCAAGCGGGCGATCAGCTGGGGACTGGCCATGCGTCTCGGGCAGCGGCTGAGCGGCGGCACCCGCAATCCGCTGGAACAGACGCACATCCGCAAAACGGGGAAAAAGCTCGAGCTGACGATCGCCGGCGATCTGATCCATCTCTATGGCGATGCGGTTGCCAAACGGCACGGGCATCTCGCCAGTATATTGGGGCTGGAGCCGGTGATGACCGGCGTATAGCGCCTGATTCGGGCTATTCCGGCTCTGCGACGTCACCCTCTTGCTGGTGAGTCATTTTGAGCTTGCCGTCCTTGACCGTGAAGCTCACCCGGCCTTCGACCAGATCCAGCGCATCCCGGCCAAATTCTTCATAACGCCAGCCCTCGAGCAGCGGCACATCTTCGCGTTCGCCAGCGACGATCCGCTCCAGATCATCGGCACGGGCCAGCAGGCGAGACGCGACATTCATCTCCGCCGAACGAATCTTGAGCAACAATTTGAGCAGATCCGTGACCAGTGCATTGGATTTGCCATTCTTGGGACGCCGACCAATTTTCAGCGGCAGATCATCGACGGACAGTGGTTTGGCCTGTTCGATCACCTCCATCAGGCGAGCGCCGATATCATTGTTTTTCCAGCCCGCCGACAGTCCACGGACCTGTCCCAGCTTGACCTGGTCCCTGGGTGGATTGGCAGCAATATCGGCCAGTGTTTCGTCGCGCATGATCCGCCCGCGCGGCAGGTCCTTGGACTGGGCTTCGGTTTCGCGCCAGGCGGCGATCGCTTTCAGCCTGCCGAGCATTTCCAGATTGCGGCCTTGCGACTTGACCCGCAGCCAGGATTTTTCCGGATCATTGACATAATTGTCCGGATCGGCGAGCTTTTCCATCTCGGCATTGATCCACATGCCACGGCCGGTCTCGCGCAATTTTTCCAGCATCATCGGGAAAATTTTGGCGAGATGGGTGACATCGGCTACGGCATATTCCAATTGGCGCGTGTTGAGCGGTCGCCGCGACCAGTCGGTAAAGCGCGCGCCCTTGTCCAGCGTAATGCCCAGCCAGCTATCGACCAGATTGGCATAGCCGATCTGTTCGCTCTGCCCGATCGCCATCGCCGCAATTTGCGTATCGAAGATCGGATGCGGGGTCTTGCCGGTAATATTGTGGATGATTTCAACATCTTGTCCGCCGGCGTGGAAAATCTTGAGGACATTTTCATTGTTGACCAGCAGTTCCATGAGCGGTCCAAGATCAATGCCCTTGAACAGCGGGTCAATCGCGGCGGCTTCCTTGCCGTCGGAAATCTGGATGAGGCAGAGTATCGGCCAATAGGTGTTCTCGCGCATGAACTCGGTATCAACCGTCACGAAATCCGCAGTCGCGAAGCGTTCACAGATGTCGGCGATGTCCTGATTGTTCGTCAGCAAATTATGGATGTGCATTTTTATCCTATACAGCGCGCGCTTCACCCCGCAAACCTTATCATGAACGCCGGATTAAATTTGGGGGTAAATGATGGCAATTTGGTCACTGATAGCAATCACAATTCTGCTTCTATTGTTGTTCGGGCAGATGATGGCGAATTGCGGTGATGTCTTTCTGGCCATGATGGACCCGCGACCGATTGGCGGAAAAACAATAGAAATCACGATATTGGCCTGGGGTTTCGCGGCTAGGCGCGGGCGTTCGCTGCAAGTCGATGATTGTGCCCGTATGGGCATCAACGACATGCGGTTTTTCATGACCGGAAAGGCTGTTTTCATCTGCCTGGTGACCTTCGGTTTCGTCCGGAAAGTGAGCATTGCCTATCGCTGCTATGCCGGCGACCATGATGTGGGAGACGCCTGATGGCGCGGGTCGTGCATCTTGGTCAGCAAGTCTGGACCAATTATCACCAGACCGCAGCCTGCAATCTCAAGAGCCGGATTGAACTGGCGAATGGCGAAGAGATCAACGGTCGGGCGTATCTGAAAAGTGTCGCCGAAACGGTGCTGGGGCTGCTCAGGGAAGCAAGGCAATATCAGATTCCGGTGCGGCCGATCGGGGCGGGCTGGTCACCGTCGCCAATCAACGTGGTCGAAGACGGCTGGCTGGTCGAGACTTTGCGGCTCAACCGGACCTATAAATTGTCGGCCAGGGACCTGCATGCGGATTGCGATGTTGGCGCCGAATCGCTGCTGCTGGTGCAGGCAGGTGCGACGGTCGATGAAGTCTACGAAAGCGCCGAGGAGATCGGTCGGTCGCTGCGCACCGGCGGTGCCAGCAATGGCCAGAGCTTTGCCGGGGCCTGCGCGACCGGCACGCACGGCAGCGTGTGGCAAGCGGGAGGGATTCAGGATCATGTCCGGGCGGTGCAACTGGTGACGCCGGAACGGATATTGTGGATTGAACCGAAAAAGGGCGTGCTGTCCGATGATTTCATCGCGCAGACCGGTGCGGAGATCATTCGCAGCGACCGGATATTTTCCGCAGCCCAGCTCCATGTCGGTGCGATGGGCTTTGTCACGGCGATGCTGATCGAGACCGATCCGATCTACATGGTGCAGAATATCCAGAAGGCAGCGAAGATAAGGCGCGAGCATATCGACTGGCTGTGCCGCGGCGAGTTTCGGAAATTTTCGGAGGCGTTTGGACTGAATGAAGAGCCTTATTTTCAGCAGCTTATTATGAATCCTTTCGATCCTTTCGACAAAAGGAGCCTGTTGCGGTTTCTTTATAGACGCCCTTTCGACCCCAGCATCCCGCCGCCGCCGCCGGGGCAGATGGGAGCCGGGTATGACGCCCTGACCTTGCTCGGCAAGGCGATGGCGGAAAGCGATTTTTTTCAGGCGGAAATATTGCAGCTGGCAATGGAGCAGGCCTATCCGGCCAATCGCGATGTCGATGATCCACCGGCGATTGCCACCTGGGGCCATACGACCGAGGAACATGCGCCGATTGCCAGCCTGTTCAATGGATCGGTTACAATGGATCGTAGCAAGCTTAGTGAAGCCTTTGATTTGATTATTGATAGTTTCAGGCGCGGGGGAGGGGGCACGGTCGTGACGCTGCGCTTTGTCAGCAAGGCAAAAGGCCTATTGGCACCCGCGCACTGGCCGGACAATGTCGTGATCGATTTTGACGGACCGAATGTCGAATCCAGTCACAACGGCTATAAGAAGGTGGTCGAGGCGCTGGACGATGCCGGGATTGCTTTCACCCGTCATTGGGGAAAAACCAACAATCTCGACGAACGGCGGGTGAAGCGGGATTATGAGCAGAATTTCGCCAACTGGAAATGGGCGCAGGCGCAAGTGATGCCGGACGCGGCCGACCGGCGGGTCTTTGCCAATGACGAATTGGTGAAGCTGGGGCTGATCTAGGCTGTTCGATAAAAATATGTTGAAGCTGTCATTGTGCAAGCGCCCCACTTGCGGACTTTGGTCGGGTTGCCTAATCGACGTAAATGCCAAAGAAAAAGAACAAACGGAAAGCCAAAGCCAACCATTTTGCGGAAAGTCCGCTCCCCGCCTTTCGTCGATTACTTTGGCCAGCATTTGGATGGGCAGCACTTGGCCTAGCAGCTGTCATCTTCACGCGTCCAAGCCGACTAGAATTGCTTCTCTCCGGGAATGTAGAGTGGTGGCGGTTAGCTCTCTTTTTCTTGTTGGTCGTTGCGTTGAGTTTCGGTGTAGCTGCCTTCAATGACTGGAGAGGCCGCCGGAAACGCTAGCGTCTGCTCCCCACCCACTTTTTGCCGTTCACGAAAGCTAAAGCCAGAGGCTGCTTCCGGAATACCCCTGACACCCAAAGCCCCTAATCAAGTGCAAAGCACCGCCCCTTCTGCCAATCTCAAGCCTTGACAAATGGCCCGTATCCCTGTGTTACGCCTCCAGTCTTTCCATCTGGGAAAGCATCCAATTCCAAAGGTCCATCATGCACGCATATCGCACCCATAATTGTTCCGAGCTTCGCGCTTCGCACGTCGGCGAGCAAGTCCGTCTGTCCGGCTGGATCCACCGCAAGCGCGATCATGGCAATCTGCTATTTGTCGATCTGCGCGATCATTTCGGTCTGACCCAGATTGTCAGCGAAACCGGCAGCGAGGCGTTCAAGATACTCGACGGCGCACGGGTTGAGTCGGTGGTGACGGTGACTGGCAAGCTTGTCGCGCGCGACGACGAAACGGTGAACAAGAATCTTCCAACCGGCGAGGTCGAGCTGGTCGCCGATACCGTCAGCATGCAGGGGCCGGCGGAAGAATTGCCGATGCCGGTATTCGGCGAACAGGAATATCCCGAGGATATCCGCCTACGCTACCGCTTCCTCGATCTGCGGCGCGAGTCTGTTCATGCCAATATGATGTTGCGCTCCAAGGTGATTGCCAGCCTGCGCAACCGGATGACCGAAAAGGGCTTCACCGAGTTCCAGACGCCGATCCTGACCGCGTCGTCACCGGAAGGCGCGCGAGACTATCTCGTGCCGAGCCGCGTCCATCCCGGCAAATTCTATGCGCTGCCGCAGGCGCCGCAGATGTTCAAGCAGATGCTGATGGTCGCCGGTTTCGACCGCTATTTCCAGATCGCGCCCTGTTTCCGCGACGAAGATGCTCGCGCCGACCGTTCGCCGGGCGAATTTTACCAGCTCGATTTCGAAATGAGCTTTGTCACCCAGGAAGATGTGTTCCAGACGCTGGAACCGGTTCTGGCTGGCGTGTTTGAAGAATTTGCCAATGGTCGGTCGGTCACGCCAGCCGGTGAATTTCCGCGCATTCCCTACAAGGAATCGATGCTGAAATATGGCAATGACAAGCCGGATTTGCGCAACCCGATCATCATTCAGGACGTCAGCGAGCATTTCAAGGGCTCCGGTTTCGGCCTGTTCGACAAGATCACTTCCACCGGCGGCACCGTGCGCGCCTTTGTCGCGCCGCAAGCGGGCAAGAATAGCCGCAAATTCTTTGATGCGATGAATGACTGGGCGCGCGGCGAAGGGTTCGCCGGGCTTGGCTATATCAACATGAAGGAAGGCGCGGCTGGCGGGCCGATCGCCAAGAATCACGGCGAAGAAGGCACGGCGAAGCTGCTGGCCGATCTTGGCTGTGGCCCTGACGACGGCGTGTTCTTTGCTGCCGGCAAGGAAGCCGATGCGGCGAAACTGGCCGGTGTCGCGCGCACCCGTACTGCAGAGCAATTGGACCTGATCGACAAGAATGCGTTCAAATTCTGCTGGATCGTCGACTATCCGATGTTCGAATATGATGACGAGCTGAAGAAAATGGATTTCTCG
>NZ_JBALTF010000059.1:4891-18929 GCF_036964675.1 Parasphingorhabdus sp. | reverse complement strand
CTTGTTCGCGATTGAACCTGGTTCCACTGAGACGATGCTGTCAGACGGTGAGCCGGTCAATCCTTTTCAGTCTCTCGCCGTGCAATATGCGGCCCGACAGGCGTGATCTGGCCCGATGACATGGTCGGCTTTCGACCAATGGATAGCGGTGACAGTTTACGAAATATACCAAAGCCTCAAACTACCCGGTCCTGATATCGGAAAACCCCCACAATATTAACACCATCCCTCGCCACCTCATAGCCGATTGAAAAATGATATTTCAGCGTCACGATCCTGCGGAGGGGCCGGTCCGGAACTGACATTACTGAATAGCGATAATGCGCCAGTTGGTTGATCGAGCGGTAAATGTCCGACACTATATTGGGGACATATTGGGGACCGCTTTGGGTGCGATATCCTGATAATATCCGATTATTGCGCGCAGGTCGGCCTCCGCCTTTCGGCGAAAGCGGATTTTCATGCGTTGAACGGTTTTCCAAAAATCTTGGTGATCTCTGCTTCGCTGGCATATTCCGGATGTTCTTCCGCCGTGCGGCTGTCGAGTTCTATCAGTTGCTCAGCCGAAAATCCATATTTCTCCGACAGGGATTCCATCAGCGCCGCTAGCGATTGCTCCACCGATTCCAGTTGGTCGGCAGGCAGGTACTTGGTGAACGAAATGAATTTCTCGAGCATAGTCGTGAAAGCAGTATAGCAGGTTTTAACTGTAGGGAAAGATGGTGAGCTTGGCAGTTGGGGTCACGCTTCTGAGCTTTGAGGGTCCGGCGCGCTTTCCCCGCTTCGTTATTCCCAGCATCGTGCATCATATCGTGCCGCACAATCAAAATGCTACAGAAACTCTCTCAACGTCCCGACAAATAGCTCAAACTGGTCATGGTGCAGCCAGTGGCCGGCCTCGGCAAATTCCCGGACCTCGACATTGTCGCCGAAATATTTCAGTCGCCCGTCTTTCTCCGGATTGCTCGCCCAGCTGTCGGCGCCATAATGGAGCTGGGTCGGACAGCTGATATCAGCCCACAGCTGTTGGATCGCATCCTGGGTCAGATCGATACTATCCCAATGCTGGACATAGGGGTCGAACTTCCAGCTGTAGCTGCCGTCCTCGTTGCGGATCACCGCGTGGGTGGTGAGATGGCGGGCCTGTTCGTCGGACAGATGCTGGTTGGCATCCTGCATCCGCTTCAGTGCGTCCTCAAAGCTGGGATAGCGTTTCACCTGCCGGCCAGCGGCCTTGCGTTTTTCCTCGATCGAATTGCGCACCCGCTGGAGCTGCCCGATCTTCTCCCGCTCGGCGAGCATTTCGGGGCCGGGACCCATCCCCTCGATTGCGACCAGCTTGCGCACCGTGTCGGGATAGAGGCCGGTGTAGCGCAGCGCGATATTGCCGCCCATGCTGTGCGCGACAATCGTGACCGGCGACAGGTCGAGCTGATGGATCAGCTGCGCCAGATCGGTGACCATCGCCATCGGCGAATAATTGCCGTCGGTGCTCCACTGGCTGTCGCCATGGCCGCGGATATCAGGGGCGATGATATGCCAGTCGTCGCGCAACGCCTGCGCCGTCCAGTCCCAGTTGCGGCAATGGTCCTTGCCGCCGTGCAGCAGGATCAGCGGCGGTTTGTCCTCATTGCCCCAGTCGGCATAATGCAGCCGAAGTCGCTGGGAGAAATAGCTGTGCGAGGCGGGGCCGATCAGGGTCATGGGGTTTCCGTTGGCGAGAGGGAGATTTGTATATGGTCTCTAATCGGAGCAGTGGGTTTCGACAAGGGATTGGTCAAAGCAGACCGGGAACAATCATCGCTTCTTCCGGAAAACTGCGACAAGAGCAGATATATCCATCAAACCCTTTACAAACTATCCATATATCCATACATGTCGATATATGGATTCGATTAAAGCAATAGAAGCGCTCGGCGCACTCGCGCAAAACACCCGGCTGGATGTTTTCAGGCTACTGGTCCGACACGAACCGGCGGGCCTGGCGGCGGGCGAGATCGCTAGGCGGCTGGACGTCCCGCAAAATACCATGTCCTCGCATTTGTCGATTCTTTCGCGCGCCGACCTTGTCTCGTCAAAGCGGGACAGTCGGCTGATCATTTACCGCGCCAATCTCGCGGCGATGAACGGCCTGATCGCTTTCCTGCTGGAAAATTGCTGTTCCGGTGACGAGTGCGCGCCCCTTGCCAACCAACTTGAAAGGCTCTGCCCATGAAACGCATGCACATTCATATCGGCGTCGACAATCTCGACGCCTCGATCAAATTCTATTCGACGCTGTTTGCCGCCGAACCGACGGTGACAAAGCATGATTATGCCAAATGGATGCTCGACGATCCGCGGGTCAATTTTGCCATCTCGTCGGACAAGCACGCGACCAAGGGCATTGAACATCTCGGCATCCAGGCAGACAGCCCGGATGAATTGCAGCAGGTCTTCACCCGTCTGCGCCAGGCCGATGCACCGATGCTCGAAGAGGGGCAGACCACCTGCTGCTATGCCCAGTCCGAGAAAAGCTGGATATCCGATCCCGATGGTGTCGTCTGGGAAGCCTTTTACACCAATGGCGAATCGGTGGTTTATGGCGAAGGCCCCAAATTGTCCGCCATTTCGGAAAATGCATCCGTAACCAGTTGCTGCGCGCCATCAAAAGCAGCGATGGAATGACTCTGTCACACAGGCCCATCGCGATCCGTCCAGAACAAGGCGAACTTTAAATATGGCCATGCAACCGCTTGCAACTCCCGCTGATGCGGGCCTCGGCCTTTTTGAAAAATGGCTGTCGATATGGGTCGGTACCGCGATATTGCTTGGCATATTGATCGGCAATGTCGCCCCCGATGCCGTCGCCAGTCTTGCGCGACTTGAATATGCCTCGGTCAATCTGGTGGTGGCCGTTCTGATCTGGGCGATGATCTATCCGATGATGGTCGGCGTCGATTTTGCCAGCCTCAAGCATATTGGCGAAAAGCCGAAAGGCCTGTTCATCACCATCGTCGTCAACTGGCTGATCAAGCCGTTCACCATGGCGGCGCTGGCGGTGTTATTTTTCCAATATATATACGCCGGCCTGATCTCCCCGGATGATGCGCAGCAATATATCGCCGGACTGATCCTGCTCGGCGCGGCGCCGTGCACCGCGATGGTCTTTGTCTGGTCGCAGATGACCAAGGGCGATCCCGCTTATACGCTGGTCCAGGTCTCGGTGAATGACATCATCATGATCTTTGCCTTCGCGCCGATTGTCGCGCTGTTGCTCGGCGTTACCGACATAGCGGTGCCCTGGGAAACCTTGCTGCTCTCGGTCCTGCTCTATGTCGTGATCCCGCTGGTCGCCGGGGCGCTGACCCGCCGGACCTTGATGGCCCGGTCTACCGACGGGGAAGCGGCGATCACCGCCTTCACCGGACGGGTCAAACCGCTTTCCGTGCTGGGACTGTTGTTCACGGTCGTGCTGCTCTTCGCCTTCCAGGCGCAGACCATCGTCACCCAGCCGCTGCTGATCGCGCTGATTGCGGTGCCGATCGTCATCCAGAGCTATGGCATATTCTTTGTCAGCTATGCCGCCGCCTGGGCCTGGAAAGTGCCGCATAATGTCGCGGCGCCCTGCGCCCTGATCGGCACTTCCAATTTCTTTGAACTGGCGGTGGCGGTGGCGATCGGTGTGTTCGGCCTGGGCAGCGGCGCGGCGCTTGCCACCGTGGTCGGCGTATTGGTGGAAGTGCCGGTGATGCTGTCGCTGGTCGCCTTTGCCAACCGGACGCGGTCGAAATTCCCGGCGGTCTAGCATCATAAAATTGTGCAGCAGATTTAACGCGGGCTATGGCGCCAATTGGTCGCGAATGACCGCTTCATTGCGAACATGGCCCTGAGCCTTGATCGTCTGGGATCGCAACAACTGGGCGAAAAGCGGACGATTCGGCCAGCCAACGTGGCCGACCCGAACCGCCCGTAAAGTTTTAAGCAGCTTCCTTTATTTCGCGAAGCGTCACGTCGAAGGAAAGATCTTCCCCGGCGAGCGGGTGGTTACCGTCGGCTTTCACCGATTGCTCGCCCACAGCAACGACGTAAAGCGTGACAGCAGAACCGTCTTCCTGCTGGGCCTGAAGAGCCATGCCCGGCTGCGGATCAGTTTCGGCTGGCAGGTTCTCCCTGGGAATGTCGATGACCATTTCGTCGCGCCGAGGACCAAAGGCATTTTCGCATTCGATCGCCACCGTCTCCTTGTCGCCGACTTTCATGTCAGCAAGCTTTTCTTCAACCTGAGGGAAAATCGAGCCATCGCCGAGCTTGATAGCCTGGGGGCCCGTCTCTTTGGTATCGCCGACGACCGTGCCATCGCCTGTACGAACGGAATATTCGATTATGACCGTATCACCTTGTTTTGCATTCTGCATATATATATCCTTTCGGGGGGGGGGGGGACGGTATCTTCAACCGTCTTGGGGCTGCGCATCGAACTGACACGCGTTGGTGCAATTGTCTCAACCAGGAGCCCGCTAGTCAAACACAATCTTTACCGCCCGCCTTTCGGCTTTTTGCAACCGGGTCGTCAGGAGGCAAGGTCGCGCTTGAGGCATAGTGATGGAAAGCATCGGCGAAGGGCGGACTGGGACGGTGGATAGCATATTGTCAGCCGTGGCTGGACAATCTGTCTGCACCGCCAAGCCATGACCCCACTCTATAGCGACCCGGGACGAATTATCCCGAGTTGTCTTGCTGCTAGGCGGCCAGACTAACTAGCGCCCGAAGTGTCCATGGAAAGCGGACTTCGAATCTCGAAAGATTGAAAAAAATTCTTACCATGAGTGTCCGATGTGCCGCTCAAATGAATTAATACAGGCCTTTCATAGGTTCTTTTGCCGGCTTGTATTTGCCTTTTCTGTTCTGTAATTTTCATTTTTTGGCCCTTTTTGCCCTGTCTGCACCGGATGGTTGTTTAATTTGGCTGGCCAGATATGTGCGTGAACTTACCCCAAGCCTAAGCTTTTGAAAATCAGAGTCAATTTTTGCAGGAAAAGGTTGCGACCAAGAGGTTCGCAAAGGCGGCTTCAGGTGATTTGCGGTCAGCGAGCAGTATGACTGCTATTGGCGCGTTAACTGACCGACGGCCACTCTATCTCCAGCATCCGCTTTTGCGCCCTGCGCAGACCCGCTCACCCGAAATTCGCAAAAAGCTATCCCAATGCCACACCCTCGATCGTGATCCGGTTGAGATAGCGCCGATGCCCCTGATAATCATTCAGCGCATAATGCCAGGTCGCGCGGTTATCCCACATCGCCAGATCGCCTTCGCGCCAGACGTGGCGGTGGTGGAAGCGGTCCTGCATGATATGGGCGTATAGCTCCTGCAGCAGCACCTTGCTCTCCTCCGCTTCCATATCGACGATTTCCAGCGTGAAGCCGGGATTGACATAAAGCCCTTTCGCGCCGGTTTCGGGATGGCGCAACACCACCGGATGGACCGCCGTCTGCCCGGCCTGATCGGCATTGGTATAGCGGTCGCCAATCGCCTTGCGATATTCGCTGGCTTCGCCAAAAACATGGGCATTGCCGTGCCGCGCTTTCAGATCGCCGATCCGCTCTTTCATCGCATCATCCAGCGCCTCATAGGCCGCCGCCATCCCCGCGAATAACGTATCGCCGCCGCTTGGCGGGATTTCCAGCGCATAGAGAATCGATCCCATCGCCGGCGCGTCATCATAGCTGTGATCGGTGTGCCAGCCGCCGCCGATATTGAGCTGCTGGTCCGCTTCCTTGAGCACTTCGGCGATTTCCGGATAGCCCTCGCGCTGCTTGAAAAAGCGGTTGAAGTCGATTGCGCCCCAGCGCTCGGCAAAGGCGATATGCTCCTCGGGGGTCAGCTTCTGGTCGCGGATGAATAATGTGCCATGGTCGAAAAACGCGCGGCGGAGTTCGGCAAATTGCTGATCGCTCAGCCTGGTGACATCGACATCCTCGACAATCGCGCCCACCGCTTCGCTGGCTTTTATAATCTCCATGTCGCTCTCCCGCTTATCCCGTTCACTTGGAAACGGATTTCATGCTAGTGTAGCAGTGATTTTGAAATTTAGGAGTCCTTCCATGTCTGAAAAAAGCAGCAAAATTTCCCTCAACCGCCGCCAGTTGCTTGGTGCCACCGCCGCCACCGGATTCGCGCTCTCCGCCGGTCCGGCGACCGCCGCCGCCGGGGGCAAGCCGGATCTGACCGGCAAGTCGGTGCTGATTACCGGCTGTTCCTCCGGCTTCGGCAATCTGGGCGCGATTCTCTATGCCGAAATGGGCGCGAAGGTATTTGCCACGATGCGCAATCTGCCGCGCGCCGAGGCGGACACTCTGGCAAAGACCGCCAAGGACAAGAATCTCGATATCATCATATTGGAACTGGACGTTTTATCGGAAGAATCCGCCAACAAGGCGGTCGCCGAGGCCGAACGGCTCAACGGCGGCGCGATGGATGTCGTCATCAACAATGCCGGGATCGGCACCGGCGCTCCGGTCGAGCTGCAGGATCTGGCGATGATGCAGATTCTGTTCGACACCAATGTCATGGGTTATCAGCGGGTCGCCCGCGCCGCTCTGCCAAAGATGCGGGCGAAGAAATCCGGCTTGATCATCAATGTCTCGTCGCAGCTCGGCCGGGTGATGGTGCCGGGCATGGGGCTGTATAGTTCGACCAAATTTGCGGTTGAATCGATGAGCGAGCAAATGGCTTATGAACTGGTCCCGCACGGCGTCGATGTCACTATCGTCCAGCCCGGCGGTTTCCCGACGAAAATCTGGGAAAATGGCAATATCTATACCGCGCCGATGCTGGAGCGCGCCGATGACGAGCGCAAGGCCGCCTATCAGGCGCTGGTCGATGGCGCGTTGCGCAATGGCGGCGGGTCTGCCGATCCGATGGACGTTCCGCGCGCCATCGCCGGGGTGATCGCGATGGCACCGGGCAAGAGACCATTGCGTCTTCCCGTCCACCCCGGTCCCAAGCCGCAGGTGGGGATCAACACGGTCAGCGCCCAGACCCAGGTGGCGATGCTCGGCAATTCACCCTTTGGTCCGTGGGTCAAGGATGTCAACGGGCGGGTCTAGCGGCCACCGTTCGTCCTGAGCCTGTCGAAGGACCTTTCCGGGGCAATCGGCAATTTTCCGTGCAACGCAGCTCGACAGGCTCGGCGCGACGGGTCTCTGCCGGATCGTCTATTTGGCCGCTGCCCGCCGCACGAGCAGAACGGGGCCCAGATAAAGCGCCAATATCGCGATATTGATCAGGACATTGGCCGCATTGCCAGTGCTAAAGGATGCGCTGCTGTCGATCAGGAACCAGATCAGAAACGCAGCGACGGTACCTCGCCGGATCATGGCATTGGCCTGCTCCACGCCGGGTGCCGAGATGAAAATATAAAATCCCATCAATCCGCCGAACAGGCCGCCGGCAATCGCCAGCGCGAGCTTGGCTTCCGCTGTTGCGATCCCGGCAAGGCCCGCGTCGCCGGCCGACGCATGGGTGAAAAACAGATGATTGGCACCGGTCGGATCGCTGACGCTGGCCCAGGCGAACAGGGCCGCGCTGATGATCGATATCCAGCCGATGATGCGCATCAACCGCGCTGCTGTCGTCGGTGACATTATATTCTCCCTTTTGTGCTGATCGGGTTAGACCAGCGGCGAGTAGGGAAAACAATTACCTCGCGGGTAAGTGCATGCGCTGCGACTTTTTGGCATGAAGCTGCATAGGGTTTGCGAAGGAGACTGTCATGCCGTCGGAATTTGGTGCGATATTGAAGGACTGGCGCAAGACCCGCCGGTTCAGCCAGCTTGATCTCAGTCTCGAAGCCGAGATGTCGGCCCGCCATCTCAGTTTTCTCGAATCGGGCCGCGCCAACCCGAGCCGGACGATGGTGCTGCGCCTTGCCGAAGCCCTGCAGCTGCCCCGTCCCGCCGCCAATCAGGCGCTGCATGCAGCCGGTTTTGCGCCCGTCTATCCCAGCCTGTCCGACGACGCGCCGGAACTGGCTCCGGTCCATCAGGCGATCGCGACGATGCTGGACCATCATGATCCCTTCCCCGGCTATGCCATTGATCGCCATTGGAATGTGGTCGGCAGCAACCAGGGCGCGCAGATGATCCTCGCGCTGGCCAGCCCCGATGCGCCAGCCAATCTGATCGATATATTGATCAACTGCGCCGGTCTCGACCTGATCGAGAATTGGGACGAGGTCGCAGTGCTGTCCCTCTCCCGCCTGCGCACCGAAATATTGGAACTGGGCGGAGACGAGCAGCTCTCCGCGCTGGCCAGACGGCTGGCGTCGCACGAACGGGTCCAGAATGTCGACATGGGGTCGATCAATCTCAATCAGGCGGTGATCCCGACCATCTTCCGGGTTGGCGAAAATCGCCTGTCTTTATTTTCGGTGATCGCGCAATTTGGTTCGGTGCAGGATACCAGAGCCGGGGAAACAAGGATCGAGTTGATGTTCCCGATGGATGATGAGACGGTCCGGTTTTTCGAACGATAGCGCGGACATTGCGCATTCCTCTCTCACCCATTAGCAAGTGCCGATACGGAGGAGAAAGCTATGCGCTGGATTGCAGGAATATTGGCAGGAACACTGGCGGCTTGCGCCCCGGTAACGCAGGACGCAGCGGTAGCCCCAGCCGCGCCGGACACGGCCAGGACAGACGTGCTGGATAGTATCGCCAATCTGGTCGATGACGAGATTCCGGAGGAGTTCGACTTTCGGCAGAGCTTCCCCAGCTGGTATGCCGCTGTCACCCCCTATCAGATCATCGGCACCGGCAAGATGGGCATATATTTTGTCGGGACCGAAGGGCTTGGCATGTATTTCATTCCGACCGACGCCGGCCATATCGTGATCGACGGCGGCATGCCGGGCGAGGGCCAATATGTCGCCGACGCGATCCGCACATTGGGTTTTGATCCAAAGGACGTCAAAATCCTGCTCAACAGCCATGCGCATCTCGATCACAGCGGCGGTCTGGCCGAATTGAAGGCGATGACCGGCGCGAAACTGATCGCGAGCGAGGGCGATCGATCGGCGCTGGAAGGCGGCTTCTATCTGGGTTCCGAGGAAGACCGCGCGATGAACGCGCCACCGGTCCAGGTCGACCGGATCATTGCCGATGGCGAGAGGCTGACGCTCGGCAATGTCACGCTCACCGCCCATATCACCCCGGGACACAGCCGTGGCTGCACCTCCTGGACCATGCCGGTCGTGCAGAGCGGTCAAAGCTACGAAGCGCTGCTTTTCTGTTCGGCAACCGTCGCCGCCAACCGGCTGGTCGGGCCGCCGCAATATCAGGGGATTGTCGCCGACTATCGCAAGACTTTTGCGATGACCAAAGACTGGAGGCCCGATATTTTCCTGACCAACCATCCCGAATTTTCCGACATGATCGAAAAGCGCGAGCGCCAGAAAGCGGGCGATCCGCTGGCCTTTGTCGACCGCGATGGGTTTCCGGCGATGATGGAAAAGCTGGAACAGGCGTTTGCAGCGGCACTGCAAAAACAGACGCTGAAATATAATGCGATCATGAGCGATTGAGGGATTGGAAATGGCACAGGCAAAACAGCTGATTGAGAAATTCTGGCAGATCCAGAATGACAATGACTATAGCAAGCTGATCCCGCTGTTTGCCGACGATGCGGTGTTCGAAGATCCGGCAATCGGCCGGGTCGAAGGCATAGAGGCGATTGCTGCGCTGCTGCACCATCTGACCAGGGAACTGGCCGACAAGAAGATGCATTTTGAAGTGCTCGAAATCGCCGGTGATGAACATGTCGCCTGGTCGCGCTGGCTCTGGAAGCGTCCGGATGGCGATATTGAAGGGGTTGGCCTGTATAAAGTCCTCGACGGACAGTTGATATCCTATCGTGACTTCTATGCTGTGCCAGTCGATGGCTAGAGATGGAAATAATAGTATAGTTTCAATTGGCTGATTCTAAAAAACTAATAAGTTTTATTTACATGCTCGCTTCGTTGTGCAAATTTGTCTGCCAAACAGGAGTGAGCGATGAAGATGAAGCAATATGTTCTGATGACCATGAGTGCTGCAATCTCAGGTCTCTTGTTCTTGCCAGCCTCCTCAATGGCAACGCTTGCCGACCCTCCTTCATCTGACGACGATATCGTCGTCACCGGTACCAAAACAACGAAAGCCGCCATAGCCGATTTTATTCAGACCGCTATCGCGACGCCCAAAGGCGGCAGACATCAGGGTCAATATGCCCGCTTTGCCAATCCAATCTGTCCAAAAGTCGTTGGATTGTCAGAAGCCAATATTGAGCAAGTTGAAAAGCGCATGCGCGGCGTTGCGCTGGCAGCTGATATGAAGGTGGCCGCAGTAGGCTGTAGCCCCAATGTTTTTGTCATGGTGGTCGCGGACGGTAACGAAGCCATATCATTACTGCGCAAGAAAAAATCGCGCGTGTTCGGAAATCTCTCGCTACCGGAAAGAGCACGGATCGCCGCGAGCGGTGGTCCGGCCTATTCATGGAAGCGGATTCAAGAAGGGGCTGCTGAAACGGGTGCGCTGCAAAATTCCGATGAAACCGATATTCTGCCAGTTGATGAAATGGCAAAAACCGAAGTGGCGACGTTGATTTCAAACGTGAAGTCCAAGATCAAGCGAAGTGTCACGCAATCGATGACCCACTCCTTTTTGCTGTTGGAAAAAGATACGTTGGTCGACCTGACCACGATCCAGATTGCCGACTATGCAGCGATGCGGTCTTATATTGATGCCAGAGATAGCGGAAACCAGACTGTCCCAAGCTATTCGATACTGGCGCTGTTTGAGAAGACGGGCGCGAACGAAGCTGCGCCAGCTTCGGTCAGCGAAATGGATCTGATTTTGCTAAGCTCGCTTTACAATTCTCCATCCGATGTCTCTGCGTCGATGCAGAGTTCGGCGATGTTGCATCAATTCAAGAAGGAATTGACCACGCGGGAGAATGATTGAGCAGTTCTATTGAGAACATTCTGAATTCGCGACCCGACTAATATCCGCCCAGCGCTCCAGGCAGGCCGATCAGCCTTCCTCGATCCATTCGCTTTTCAGCGGCTTGGCGGCGAGCGCCATCAGCGCTGCGGCAATGACATAGAAGATCAGCGAATAGAGCATCGAATAGCGCAGCCCGTCTTCACCATAGATCGGCGTCAGGCTGTCGGACAGGGCGCCGAGGAAGAATATCCCGCCGCCGATGCCGATCAGATTGTTGATCAGCAGGAACAGGGCCGATGCGGTTGCGCGGGAATCGGCCGGCACCAGATGCTGGACCGCCGACAGCACCGGTCCGAGCCAGAAATAGGCCAGCGCCTGCGGGATCAGGAACAGGATGAAGGCGGCGGTGGCAGAGCCGCTCATGATACCGGCAGCGAATAATGGCACCGCGAGCAGGAAGGCGGCCGCTGGCACCAGCCCATAGGCGGCCTTGTTGTTTTTGCCGAGCCAGTCGCCGATCATGCCGCCGCCGAGTACACCGGCAACCCCGCCGATCAGCAATATCGCACCGAAGAATAAGGATGTTTCGATCAGACTCAAACCAAAGCTGCGCTGCAACAGGCTGGGCAGCCAGAAGGCAATGCCATAGCCGAGCATCGAGCTGGACGCGGCGCCAAAGGCGAGAAACCAGAAGGCCTTCTTTTTAGCCAACAGAACCACGGTCCCCTTGAAGCTGTAGGGAGGTGCGGTTTGATCGGCTGGTGCGGTTTTCTTGACCTTGTCGCGGACCAAATATTTGAAGAAGGGCGCGATCAGCAAGCCGGCAAAGCCGACGACAAAAAAGGCCAGACGCCAGTCGACGGTGGCGGCAATATAACCGCCTGCAACCACGCCCGTGGCGGAGCCCAACGGGATGCCCAGAGAATAGATCGCCAGCGCCCGGGCGCGTTTCTCGCTCGGGAAATGGTCGGAGATCACGGCATAGGAAGGCGCGACGCCGCCGGCTTCACCGATGCCGACGCCCAGTCGCGCCAGAAATATCGACCAGAAGCCCTGCGCGAGGCCGGAGACGGCGGTGAATCCGCTCCATATCACCAGCGAAATGGTAATCACCCAGCTGCGATTGGTCTTGTCCGCTATCCAGGCCAGCGGCACCGCCAGCGTGGAATAGAGCAAGGCGAACGCAACGCCGCCGAGCAGCCCCATCTGCGTGTCGCTGAGCCCGAGATCGGCCTGGATCGGGCCGGCCAGGATCGCCAGTATCTGGCGGTCGACGAAATTGAAAATATAGACGATCAGCAACATGCCGAGCGCGATATTGGGCGAGGTCACTTTCGCAGATTTCGAAACCGCCATTCAGTTTTCCAGCGACTGGAGGAAAAGATCGATTGCCGCGAGTGCTTCCGGTTCGTCGAGCATCGGCGCATGGCCACGGTTGGGAATCTCAATCGCGGTAAAATTGTCCGGGTGGCGACGCTGCATTTCAGCGACGGTGCGCGCGGACAATATATCCGATATCGCGCCACGGATCGACAGCAGCGGGATCGCCGCCAGCAGGTCCCACATCGGCCAGAGATCGGGCGGCGCCACATTGGCGCTGCCGTCCGAAAATCCTTCCGAGATGGATGGATCATAGGCAAAGCCGACGCGTCCATCGGTCATTTGGGTGCAGGTGTGCCGGGCGAATTCCATCCAGAAGCCATCATCCACATCGGTGAAGGCGTCAATGTTGATCCGTTTGCAATGCGCGGCGGCGGCTTTCCAATTGGCGAAGGGTTCCAGCGCACCCACATAGGCCTGGATCCGGTCGAGGCCGCTTTGCTCCACATCCGGGCCGATATCGTTCAATATCAGCCCGCTCACCCGATGCGGGGCCATGGCGGCCATGACCATGGCAATCAATCCGCCCATCGATGTGCCAATCAGCACGGCTTTCTCGATTGCCAGTTCGTCCAGCAGTCTGAACATATCCGCCGCATAGACCGCCGGATTGTAATTCCCCGGCTCCGGGTCGTGGTCCGATCGACCACGTCCCCGTTGATCCACGGCAATCACCTGATATTTGCCATCCAGCGCCTCGATCAAAGGTTCAAAATCAGCACTGTTTCGCGTCAGGCCGTGCATCATCAGCAACGTTGGACCGTTGCCGCGATAGAACCGGGCGTAAAGATTCAGCCGGTCGTCTGCACTGCGATAGACATGGTCGGCATATTTCATCATATTGGCCTAGATGTCGTTCAGAATTTCACCCCGGCGGTGACAAAGACCTGGCGCGGATTGCCGTAAAATGCGGTCAGCGTACCTTCAGGGCCAAGCGTACCAATCGGCTGGCCGTTGGCTCCAGGGATGATCACGCCGGTCGTTGGATTGGCGGCCACAAAGGTATAACCCGACGTCTTGTATTTCTTGTTGGTCAGGTTCTTGCCGTGCAGGCCAATGCTCCAACGTTTGTCCGGCGCGTTGTAGACGAGATTGGCATCCCACAGGGCAAATCCCTTCTGGTCGATAAAGGGGTTGGCTACTTCGAACTGATTGACCTTGCTGCGATACGACAGGGTTGTCCCGAAATAGAGGTCGCCTTCTCCGACTGGCGTAGAATAGGAAAATGTACCGCTGGCGGTCCATTCTGGCGTATTCTGAACCGAGCGGAATTGCGCGACATCGGTCGGCACTCCGCCGATGTTGGTGATATATTCGTCATATTTTGCGTCAATATAGCCAAGCGAGCCGGACAGGTTCAGCCGGTCACCACTGGCAACCAAATCCTGGCCAAGCCGCGCATCCGCTTCAAACTCGAGCCCCTTCAAGGTGGCCTTGCCGGCGTTGTTGATCACACCGCAGAAGGAAGGCAGACCGCCAACGGTGCAGGCGACCGAACCGGGAATCTGCACGTCTTTGTAATCGGTATAAAAGCCGGCGATCGCGACATTGAGAGCACCGTCAAGCAGGCTGCCCTTATAGCCGACTTCATAGCTGTCGACCGATTCCGGACGGAAGCTTAGGAAGGCAGCGACTTCGCTATCGCTCGGGATGCCGCTGGCATTGGTTGTAGGCGCGTTCACGCCAACGCCGCGCG
>NZ_JBALTF010000059.1:0-4796 GCF_036964675.1 Parasphingorhabdus sp. | reverse complement strand
AAGCTTAGGAAGGCAGCGACTTCGCTATCGCTCGGGATGCCGCTGGCATTGGTTGTAGGCGCGTTCACGCCAACGCCTCGCGGGTCAAATCCGCCGCCCTTGAAGCCCTGCGAAAAGCTTGCATAGATATTATGGTCGGGCGTCGGCTTGTAGCTCAGCGAAACACGCGGTGTAAATTTCTTGAACTTGGCGCCTCCCTGGAAATCGGTGCCGGGTGCGCCAAACGGAATGCCCGCGCCGCCAAATGTCGGCGATCCGCCGCCGAGGTAATTTTGCCGCAAGATGCTGGCTGTCCGCTCGTCCCAGGTATAGCGGCCGCCGAGCGAGAGACTGAACTGCTCGGTGAAGTCATAGGTGAAATCCGCAAAAACCGCATAGGTTTCGGTATCGACATCGGCTTCGGTAAAGGCGGTGAGGCCGGCGAATGTCGTGAACAGGCGGACATCGAACAATGTATCTGCCTTGGCATCCAGATAGTAGAAGCCAACCAGGCCGTTGAGCTTGTCGCCTTCATACAGCAGCTGGAATTCCTGGCTGATCTGTTCGTTGCGATAGATGCCCGGTACGTCGAGATCGACCGCTGGCAGTGCGTCAAAATCAATCGGCGTGGCCGTGTCGTCCTTGCGCCAGGCACTGATCGACCGGAAGGTGACGGTATCGCTGAGATTGGCCGAGATATTCATCGACAGGCCATAAGCTTCAATATTCTGGACCGGATCGTTGAGGCCGCCGCGTGTATCAAACACATTGGCAAGCACCGGCGCGCCGGAAACAGCGCCCGGGATCAGACGATGGCCGCCGCGTGGATTGCTTTCGTCCTTGGTATAGTCGCCGGAAATCCGGATCAGGACGGGCTCGCCATAGCCGCCTATTTCAAGCGAGCCGCGGCCGGCCCACAAGTCCTTGTTATAATTTTCAAGACCATTGGTCAGATTGTCGCCGAAGCCACCACGGGAAAGCCGCGCGCCCGATGCGCCGATCCGGACAATGTCGGAAATCGGCATGCTGGCGGTGACGACCGCTTCAGCCTGATCATAAGTTCCATAGGTCACCCGCGCCTTGAACGAAGGATCCTGCGGCAGCTGCTTGGTCACATATTTGACCGCGCCGCCGATCGTGTTGCGACCATAAAGCGTGCCCTGTGGACCGCGCAACACTTCGATCCGTTCGACATCATAGATATCGAGAACCGCTGCTTGTGGACGGTTGAGATAGACATCATCGAGATAGATGCCGACGCCCTGCTCAAAACCCGAAACCGGATCCTGTTGGCCAATGCCGCGAATGAAGGCGGAGAGGGTCGAGTTGGTACCGCGAGAGGATTCCAGCGTCGTATTGGGCGTCGTCAATCCAATATCGGTAATATCGGCTGCGCCCTGCTGTTCCAGTTTTTCCGCCGAATAAGAGGTGATCGCGATCGGAACATCAATCAGCCGCTCTTCGCGGCGGCGGGCGGTGACGACGATAAAGCCATCCTCCGAGCCCTGATTGGCCGACTCGCTGGTCTGGGCATTGACGGTGGCTGGAGCGATTAATCCGCCCGCAAGACCAGTGATGATCGCTGCATAGCTAACGGTGTGCTGAAATTTCATGAGAGCCTCTCCCTAGAATTAATGCCTGGCATTCCCAGGTCGTGAAGGGCTCTATATTGAAACATGAATCGAATTTCAACTTAGAAATTTGCATATCCGGTTAAATGCGGTTAGCCGTGACATTATGGCCACTGAATATACCGAACATACTGAGTCCAAAGACAAACAGCCGCGCACCGCGCGCGGGCTGCGGACCAAGCGCAAATTGCTCGACGCGGCGGCGCTGGAATTTGGCGAGAAGGGCTTTCACGAAGCCTCGATCACCGGGATTACCCAGCGGGCTGGCACCGCGCTCGGCAGTTTCTACACCTATTTCGATTCCAAGGACGAGCTGTTCAGCGCGCTGGTCAAGGACATGAGCGCGCGGGTGAAGAGCCATGCCGCAGGCGCGATGACCGAATGGCAGGATGCGCTGGAACGGGAAAAACTCGCGCTCGAGGCGTTCATGACCTTCGCTCGCGAGCATAAGGAAATCTACCGGATCATCGACGAAGCCGAATTTGTCGATCCGGAAAGCTATCGCTCCCATTATGAAGAAACGGCGGCGCGGATTCACGAACGCCTCCAGGAAGGCAGTGCTGGCGGGGATTTCCGCGGGGAACTCGAGGAAGCCCATGCCTGGGCGATCATGGGCATGAATGTCTTTCTGGGCATGCGCTACGGCATCTGGTCGGAAGAAAAATCCGCGGTCGAGATTGCCGAGATTGCGAACGGTATTTTGGCCCGGGGAATCGCGGCGGGCAAGCGCTAGCCATAATCTATGTTTCTCAATTCCGATCCGCTATTGGGAACATCGGAAGTAACCGACCGGATTCGCACCAGTGACGGAGGAACAATGTCCAAATTGTCGGGAGAGCAGGCGCCTGCGCTCACTATTCCGGATCGCATGAACGCAATATGGTGACCAATCCGCCGCAAGATCAGATGAACGCGCTGATCGCTCTCTATCAGGCAGGGCAATTTGCCGCCGTTGCCGAGCGGGCGCAGGCGCTGGCCGAGAGTGTTCCGTCTTCGTTCATTCTGTGGAATATCTTCGGTGCCGCCAATATGGCGCTCGGCCGGACGCACGAGGCAGAGCAGGGATTTTCCCGGGCGATAAAGCTCAATCCGGATTATCCCGATGCCTATGTTAATATGGGCAATATGCTGCAGAAACAGGGCAAGCTCGATCAGGCGATTGCCGCCTATCAGCGCGCGCTTGCGATTAAATCGGATCATCCAGACGCCTGTTATAATATGGGCAATGCACAAGCGGAACGCGGCAAGCTCGACGAGGCCATCGCGTCCTATCGCCGCGCATTGGCGCTCAGGCCCGACTATGCCGAGGCGCAATTCAGCATCGGCAATGCGCTGCAGAAACAGGGTCGGCTCGATGCGGCGATCGCTGCCTATCAGCGCGCACTCGCGATCAAGTCGGATTATGGCGAGGCGTATAATAATATTGGCAATGTACTGCAGAAACAGGGCAGGCTTGATGAGGCGATTGCTGCCTTTCAGCGCGCGCTTGCGCTCAAGCCGGATCATGCTGATGCCCATAATAATATCGGCAATGCGTTGCAGGATCAGGGCAAGCCCGACGCGGCGATTTCCGCCTATCTGCGTGCGCTCGCCCGCAATCCCGGTCATGCAGATGCCCATTATAATATGGGCAATGCGCTGCAGAAGCAGGACCGGCCTGACGAGGCGATCGCCGCCTACCAACAGGCGGTCGCGCTCAATCCCGATCATAATATAGCCGAGGCAAGGTTGATTCTGCAGCGCCAGCATATCTGCGATTGGCGCCATATCGATCAGCTCGGCGGCGTCTGCGCGCGATTGGGCCTCACCGCGCAAGCGATAAACCCATTCATGATGCTGTCCGCAGAGGATGATGCTGCGCGGCAAATGGCGCGGTCGCAAAATTGGGCTGTGGCGGAATATAAACAGGCACCGATACCGCTTGCTGGCAAACCGGATGTTCGTCCCGAACGGCTGCGGATCGGTTATTTCAGTGCAGATTTCCATGATCACGCCACGCTCTGTCTGATGGCGGGCCTGCTGCGCGAACATGATGCCGCGCGGTTTGAGCTTTTTGCCTATAGCTATGGTGGCAGCAACAGCGGTGAATGGCGCCGGCGCGCCGAGGGCGATGTCGATCATTTCTGCGATGTCACGGCATTGTCGGATGCTGCTCTTGTCGATCTGGCGCGTTCCCACGGTCTTGATGTCGCCATCGACCTCAAGGGCTATACGCAACATACGCGGTCGGGCCTCTTCCAATATCGTCTTGCGCCGATCCAGATCAGCTATCTTGGCTATCCCGGCACGATGGCGACGACGTTCATCGACTATCTGATAGCCGATCCAACGATCATTCCAGCCGATCAACGGCGCTTCTACAGCGAGCGGCTGATCTATCTTCCGCACAGCTATCAACCGAATGATGATGCCCGCGAGATTGCCGCGACCAGCACCACCCGCGCGGATTTCGGTTTGCCCGAGCATGGCTTTATTTTCTGTTGTTTCAACAATAATTACAAAATCAGCCCGAAGGAATTCGACATCTGGATGCGGCTATTGCGGCAGGTCGATGACAGCGTGCTCTGGCTGTTGAGATCTAACAAATGGGCCGAGCGAAATCTGAAAAAAGAGGCCGAAGCCCGAGGGGTCGATCCGTCCCGTCTGGTCTTTGCCGACAGGATCCCGCATGCCGACCAGCTCGCCCGCCACCAGCATGCCGATCTGTTCCTCGACACGTTCAATTATAACGCTCACACCACCGCCAGTGATGCCCTCTGGGCAGGCCTGCCGGTGGTGACCAAACAGGGGCAACAGTTCGCCGCACGGGTTGCAGCCAGTTTGTTGAATGCCGTTGGACTGGCCGAACTGATCACGACGACGGAACCGGACTATGAAGCCCTGATCCTGGAACTCGCGACAAACCGCGACAGGCTCAAGCAGATCACGGACCGGCTCGCCAGCAATCGGCTGACCGAACCGTTGTTCGATACGAAGCGCTATACGCGCAATTTCGAGCGCGGCCTGCAGCAGGCCTATGACCTATATTTTGACGACAAAGAGCCGCACGATTTCGCCGTCAGCGAAAGCTAGCCGTTTGATCCCGATGCCTTGCGCAGGAAATGTCCGGCCGACATGCCGCGCAACAGCGCCAGCCGATAGGCACGAATGACCTGCGGATCGTGCCAGTCGCCGGTCGGCAGGTCT
>NZ_JBALTF010000058.1:5711-19287 GCF_036964675.1 Parasphingorhabdus sp. | reverse complement strand
TATGGTGAGCCCTGCTGGGTTCGAACCAGCGACCTACTGATTAAAAGTCAGTTGCTCTACCGACTGAGCTAAGGGCCCCTCAACCGGCTGGTGCAGTGCACAAAGCCTCCGGGAAGCGCCTCCCTAGGGGCGCTTTGTTTCATGGTCAAGCAGCTTTGGCGCTTTTTCCGGACGTTTCTTGGGGCGCCGGTTGCGGGCGTCCAATTGCGCGATCGTCCAGCCGGTCAGGGGATCGCGCCAATCACCCGCAATCTCCGCCGCCGGGCCGAGGACAAAGCTGCGTTCGCGCATCATCGGATGGGGGATGGTGAGGGCGGGCGCGCCGCTGGCAAAGGCACCGCCGCTCCACAATATGATATCCAGATCAAGCACCCGGCGCGACCAGACCTGGCCGCGGCGGCGCCCGAATTCCGATTCGATGCGCTTGAGCAGCGCCAGCAGGGCAGGCGGCGGCAATGGCGTTTCGATGATCGCAACGGCATTGGCATAGCTGCGCTGGGATGGTCCGACCGGGCGCGAGGCGATGATGCCGGAGGTCTCGGCGATGGTCAGGCCTTGCCCGGCCAGCCGTTGCCATGCTGCGGCAAGGATGTCGCGCGGCGCACCAAAGCGCTGGTGACGCTGGTTCGAACCGAGGGCGATCAGGTAGAACATATGCGGCAATCGGGCTCCTGTACGATGCGGGAAGGTCGGGAATGGAACAAATGGTTCCAAGCCGGTGGATCGGCTGCTATCATGCAATCAATATCAAGGAAATCAAGGAGAAGCTTCGTGGGTCAGCATTACATCACTCTATCGGGCGCGGTTCTTTTGTCCCTCATGGCTGCCGGATGCAGCCCGGAAGGCATATCCCCGGGCGAAGTCAGCGGCAATGTCGCACGCGCGGCGCTGGTCGGTGCGGATCAGGCGCAATTTGGCGAAGTGATTGTCGCGCAGGGCGAAAATGGCCTGATCGTCAATATCAAGGCGCAGGGCATGTCGCCGGGTCCGCATGGCGTGCATATTCATGAGACCGGCAAATGCGAAGGTCCCGATTTCAAATCCGCTGGCGGTCACTGGAACCCGGCGGCCAGGCAACATGGCTTTGACAATCCGCAAGGCGTGCATGCCGGCGATTTCTTCAATCTGGACATTGGCGCGGACGGCACGGGTTCGCTGGAGGCGATGATTCCCGGTGCGACGCTCAGCGACGGTGAAAATGCCCTGCTCGATGCTGACGGCGCCGCTTTTGTGGTGCATGCCGGGCCGGATGATTTGAAGACCGATCCATCCGGAGCAAGCGGCGGACGGATTGCCTGCGGCATATTTGTTCGCGGTCGCTGATCGGATCATCTCTTCTGCAATTTATAGGGCATATTTATGAGTCCGTCGGTCCTGTTTGTCTGTCTTGGCAATATCTGCCGTTCTCCGCTCGCCGAAGCGGCCTTGCGGCAGGAATGCACGCATAGTGCGCTGAATATCATCATTGATTCTGCCGGCACCGGTGATTGGCACGTCGAGCAACCGCCGGACGAGCGCGCTCAGGCGGTCGCTGCCCGGAACGGTGTGGCGATCGGACATTTGCGGGCGCGGCAGGTGACGACATCGGATTTTCATGATTTCGATCATATCATCGCGCTGGATAATCAGAATTTGCGCGATTTGACCGCCATGCGTCCGGCAAAGGCGGCGGCGAAACTGTCGCTGTTATTTGACCATGTCGCGGGCAGGGCGGGCGAGGATGTCGCTGATCCCTATTATGGCGGAGAGGATGGTTTTGACCAGACCTGGGCCGAGGTGACCGAGGCGGCCAGAACCATCCGGAAATGGCTTGAAGCCGGCTAGAGCGCGCCAACCGGCCGCAATGTGCCATATTGGCGTGTCGAAAGCCGCGCTTCCCGCTACCTCCAGCGGCACCGCGCCGACCGCGAAGAGCCATATTCGCAGAGCCTGTTCTGTGGCATAGCGCCCTTTCAGGAAATTTTTTTCAATAATCCGATTTGCCGATAGATTTTATCTATGAAAACTTGCGGCGTTATTTTGGAAAGCCATTCCGGTTTCCCTTGAAAAACAGGCGCTATTACCCGATATTGAAACTTGTAGAGCCTGTTTGTCGGCTCACGAAATTGAGGAGTACGCATATTATGGCTTGGCAAGATCCAAGAACAATCTTCGGGCAGCCCTCTGTGGGTGCCGCTGCAGAGACGCAGGTTGCGTTTGATGCGGGTCTGCGCACTTACATGCTCAAAGTCTATAATTACATGGCGAGCGGTGTATTGCTGACCGGCGTTGTCGCGATGCTGTTTGCCAGTTCCGGCCTGGCGCAGGACATCATGTTCGGCGGCGGCCCGCTGAAATGGCTGATCATGCTGTCGCCACTCGCGATCGTATTTGCGATGAGCTACGGGCAGAATAAATTCTCGACCTTCACGTTGCAGGCGATGTTCTGGGGCTTTGCGGCTCTGATGGGCATGTCGATGTCGACCATCTTCCTGGTCTATACCGGCGCTTCGATAGCGCAGACATTCTTCGCCACCGCAGCCGCCTTCCTCGGCCTGAGTCTCTATGGTTACACCACCAAGAAAGACCTGTCCGGCATGGGCAGCTTCCTGATCATGGGTGTGATCGGTTTGCTGGTCGCGATGGTGATCAACATCTTCCTGCAGTCTACGATGATGAACTTCGTCATCAGCGCAATCGGTGTTCTGATCTTCGCGGGCCTCACCGCCTACGACACGCAGCGGATCAAGAGCATGTATGCTTATGTTGCGGGAACCGATATGGTCGGCAAGACCGTGGTCCTGAGCGCGCTCAGCCTGTATCTGGACTTTATCAACATGTTCCAGTTCCTGCTCTTTTTCATGGGCAATCAGGAATAGGCGACGGGTCAGCAGACCCTTTCCAGATTATCGGAAAAGCCCGGCAGGAAACTGTCGGGCTTTTTTGTTTGCCGGTTCGTCGAGATTTGAGCGCAAATGCTGGACAATTGTCGACGTGAATCATAAGGAAACGGCTGGTGCTCTGGGAGATTGAAACGATGCCGCGTTTGAAAGATTTGCGTCTGATATTGGTAGCTGGCGGATTGGCCCTGCTCGCCGCCTGCCAAACGCCCCCGCCACCACCACCGCCGCCTGCTCCGGTTGTTCAACCGCAATATACGCCGCGCGCGCCGACACCGCCATTCGGGGCAAGCCACCTGTCGATCGTACCGGCGCTTCGCGTCGACGGCCTGCGTGACACCATCAACCGCGATCTTGGGCCGCTCGAGACATTATGGCATGTCAGGGCTGCGTTGAACGTGGCCGCGCTCAGCTGCACCGGATCGCTCTACGAGCGCCTGATTGGCGACTATAATGCATTCATCACCAATAACAGCGCATCCCTGCGTAACGCGAACAATGCGATCATCCGGAAATTCCAGCGCGATGTTGGCGCCGGGTACAAGACCGAGCACGACCGCCATCAGACGCAGCTCTATAACTACTGGTCCTTCTCGCCGCTGCGCCGGCCCTTTTGTGATCAGGCCGTTCAGGTGAGCCAGCGGGCCATCGTCACCAAGTCGGCTGATCTCGACGCGTTCGCTGCCCAGGCGCTGGCGGATTTGGAGCATCCTTTTACCGCTTTCTATCTTGCTTATGAAGAATATGAACGCGACCTCGCAGCCTGGCGCGTCCAATATGGCGAGCCAGAAGCTGTCGCTGAACAGCCCAGCCTGGACTATGAACAGCCAGCCACCGGCGAATAAATTGCCTTTGAATCGTTAAAAAGGGCCGGACGGGATGACCGTCTGGCCTTTTTTTGAGTCGATTGATCAGCCATTCTCGGCAATCAGCGCATCATCGACTGCTTTTGCCGATACATAGGCGTCACGGTCGGTCACCCGCCTGGCATAAGCGACAAAGGCATCCCGCTTGGGCAGGGTGCCAAATTGCGTGCCCCACACCAGCTGCGCGCCGACATAGACATCGGCCATGGTAAAGCGGGAGCCGCAGACATAGTCATCCGTCTGAAACTTGCCATCGAGCACATCAACCACCCGGTCATAATTGCCGTAGCCGGCCATTCTTTCCTGGTCCGGCGCCACGGCAAAGCCCATTGACCGGTTGGTGATCGCTGCCTCGAGCGGGCCGGCGGCATAGAAAAGCCAACGGTAATAATCCGCCCGTTCCGTTGCTGTGGGTGCGAGGCCGGCATCCGGAAAAGCATCCGCCAGATAGGCGCAGATGGCGGCGCCTTCGGTCACCACCTTGCCATCATGCATGATCGCAGGAACCTTGCCCATCGGATTGATTTTCAGATAATCTTCCGCCTTCATCGATGTGCCATATTCCAGCAATATCTGCTCATATTCTGCTCCCGCTTCATGCAAGGCCCAGCGCGCAATCTGACCGCGTGACATCGGGTTGGTGTAAAAGCTGATAGTGGACATGTCGCTCTCCCTCGGTTTGGGTGCATATATAACAGACGTTCGCGCCAACCGGGAGAGCCTAGATGATCAAGCATTTCTTTCTGATTTCGAAAAAACCGGAAATCTCTGCAGAGGAATTTCGGGCCTATTATGAGGCCCATCATGTACCGCTGATCAAGCGGTTGCTGCCGATGTTCGCGCATTATCAGCGCCATTATCTGGACCGGTCGGAAAGCCGCATGGATGCTGCCCAGCCGGATCCTGGTTTTGATGTGATCACCGAAATCCATTTCGCCACCCAGGCCGACTATGATGCGTTTCTGCAAAGCGTGTCCGATCCGGCCGTGCTAGCCGAAATCCGCGCCGATGAGGCCAATTTCCTGATCAGCGATGCGACGCGATCCCTGCGGATGGATAGCAGCAGCTAGAGTCAGGCTTGCTAAGCGGAAGGCGCAAATAAAAACGGCGTGGGATGAGCCACGCCGTTTTCTGTTCTTCCGGGATTGTCAGCCCGATTGGGTAAATTACTTGGCCTTCGTGTCGGCCGTTTTCTTTGCCGGAGCTTTCTTTTTCTTCGGCTTGGGCGCAGCGGCCGTGACTTCGAAAGTCAGGGCATTGTCCTTCAGATGGACCTTGACCTCGCCGCCATTCTTGAGCTTGCCGAACAACAGTTCCTCGGCGAGCGGCTGCTTGATCTTCTCCTGGATCAGGCGACCCATCGGACGGGCACCATAGAGCTTGTCATAGCCGCGATCGGTGAGCCATGCCTGAGCATCCTCGTCGAGCGTAATATGGACATTCTGGTCAGCCAGCTGCAGTTCGAGTTCGAGAATGAACTTCTGGACCACGCGGGCAACCACTTCCGGCGGCAGATAGGCGAAGGGCACGATCGCATCCAGACGGTTGCGGAATTCCGGCGAGAACATTTTCTTCACCGCCTCTTCGCCCGCATCTTCCTTGGACATATTGCCGAAGCCAATGCCTTCTCTCGCCATGTCGGATGCGCCGGCATTGGTCGTCATGATCAGCACTACGTTGCGGAAATCGACAGTCTTGCCGTGGTGATCGGTAAGCTTGCCGTTGTCCATCACCTGCAGCAATATGTTGAACAGGTCGGGATGGGCTTTTTCGATCTCGTCGAGCAGCAGCACGCAATGCGGATTCTGATCAATGGCATCGGTCAGCAGACCGCCCTGATCATAGCCGACATAGCCCGGAGGCGCGCCGATCAGGCGGGAAACGCTGTGGCGCTCCATATATTCCGACATGTCAAAGCGTTTGAGCGGAATGCCCATGATCGATGACAATTGCTTCGCCACCTCGGTCTTGCCGACGCCGGTCGGGCCGCTGAACAGATAATTGCCAATCGGCTTCTCCGGTTCGCGCAGCCCCGCACGGGACAGCTTGATCGCGCTGGACAGCTTTTTGATCGCTTCATCCTGGCCAAAGACCACCCGCTTGAGATCCTTCTCCAGATTCTCGAGCGTCTTCTTGTCATCCTTGGACACCGATTTGGGCGGGATCCGCGCCATCGTCGCGATTACGGCCTCGATATCCTTGGAAGTGATCATTTTCTTGCGGCGCGAAGGCGGCAACAGCATCTGCATCGCGCCGACTTCGTCGATCACGTCAATCGCTTTGTCCGGCAGTTTGCGGTCGTTGATATAGCGGGTAGATAATTCCACCGCCGATTTCAGCGCATCCGGCGAATAGCGGACCTTGTGATGTTCTTCGAAAGCGCCGCGCAGGCCGGCAAGAATCTTGATCGTATCCTCGACCGATGGCTCGTTGATATCGATTTTCTGGAATCGCCGCAGCAACGCGCGGTCCTTCTCGAAATGGTTGCGGAATTCCTTGTAAGTGGTTGATCCGATGCAACGAATGATACCGCCGGAAAGCGCCGGTTTCAAAAGATTCGATGCATCCATCGCGCCGCCACTGGTCGCGCCGGCACCGATCACCGTGTGAATTTCGTCGATAAACAGGATCGCATCGGGCATTTTCTCAAGCTCGGAAACAACCTGTTTCAGCCGCTCTTCAAAATCACCGCGATAGCGGGTTCCGGCCAGCAGCGAACCCATGTCGAGCGAGTAGATGACTGCGGGAAGCAGAACCTCCGGCACATTGCCTTGCACGATACGCAGGGCCAGACCTTCGGCAATCGCCGTTTTGCCGACGCCAGGTTCACCGACATAAAGCGGATTATTCTTTGACCGCCGGCATAATATCTGGACCGTACGGTCGACTTCCGCCTGCCGTCCGATCAACGGATCGATGCGGCCATCTGCGGCTTTCAGGTTCAGGTTGACGGTAAACTGGTCGAGTGCCGTCTCTTTCTTGTTCTTTTCTTTCTTGTCTTCCTCGCCTTCCATGCCGGACAGCTCGGCCGGTTCGGCCGTCTGACCACCCTTGCCGACGCCATGGCTGATGAAGCTGACCGCGTCGAGACGGCTCATATCCTGCTGCTGGAGGAAATAGACCGCATAGCTTTCGCGTTCGGAAAACAGTGCGACCAGCACGTTGGCGCCGGTGACTTCATCCTTGCCGGACGACTGAACATGCAGGATTGCCCGCTGCACAACGCGCTGGAATCCGGAAGTGGGGGAGGGGTCGATCGCCTTCTCGACCTTCAGCGAATCCAGTTCGCTGTCGAGATAGAGAATGACGGCGTCTTCCAGTTCACCCAGATCGACTCCGCAGGCGTTCATCACTTGAGAGGCATCGCCATCGTCAATCAAAGCGAGAAGAAGATGCTCCAGTGTCGCATATTCATGGCTGCGATCAGCAGCATTTTTCAGCGCCTGATGAAGGGTTTTCTCGAGCGATTCCGCGAATGATGGCATATACTTTACTCCAAAATTGGGACGCTGTTAACGCCCCGGTTGCCGAAGCAGATGCTGTTGCATCCGGTTTCGGGCTTTAACCAAATTGCTTGCCCTCTAGATCGTGAGCCGGGCCTTAAACGTCAAGGGCACCGAGTCTTTGATCTGCAACCAACCGGCCAAAGCTGCCAGTTTTTCGTCTCTCTTCTCCTATACGGTCCAAAATGGAACGCCTGAACCCAATTATTATGAAACAAGGTTAACAAATGCTTTAGCGAAAGCTAGCATATATCACCTTTTGAACAGATTTTCAGCACTGGCCCGGTGGGTCACTGCAAAGCTTTTCTTCGCTTCACAGCGACTTATTTCCGATTTCAACAAGGAAATCCGTTGATCCAGTTCGTCTACCGATAACGGGTCCAGATCCTGTTTGACCAGCAAGGCCACGGGATCATTGGCATTGCGCGGTAAATTTTCGTCATCATCCATGAATCGACATGCCTCCTGCAGCCTAATGTTGACCGCCTGTGCTTTGCTGTCAATAAGGGGCGGAAATAAGGGACGTCGCAAATCTCCTGGGGGTTATTCAATGGCCGTATCTGAATTGTTGCAAAAAGAAATGACCGCCATCGCGATCAGCGAACCAGGCGGACCCGAAGTCTTGAAATCTGTAAGCGTGGCCATTCCAAAGCCGGATGAAGGCGAAGTGCTGATCCGCGTTGCCGCTGCCGGGGTGAACCGGCCGGACGTTATCCAGCGCATGGGCTTTTATCCGGTGCCTGCGGGGGCGTCGCCGCTGCCGGGCCTGGAAGTGTCCGGTACCGTCGTGGCGCTGGGCGAGGGCGTCGGGCCGGAATGGATCGGTCGCAAGATTTGTGCGCTGACCAATGGCGGTGGCTATGCCGAATTTTGTGTTGCGCCGGTCGGACAATGTCTCGAGGTTCCGGAAAACCTGACCATGGTGGAAGCGGCGGCGCTGCCAGAGACTCTGTTCACCGTCTGGGGCAATTTGTTCAACCGTGGCTTTGCCCGCGAAGGCGAAACGGTGCTGGTCCATGGCGGCACCAGCGGAATCGGCACAATGTCGATCATGCTCGGCAAGCTTTTTGGCCTGAATGTCATCGTGACCTGTGGCAGCGATCAGAAATGCACCGCTGCCAAGCAAGTTGGTGCCGATCATGCGATCAATTACAAAAGCCAGGACTTTGTCGAGGAGATCAACAAGATCACCGATGGGCAAGGGGTTGAAATCGTCCTCGATATGGTTGCCGGCGACTATGTCGCGCGCAATCTGCAATGTTTGAAAGAAGATGGCCGTCATGTCACAATCGCGGTGCAAGGCGGGTTGCAGGCGACGATCAACATGGCGCATGTGATGATGAAACGGCTGATCCTCACCGGCTCGACTCTCCGGCCGCAGTCGGCGGAGCGCAAGGCGCTGATCGCCGATGAGCTATATCGCTATGTCTGGCCGGATGTGGAATCGGGCAAGCTGAGGCCGGTGATGGACGAGAGTTTTCCGCTTGCCGATGCCGCCAAGGCCCATGCCCATATGGAAGCCGGCGATCATATCGGCAAGATCGTGCTGATCGTCGAATAGGCCCAATATGGCCGAGAATAGGATCGTGAGCGGCGAAGCTGATTTTTACGACCCTGATTTTCACGGCGCGAAAGTCGCGCTGTTCATTGACGATCATATTCTGGTCTATCGCCGGGACAATAAGCCGGACATTCCTTTCCCCTACATGCTGGATCTGCCCGGCGGCGGACGTGAAAATGGCGAGAGCGGCGCCGAATGCGTCGCCCGCGAAACATTTGAAGAATTCGGCATAAGCATCGCGATTGATGCGTTTGAACATGTACAAACCTATCCAAATTGGCGCGGGTCGGGCAATGTGGCGCTATTCTTCGTCTGCCGCCTGTCACCCGAGATATTGGACGATATCGTCTTTGGCGATGAGGGTCAGGACTGGCACGTCATGCCGGTCGCTGAATTTCTGACCAGTGATCGCGCCGTTCCGCACCTGCAAAAACAGGTGCAAACATTTCTGAAAACCCAGGTTTTGCGTCATTAAAGCTTCATAAAATAGGAATCGCGCTGTAACAATCAAAGGGTAAGGCCACGCCTATGGATAGTTTCCATGGGAGTTTTTATGGCCAAGTATTTTTCCCCCTTTACCAAAGCCGATATTCCGCTGCTCGACGCCGATCGCTATGAAGCGCGCCTCAAGCACAAGCCACGGGTGCATACCCGGGACCGGACCCGATATCGGACGATCTGGATTTCCGATATCCATCTCGGCACCCGCGGCTGTAACGCCGATCTGCTGATCGATTTTCTCGATCATGTGGATAGCGATACCCTCTATCTGGTTGGCGATATTATCGACGGCTGGCGGATGAAGAAGCGGTTTTTCTGGCCGGATAGCCATAATGATATCTTCTGGCGCATATTGAAACGGGCCCGGCGCGGCACGCGGATCGTCTATATTCCCGGCAATCATGACGAGATGTTCCGCCAGTTCACCGGGCTGAATTTCGGCGGCGTCGAAATCCGGCGTTCGGCGATCCACGAAACCGCCGATGGCCGCCGCCTGCTGGTGTTGCATGGCGATGAATTCGACACGGTGATGCTCGCCCATCGCTGGCTCGCGGTTGTCGGCGACGCCGCCTATGTGGCGCTGATGCGGGTCAACTGGCTGGTCAACAAGGTCCGCAACTGGCTGGACCTTCCCTATTGGTCGCTGTCCAAAATGGCCAAGCACAAGGTCAAAAATGCGGTCGAGTTCATCGGCCGCTACGAAGAAACAGTGGCCAAGGCGGCCGAAAGTCGCGGCGTCGACGGCGTGGTCTGCGGCCATATTCACACCGCCGAACATCGCATGATCAAGGGCATTGAATATTATAATGACGGCGACTGGGTGGAAGGCTGCACCGCATTGGTCGAATGCGACGACGGCCAGATGCAAATTCTCCACTGGGCAGACGAAATCAAGGCGCGCAAGGAACGCGAAGAACAGCCGGCCAGGTTGACATCGGTAGACGGCGGCATGGATCAGGCGGCGTGAAGATCGCCCTGGTCACGGATGCCTGGCATCCGCAAGTCAATGGTGTGGTGCGAACCCTGGATACGGTTATCGGGCTGTTGCGCGATCGGGGACATGAGATACTGGTGATCTCGCCAGACCAATATCGCTCGATCGCCGCGCCAAGCTATCCGGAAATTCGTCTGGCCTTTGCCCGGGCCCGAACCATCGGCAAGCGGATCGAGGCCTTTGGTGCGGACGCTGTGCATCTGGCCACCGAAGGCCCGCTCTGCATCCAGGCACGCCGCTGGTGCCAAAGGAAAGGTCGTTCATTTACAACCGCTTATCACACGCAGTTCCCGGAATATATCGCCAAAAGAACAAAATTGTCACCGCGTCTGTTCTGGCCCTATATCCGCTGGTTTCACCGTGGATCGGAGGCAATCATGGTCTCGACAGAAAGCGTTCGCAATCAGCTGCAGCGCGAAGGGCTGGCCCATATCCATCACTGGAGCCGCGGCGTCGATCTGCTAAATTTCCGTGCCGATGTGCCGCCGCCCGCAGAATATCGCCAACTGGCGCGGCCGATCCAGCTCTATGTCGGGCGGGTGGCGATCGAGAAAAATATCGCAGCCTTTCTGGACAGCGATCAGCCGGGTTCGAAAGTCGTGGTCGGTGATGGACCGGCGCTGGAGGGTTTGAAAGCGCGTCATCCCGAGGTCCATTTTGTCGGCAGAAAATCGGGCCCGGAGCTGGCCGGCTATTATGCCGGAGCGGATGTATTTGTCTTCCCCAGCAAGACTGATACATTCGGTCTGGTGATTATCGAGGCGCTGGCCAGCGGTACGCCGGTGGCGGCCTATCCGGCGACCGGCCCGATCGACATTTTGACGGTGAAAAGCGGAGCCATGGACGACGATCTGAACGCCGCGATCCAGCGCGCGCTGACTCTGGATTCCGCCGATTGTATCGCGCTTGGCAGGAAATATAGCTGGGACGCGAGCGCCAGCCAGTTTTTCAATGGTCTGGTTTCACAGGACCGGAATCTGCAATGTCATATGTCGCGCCGGATCCTCGCAAAGGCAATATTTGCGCGGGTTTAGCCAAATATCTTGCCGACTCCCTCCAAACATCCTACATAAGCTACCAACAGGCCGTCTCCGCAAGGGGGCGGCCCTTTATTTTTATATTGCCGCTGGCCCAGAAACGCCAGCTACTGGAAGGATGCCATCATGGCCGAACAAGCAACTCCTCTTATGCAGCATGCAACCGCTAGCTGGCTGGTCGACAACACGGCGCTCAGCTTTGACCAGATCGCCGAATTTTGCGGGATCCACATTCTCGAAGTCAACGCGATGGCGGATGATCTTGCCAGTTCCAAATATACCGGACGCGATCCGGTACAGGCGCACGAACTGACCCATGAAGAAATCGAAAAAGCCGAGAAAGACCCGGATTACCGGATGGTCATCCAAAAGGGACCGGACCAGATACGCCGGACCAAGGGACCCCGCTATACACCCGTTTCGAAGCGTCAGGACAAGCCCGATGGCATCGCCTGGCTGCTGCGCAATCACCCGGAAATTTCCGATGCCCAGGTCGGCAAGCTGATCGGCACCACCCGGACAACCATCAGTGCCATCCGCGATCGTGAGCATTGGAATATCGCCAATATCGCACCAAAAGATCCGGTGACCCTGGGCCTCTGTTCGCAGCGCGAACTCGATGCAGTTGTTGCCAAGGCCGCGAAAAAGGCTGGTATCGAGCCGGAAATTGCAGATGACACCAAGCTGGGCGGAGACAAGGAAGCGCTGATTGCCGAACTGCACGAAGAACGCGCAAAAGCGGCTCGTGATGCAGAAGCCGCCCTGTCGGGTGAAACAGGCGAAGAAGACGCACCGGTCGAGCATACGGCTGAAACATTGTTCAAGGACCGCTGATCGTTCATACTTCCCGGATATCGACAAAAGGGGAGGTGAATATGAGTGAAGAAAATTCCGGCAGGCTGCGGCTGATGAAGCTGGCGGCAATCGCTATTTTCGGCGCGATGGCGCTGGTTTTCGTATTCGTTGCTGGTGTGAGCTGATAGCAGCCTGACCGGTTGCACCGGGCTATTTAACCAGCCGATTAAACCGGCTTGCCTTTCCGGTGACCGAGGGGCTATGGCATATCCATGGATGCTCCCCGAAAACCACCCGCTTATGATGCCATGCTCGCCGATCATGGCTTTGATCCGATTGAATCGGATGGCCTGACCTATCCACTTGGCGATTATGAGCCGAAATTCGGCGAATATTTCGAACTGATGCCCGGCATCGGCTGGACCCGGACACCGGTGCCCGGCCCGCTCGGCCATATCAACAACTGGGTGCTGGCCGATCAACATGCCGATGGCAGCGCCGGATTTGCGATCGCCGATACCGGATTGTTCATGTCCGAGGTGATCGAGGCGTGGAAACATCTGTTTGAAGCGGGCGCGCTGCAGGGGCAGAGCGCGACCAAGATCATCGTCACCCATTATCATCCCGATCATGTCGGCTGCGCCGGCTGGCTGGCCAAGCGGTTCAAGGCGCCCTTGCACATGAACCGGACAGAGTGGCTGCTCACCCGCATGCTGCTCGCCGACAAGCGCGACGGCGTGCCGGAAGAGGCGCTCGACGAATGGCGGTTCTGCGGCTGGGATCAGCATCTGATTGACGAATTTGCCGAAAAGGGCTGGGGTCGTTTCGCCCGCGCCGTTTCCGATCTGCCAATCGGGCATGTCCGGATGGAAGAGGGCACCCGGGTGACGACCGGCGATCATATATGGCGGGTGATGATCGGCAATGGCCACACGCCCGAACATGCCTGTCTGATCGATGACAAGGCCAAGGTGATGATCTCCGGCGACCAGATCCTGCCGCGGATCACCTCGAATATCTCGACCATGCTCAGCGAACCGACCAGCGATCCGCTCGGCGAATGGCTAGCCAGTATCGCGCATTTTCGCGCCGAACTGGACAATGATCTGCTCATCCTCCCCGCCCATGGCCGCCCGTTTCTTGGTGCGCATCAGCGGCTCGACGCGCTGGCCGAGCGCCATAATGAAGCGCTCGATGATCTGGAGCAGGGCCTGCGTGAAAGCCCCAAGCGGGTGGTCGACAGCTTCCCCTATCTGTTCCGCCGTCCGATCACCCCCGATGTTATCGGCATGGCGAGCGGCGAGGCGATGGCGACGCTCCGGCATCTGCAATATACTGGCCGCGCCGAGCTTGAAATGAAGGATGGCACGGCCTGGTATAGCGCTCGCTAGCCAGCCCCGGCAAAGACGGATATTGCAGCGCTTGGCAGCGCCTCAGTCG
>NZ_JBALTF010000058.1:0-5611 GCF_036964675.1 Parasphingorhabdus sp. | reverse complement strand
CTCATCAAGCCGTTGATCGAGGGCTGGAACAGACCCTGCAGCGCACCGATGGGAATGGCGATGAAGATCAGCCAGCCCTGGTCCGGTCCCGCGATCACATAGACCATCGTGCTGGCCGCCATGCTGATCGCGCCGATGATGACGGCATTGCGTTCGCCTATGCGCGGGATCAGCACCCGGATCAAAAGACCCTGGACGATCGCCGCGCCGATGCCGACACAGGTTAGTGCCAGTCCGACGGTAAGAGCGCTCCAGCCAAAGGCTTCCATCGCGTAAAAGGCAAAAATGATCGGATAAACCACATGCGCCGTCATCCAGACGGTGAGCGCGGCGGCATACCAGATAACGACCTTATTCTGGCCGTGGAGACCCCGGAGCGCGACCAGAGCATTGGCGCGCGCGATATCGAATTTGCGGCGTTTGTCTCGCGGCAGGCTTTCCTTGAGCATGAAAAACCCGAACAGGAGATTGAGCGATGCCAGAAATCCCGCAGCAAAAAAGGGCAGGCGGGTGCCATATTCACCCAATATGCCGCCAATCGCCGGGCCGAAGATGAAGCCCAGGCCAAAGGCGGCGCCGATCAGTCCGAAATTCTGCGCGCGTTTTTCCGGCGGGGTGATGTCGGCGATATAAGCATAAGCGGTGCTGAAGCTCGCCCCCATGATCCCGGCGATGATCCGCGCGACAAACAGCCAGAAAAGCGATGGCGCAAATCCCATCAGGACATAGGCGATGGCATAGCCGCCGAGCGCGCCCAGCAGCACCGGACGCCGGCCATAGTGATCGGACAGATTGCCGACAATCGGGCCGAAGACAAATTGCATCGCGGCATAGGCGAACGCCAGCCAGCCGGCATAGACCGCAGCGCTGGAAAGCGAGCTGCCGGTGATGCCGGTGATCAGTGTCGGCAGGACCGGCATGATGATGCCAAAGCCGAGCATGTCGATCAGCACGACGAGAAAAACGAAGACCAGCGAGGACTTCGCGGCGGGGGTGGTTTTGGATTCGGCCATGGCGCTTGGCCCTACACGCTCGGCGAAAGGAAAGGGAACCAAATATGAACCAATTATAGCGCAATTTTCATTGTCAGTTCAGCCGGGTTCACTTACACAAATGTCAATGACTGAAACATATCCCGACCAGCCACCGATCTGGAAATCGCGCTATAACCATCCCACCCAGTGGGACCAGTTCTATCCGCCGCTGTCGATGCCCGGAATGTTCTTCCGCTCGGCCGGTCGGCGCGGCGATGCCAATCTGCTCGATTTCATGGGCCGCAAATATAGCTATGGCGAAGTGGCCGCCGGGGTGGTCCGTGTCGCCAAGGGGCTTCAGGATCTGGGAATCGGCAAAGGCGACCGGATCGGTCTGTTCCTGCCCAATGTGCCGCATTATGTCAGCGCTTATTATGGTGCGATGGCGATTGGCGCGACGGTGGTGAACTTCTCGCCGCTCTATACGGTCGATGAGCTGAATCATCAGGTAGAGGACAGCGGTACCAGGATTCTGTTCACGCTATCTGCTACCGCCCTGTTCCCGACCGCCTATCAGGTGCTCGAACAATCGAGTCTCGAACGACTGGTGGTCGGCAGCATCTCCGGGGCGCTGCCGGCGGGCAAGGCGCTGTTCTATTCGCTGTTCCGCCGTAAGGAGAACAGCCCGCAACCCGAGGATGACCGGATCACTCCCTTTTCCGACCTGATCAACAATGACGGCAATTACAAGGCTCCCAATATCCGGCCGGACAAGGATATTGCCCTGCTGCAATATACCGGCGGCACCACCGGTACGCCCAAGGGTGCGATGTGCAGCCACCAGAATCTGACCGCCAATGCCCGGCAGATCAACAGCATCGACCCGTTTATCGACGAGGTTGACCGGTTGATGGGCGTATTGCCCTTCTTCCATGTCTTCGCCAACAGCGCTGTGCTCAACCGCACGGTCGAACGCGGCGGCGAAATTGTCATGCTGCCGCGCTTTGACGCGAAGCAGACATTGAAGGCGATCACCCGGACCAGGATTACCGCCATGCCCGGGGTGCCAACCATGTATCAGGCTTTGCTCGACCATCCCGATATCGACAAGACCGACTTTTCCTCGCTCAAGGTCTGTGTCTCGGGCGGCGCTCCCCTGCCGATGGAACTGAAGAAGAAATTTGAGGCAAAGACCGGTGCCAAGCTGGTCGAAGGCTATGGCCTGACCGAAAGCTGCGGCGTGGTCAGCGCCAATCCCTATGAAGGGCTCAACAAGTCCGGGACCATCGGTCAGCCGGTGCCGGGGACTTTGGTCAAGCTGGTCGACAAGGGCGATCCGACAAAGCCTGCTCCCGAGGGAGAACCGGGCGAATTGATATTCTCCGGCCCGCAGGTGATGCAGGGCTACTGGAACCTGCCGGAGGAAGATGAAAAGGTGTTTGTTGACGGTTTCCTGCGCACAGGTGATGTCGCGACGATCGACGAGGATGGCTATATCAAGATTGTCGACCGTCTGAAGGACATGATCGCGGTCGGCGGCTTCAAGGTCTTCCCCAGTCAGGTCGAGGAGGTGCTGTACAAGCATGAAGCGGTCAAGGAAGCCCTGGTGATCGGCGTCCCCGATGCCTATCGTGGCGAGAGCCCCAAGGCCTATGTCGCGCTGGAACCGGGCATGACGGTTACCAGCGAACAACTGAAAGACTGGCTCAATCCGCAACTCGGCAAGCACGAACGGGTGGTGGATGTGGTGATCCGCGACAGCCTGCCCAAAACCATGATCGGCAAACTGGATCGCAAGGCGCTGCGGGAAGAGGAATTGGGCTAGCCCGGACGGGCCGAGCTGCCGCTATCCGTTTGTAGAGCGCAGTTTCTGTCTGTTTTTTGAAACGAAGGCTTGTGTTTCGGTGGCATGATCTTTCACGGCGTAAAGCTGTTTGTCGGCAGCCTCGAGCAGGCTGTTCGCCGTAATTCCGTCTCTCGGCCAGGAAGCAATACCGATACTCGCCTGGACCCGAATGACATGATCCTGAACGATGCAGGGAGGAACCAGCGCAGCCAGCATATGGTCTGCACAGGCCGAAGCGGATATGGCCGAATCCGGCGAGAGTAAAATGGCAAATTCATCACCACCGATACGCGCGACGATACCATTTTTGCCGCAGGCCCGCTGGAGGCGGTTCGCCACTTCCACCAGCAATTGATCACCGACGGCATGACCGAACTGGTCATTGATCGGCTTGAATGCGTCGAGATCGATCAACGCAACGGTAAATGCGCGCTGGTGATCTTCCTCGGCAATCTGGCGTTCCAGATGTTCGCCCAATACCCGGCGGTTGAACAGGCCGGTCAGCGGATCGGTATGCGCCAGTTCGCGCATCTCATGTTGCAACAGCAACAGGTTGATAAATTGGTCATTCTGCTGCGTGATCAGCCGGAACAGGAATGTTGTCACCATGATCAGGCTGGCCGCCGCAGACCAGCTGAGCGGATCACCCGACAACAGCAGGATGATGGTGATCGGGACGATCCCGATGATGATGTTGAGGACCGCCGCCAACCGGATCGTCGCCAGCGTATAGATCGTCGTAAGCGAACCCATGGCGAGCGTGAAGGGATAGAATAGCTGCATATCGGCTGGCGCATTGACCCAGCTGAGCACACACCAGATGCTGACGAGGACGCAGATGGTTGCCGAAAAAAACGTCGCTTCGGCGATAAATTTGCGCGCCAGATCCGGACTGTCGCACGCATTGCGGTCCTTGATCAGCGAGATGAAACCAATCAGGCAAAAACTGGCCATCGCCAGCGGCATGCCATAGCGGATCCAGGGTTCGGCACCGGTGCTGGAGGCATAGAGCACGAAGGGGATGGTCAGGAACATTGCCAGAAATAGCGCGCGCGACTGTTTTTGCAGGCGGGTGGCGCTCAATATGGCAAATTCGTCCCGGACAGCAGGCGGGATCGGCGGGATGAGCCTTTGCAGGAACTGTCGGCTGGCTGACTGCATGGAGTGGTCATATCAGCGATGTGTAAAGGCCTCCTTAAAGGCAGTTATCCGTCGTTGTCGCCCGCTTGCCGCGAATATCGGGGATGAAAGACCGCTGGCTCACTTCCAGGCCGGACTAAGAGCGGTGGAATCAAGGATCATCGCGCGCAACCAGCGGCGGATGCATCCCTATGTCCATCTGCAGCCGAGCCAGATCCCGACCAGCACCAATATCTAGCGCTGGCCATCCCTAACCGCGAAACGCCGCCCCGGGTCAGTCCGGGCTGCGCGCCGCCAATATCCGCTTGTTGCGTGCTTCGACCGCGCGGAATGCCTTGAACACGCTGAGTTTCGGATCGGTTGTCCCGCTCTTGCCGAGATTTTCCAGCTGTTCGTAAAACCAGAAGATGACGGCGAAACTGGCAACCGCCTTGACCATCTGGAAACGCATCAGAAAGCCCAGCGAGTCGGGGAGCAGATGGAGCCTGTCCTCAAACCGTGGCAATGCCTCCAGGCCTTCCAATAGCTGCTTCGGTGCATCGGTCATCACGCACATCGGACGCCCGAGGCCGATCAGATCGGCGGCGCCGCTGGCGATCGCGGATTCCATCGCCGCGCGGGTCCGGAACCCGCCGGTCACCATCAGCGGAACCATGACGGCGTCCTGCATCGCCGTTGCGAAATCGACGAAATAGGCCTCGCGCGCCTTGGTTGACGGCGCGACATTCTGCTCTTCTTTCTCTTCGATCCCGTCCGCCCCCATCAGCGCCGGCTGTTCGTAGGTGCCACCGGATATTTCGACCAGATCGACGCTGGCATCCTCCAGCCACTGGACCACCTGTAGACTATCCTTGAAATTAAACCCGCCTTTCTGGAAATCGGCGCTGTTCAGCTTGACCGAAATCGGGAAATCGGGACCGACGGCAGCGCGGGTCTTGGCGACCACGGCGAGCAGGAATCGTGCCCGATTTTCCAGACTGCCGCCATATTTGTCGCTACGCTGGTTGGATCGCGGACTGAGGAAGCTGCTCAGTAGATAGCCGTGCGCGGCATGGATTTGCGCGCCGGTAAAGCCCGCCTGCTGACAGGTTTTGGCGGCCAGGGCAAAGCCGTCGACCAGTTCTTCAATCTCTCCGATGGTCAGCGCAACCGGTTCGCCAAATTGTCCGCCGGGCAGTCCCAATTTGATCGCCGATGGTGCCTTGGGATGTTGGTTGACATTGCTTTGCGTTTGCCTCCCGGCATGGCTGATCTGAGCCCAGAAATGATTGCCATTGCGGGTGGCGGCTTGCGCCCAGCTTGTCAGCGCGGCCATCATTGCGTCATCCGCCGGTCTATCGATGACAACATTGCCCGGCCGCTCCAGATGATCACGATCAATCTGGATATTGCCGCTCAGCAGCATCCCCGCGCCGCCGTCCGACCAGAGCCCGTAAAGCCGTTCCAGTTCCGCTGTGGGAACACCGTCCGGACTTGCCATGCCTTCGGTCATTGCGGCCTTGGCGAGCCGGTTGGGCAGGGTGGCACCGCAGGGCAGTGTCAACGGATCGGAAAGGGAGATGGTCATGGTGAAGTGTCCGTTGTCATATAATTTGAGACAGATGCGGTTTTCACGTTGGTGAATGTTTGGCATCATCTGTTTGATTTATAT
>NZ_JBALTF010000057.1:15307-19324 GCF_036964675.1 Parasphingorhabdus sp. | reverse complement strand
TGGTCCATCGTTGAATGGTCCATGTTGCCCTGATCCATCTTGCTGTGGTCCATCTTGCTGTGGTCCATCTTGTCGCCTTCCATCATATGGCAGACTTTTTTGCCGTCCTTGTCGGTCATGCAGCATTTCATGGTGCCATCTTCGGTCTTCTCGCACTTGTGGGCTTCAGAACCACCTTCATGATGCTCGGCAAAAACCGCGCTGGGGGTGCTTAACGCGAAAACGGCGGCTGAGATCGAGAGTGTAAATCTGTTCATTTTCAATTCCTTCTGGGGGTTGTGATGGTCAATTATAGCTGGCGAATACGCGTTGGCCCTGGGGACCAAAGGCGATCACCTGATAGGGTTGTTTCATGTCCTGATATTCCATCCCGGGTGATCCTACCGGCATGCCGGGAACCGCGAGGCCGGTCACATTTTCCGGTTTTTCGCGGAGCAATTTCTGAATCGCTTCAGCCGGGACATGGCCCTCGATGACATAGCCTTCGACTATCATCGTGTGGCAGGCGCGCAGATCGTTGGGCACACCGTGCAGATCCTTGACCATCTGCATATCGGCATTTTCAGCGGTCACTTCGGCATTCAGACCAGCCGAGGCATGATCCGCCCATTCCAGACAACAGCCACAGCCGGCGTCCCGGTACATCGTATAGCTTGCCGCCTGCACTGCGGTCGAACAGGCCGCGAGCGAGACCAGCAACAGCCCGGCAGCGCTTGTGTCCCGCATCGATTTTGCAATAGCTCCGATCATCAAATTTTCCTTTCACATATTCATGTGGTTGGGGCCGAGAGACATTTCCGCTCCCCAATAGCTTTGAAACAATAACGCAATGGCGATTCCGGCGAGAACCAGGCGGATCAGCAGGCGGTCGGATTTCGCGCGATATATGATCGCCGTAGCCAATATGCCCGCCAAAGCAATGCCGGTGCCGGTCCAGCGGTGCAGGCCGAGCGTTTCCGAGCGATCGGACATTCTGACACCCGCCGCGAGCCAGCCCAGCAGTGCGGCCAACAGGCCGCCCGCTGCACCGGTATAAACGAGAAATCTTACGGTCGGCTCCAGGCCCGATGCCGGACGCGCGAATAATATGAGTTCGGCAAGACCGGCGGCCAGAAACAGCGCAATCGGAAAATGGACTAGCGCCGGATGCAGCCGACCGAGAAAATCGGCGGTGTGGAAGGCGACGGCTTCGCTATGGTCCGACATCATCTCGCTGTGAATATCCGCTGACATCGCGCCATTGGCTGGATCGGCAATGACTGCCTCCCGAGCTGTTGTTCCCGTTGCGCCGTCATGCACTTCCTCCGCAGCCTGCCGCATTTCCACCAGCTCTGCGTCGCTCATATCCTGGCGATGCGCTTCGTGGGCATAAGCGGCGGGCAGCGACGTCGCGAGGATAAACATCAGCAGCAGCGAGGCGAGCCATCTTGTCACCGTTTCACTTTCTCAAACAGGTCGATCAGTTCGTCAAATTTCTCTTTCTGTTCGGCGGGACTGCCGGTCGCGATCGCCTCGCTGACGCAGCAGGCGGCATGGTCTTTCAATATCTGGCTCTCGACCTTTGCCAGCGCGGCCTTCACCGCCTGCACCTGATGCAATATGTCGATACAATAGCGGTCTTCGGTGATCATCTGGGCGATGCCGCGCACCTGTCCTTCAATCCGCCGAAGCCGGGTGATTTTCTGATCCACTGCACCTTTGGCCATATTTTCCCTCTTGTCTTGATACCCTATGGGGGTATATATGAAGCTATGCAAAATTCCAAGATGAAATATTCCCGCCGCTCGATGATCGGCTCGCTCGCTGCGTTGAGTGGCCTGGCCGCGCTGCCGATGCCCGCCTGGGCCACTGGCAATATCGGCGGCAAGATGGGCCGCCACAATGGTGGTTCCGTACGCAAGGGCATATCTGAACTGTCCGGCGCGCAAATCGACCTGCATATCGGCGAGGGCAGTTTTGCCACCGGCGGCCGCACCGGCCATGCGATTGCGGTCAACGGCTCGGTGCCGGGACCGCTGATCCGGCTGAAGGAAGGCGAAAAGACGCTGCTCTCCGTGCATAATATGCTGAATGAAGACAGCTCGGTCCACTGGCACGGCCTGCTTTTGCCGTTTCAGTTTGATGGCGTGCCGGGAATCAGCTTTCCCGGGATCAAGCCGGGCGCGCGCTTTGACGTGCCGCTGACGCCGCGCCAGTCGGGCACTTACTGGTGGCACAGCCATAGCGGTCTGCAGGAACAGGTCGGCCATTATGGCCCGATCATCATCGATCCCGCTGGCCCCGATCCGGTCGAATATGACCGCGAACATATCATCCTGCTGAGCGAATTCACGCCGATGCATCCGCATCAGATCATGAAGAAGCTGAAGGTCGGCGAAGGCTATTTCAGCATGCAGAAGACCAGTGCGACGGACGATTATCCGTTGAGCGAGCAAGACCGGCTGATGTGGGGACGGATGCGGATGATGCCGACCGATATCGCCGATGTCTCGGCGCCGACCTATACATATCTGATCAACGGCCACGGGCCGGACGACGGGCTGGAACTGCCCTACAAGCCCGGCGAGCGGGTCAGGTTGCGGATTATCAACGGCAGCGCGATGAGCTTCTTCAATATTCGCCTGCCCGGCCTGCCGATGACGGTGGTGCAGGCGGACGGCCAGAATGTGCAGCCGGTCGAAGTCGACGAACTGCAGATCGGCGTTGCCGAGACCTATGACGTGATTGTCACACCGACCGAAGCGGGTGCCTTTGCGATCGCGGCGGAGAGCATGGACCGCAGCGGCATGGCGCAAGCCTCGCTGACCTCGCAGCCGGGACGCAAGGCCGCCTTCCCTGCCCTGCGCGATCCGCCTCTGCTGACGATGGTGGACATGGGCATGAACCATGGTGGTGGTGCAGAACCGTCCGAACCCATGGACCATAGCAAGATGGACCATGCGGCAATGGGTCACGCCATGCCGGAAGCGGCACCAGCCGACGCGCACAGCGGTCATGATATGGCCGGGATGGACATGGCAGGCATGGATATGAGCGGCATGAACATGCGCGACACGTCGCTGCTGCCCGACACGGTGAAGGTCGGGCCCGGCATCGACATGGTGGCGATGGCACCGCAGGACCGCACCGGCTTTCCCGGGCTGGGCCTCGATGCTGTGCCGCACCGGGTGCTCAATTACCGGATGCTGAAATCACTGGCGATGGATCATCACAAGCGCGCACCGGACCGCGAGATGGAACTGCATCTGACCGGCAATATGGAACGCTATATGTGGTCGTTCGACGGCAAGAAAATGAGCGCGGTGGGCGATGATCCGATCCGCTTCGGCTATAATGAACGCGTGCGGGTGAAGCTGGTCAACGACACGATGATGGCGCATCCGATCCACTTGCACGGCATGTTCTTCGAGGTCGTCAACGGCCAGGGCCATTTTCAGCCGAAAAAGCATACGGTGATTGTCCAGCCGGGCAGCAGCGCCAGTTTTGACGTGACCACCGACGAGCCGGGCGACTGGGCCTTTCACTGCCATCTGCTCTATCATATGCACGCCGGGATGATGCAGACGGTCAGCGTCGCCTTTCCCGAAGGGGCGGCGTCATGAGAGCGCTGATGATAGCATTGTTGCTCGGCGCTTCGACGCCTGCGCTCGCCCAGCATGAGGGGCATGTCATGCCGATGCCGGCAAAACCGGTCGCGAAAGCCAAACCGGCGCCCGAAGCTGTGGCCAAGCCGAAAGCGGCGCCTGCGACAGCGGCGGCGAAACCAAAGACCAAGACGCCAGCGGTCAAAGCTGCTCCGGCAAAGCCGGCACCGATGGACCATGGCGCGATGAACCATGGCGCCATGAACCATGGCGCGATGGACCATGCGGATATGGATCAGGGCGAGCAACAGGCTGCGCCGATGGATCATGGCCAGATGGACCATGACCAAATGGATCAGGGCCAAATGGATCAGGGCCAAATGGATCAGGGCCAAATGGATCAGGGCATGATGAACCATGATGGAATGAATCA
>NZ_JBALTF010000057.1:0-15208 GCF_036964675.1 Parasphingorhabdus sp. | reverse complement strand
GGGCACCATGCAGCCCGGTCCGATGGTCACGCCGAATGTTGAAACCGGCCCGCCCAATGCTGCCGATCGCATCTGGGGTGCCGATGCGATGCGCGCCTCCCGCGATGCTACTTATGACGAGAATGGCAATATGCAGCTGTTCTGGTTCCAGGGCGACCGCGCCGAATATCGAATGCGCGACGGCAAGGACGGCTATCTGTGGGATGTGCAGGGCTATTATGGCGGCGACCTCAACAAATTCTGGTTCAAGAGCGAGGGCGAAGGCAGTTTTGGCGAGCCGGTCGAACATGCCGAAGTGCAGGCGCTGTACAGCCGCGCGATAGCGCCCTTTTTCGATTTGCAGGCCGGTGTCCGGCAGGACCTGACCGGTCCGAGCCGCACTCATCTGGCAGTCGGCATCCTGGGACTCGCGCCCTATATGTTCGAGACGGATGCCGCCATGTTCCTGTCGAACAAGGGCGATCTGACGGCGCGGGTCGAGGTGGAATATGACCAGAGGATCACCCAGAAGCTGATCCTGCAACCGCGCGCCGAGGCAAACCTTTCGGCACAGGATATTCCGGAACTGGGCATCGGCTCCGGTCTCGACAAGGTCGAAATGGGCCTGCGCCTGCGCTACGAAATCGTGCGGGAATTCGCGCCTTATATCGGGATCAGTCAGGAATGGAAATTCGGCGGCAGCCGCGACTTTGCCCGGCTTGCCGGAGAGGATCCGAGCGTTACCAACTATGTGGTCGGGGTGCGGTTCTGGTTTTGAGCGAATGCTGGCGTGATGTCCGTATTATCCCGAGAGCGGACATTATTTCCCGCGTTTGTTAACGGCGAGAACTGGGTGGATTTGAGACGGTCCGCTATCGGCTGGCCAAGAAGCAATAGCGGACCTAGGTGGAAGTGAATGCAGATCGATGGCTGTCCAGCAGGCTTTTGATGGCAGCCCGATGTCAAAGGGATCGATAAACTGTGACCAAATCGCCGACGGGGGACACGAATCCTAAATGACCTAGCGAGCTGGGAACTAAAAGTTCTTTAGCCGTTATTCTTCGAGGCCAGCGATCGCCTGGTTCAATAAGCGCATCTCATCTGCGAGCCCGGCCTCTTTCTCCGCGCTAATTGGGTCACTGCCTCCCATGCCCTCGCCTTGGGCCCTTAGCCGACCGTCTACGTCCGTCTTCCAATATTGCAGAATGTCGATCTTCTGCTTGCTACTTAAATCATCGTCACTCACGACATTGGCAGGGGTCTGATAGGTCTCCCGAGGATGGTCAGCTTCACGTCTGTTCAGAGTATCGTTCACTTCGTTCTCATCTCCTTTAGCCGTTAGCAAGGCTGACGCAAATTTCTGTTGCGCCCTCGGTTTTGCAGGCACCGCTCCGCCTTCGTTGTCGGAGAGGTTTTGCGGAGCAGTGCTCAGCGTAGCCTAGATCGGAATCCCATTAGTCAACGCGCCCTAGACCGATCGCCGACCGGTCACGAACTGGTAGACAATTACGATCACCGCGATGACCAGCAGGATGTGGATCAATCCGCCAGCTACATGAAATGCGAAAAAACCGAGAACCCAAAGTACCAGAAGCAAAATTACCAGTCCGTAAAGCATGTTGAATTCCTTTGCATGATTATTGGTTTTATTGCTTGGGCTTGGCGGATTTAGTGCGGGACTTGGGCCCCGTCACAGCATCTGCATGGGGACTGTCGTTCCCAGTCACGCGCTCAACTGAGGGTTCCTCTCCCAAAGCCGCTTGCAGCTCCGCGCGTGTTCCGACGCGCGTGGCCAAAGTGCCACCGGATCTGCTGCCCTGCCCCGGTGTCGGCAGGTCACCCGCCTTGTCGATTAACCGGTTGTCAGAGTGACGGGATTGGCGCTTCGTCATAGATATTCTCCTCTGGAGCATTCCGCTCTCCTAAATGAAAACCAGCCGCTCCGAAAATCAGAGATAAGGCGTCACTGGTCGCCAATCGATAATATCAGATCATGCATTCAGCTTTTATAAGTAATATCACTGAGCCACCGTTTTCGTTTGGTGGAGATCAGCAAGGTTCTTTCGGCTGTACATTCAGCCCACAAGATTGGTGTCCAAGGTCGGCAATGCCGGGAGAGAGGATAGCTGCGGAGTGCATGAAACTGGCGATCGATTATGACCGAAACTGGGTGGGAAGCGGCTATTGGGGTGACCGACTTTTAATGTCTGCAACAGCCCGAAAGCGGACGCTAGATTTGAGTGCATTTAGTAAACTGTCACCGAAAATTGGGACTGCCGTCGTCGATCGCGAACTCGTCGCCAATGGTGGTCGCGTGCTAAACGTGACGACTTTGGCCGCGAACACAACCAAGCGCAAACAAAGGCCTATGAAACGGTGGACAAAGTGAATTTCAAAAGCGGCTTTTGCCGGCGCGATATTGGCTGGAGAGAAATTGACCGCGCGCAAAGTTGGTGCATTCCGCAAATACCAGCTAGAACAATGGATAAACGAAACCAAAAAGGACATTGATATGCGTGCATGGGCCCTGAAGAGTCGTCCCGCCGGTACCCCGGTGGCTGATAATTTCCAGATGATAGAGGCAACGGATGCGCCGCTTGGCGAAGGCGAATATCGCATCACAAATAGCTGGCTGTCGGTTGACCCCTATATGCGCGGACGGATGAATGACGTGAAAAGCTATGCGCCTCCATTCGGTATAGGTGAAGCAATGACCGGCGGTGCGGTCGGCACGGTGACCGAAAGCAACAACGCCGATTATCCAGTCGGATGCAAAGTGCTGCATATGGCGGGTTGGCGCGACACTGCTGTCGCTGGCGGCAGCAATCCTGCCGAAGGCGGAATGCCACCGGTGAAGCTTCCCGATCTCGGTGTTCCCGATCAACATTGGTTGTCGATCATCGGCATGCCCGGAGGCACCGCCTGGTTTGGCTTGCTGAAAGTCGGTGCAGCCAAAGAAGGCGAAACTATCTTTGTATCTGCGGCGGCTGGCGCGGTTGGCTCAACCGTTACCCAGATAGCCAAGGCCAAGGGCATGACCGTAATCGGGTCAGCCGGCGGCGCAGACAAATGTGCATGGGTTAAGGAAATCGGCGCGGATGCTTGCCTCGATTACAAGTCCGGTCCGGTATTGCCGCAATTGCGCGCCGCACTGAAAACCCTCGGCAAATCCGGCGTTGATGTCTATTTTGACAATGTCGGCGGTGAACATCTCGATGCCGCGCTCGCCTGCTCCAACGAACGCGCGCGCGTGGCGATTTGCGGGATGATTGACGTTTACAACGATCAACAGCCGCAATCGATGCAATATCTGACCATGATCATTGGCCTGCGCATAAAGATTGAAGGCTTCCTCTATCCCGATTTCGCCGCGCAAGTGCCCGAATTCAATGCCGATATGGCGAAACTGATTGCATCGGGCGCTGTCAAGGGCCGTGAGACGGTGATGGAGGGGCTGGAAAAAGCACCGGACGCGTTCATCGGGCTGTTTACCGGCGCGAACACGGGCAAGATGCTGGTTAAGGTCTAGGGCTCCGGTGAAAGGGGCTTGATTGACCGCAACATCCCGAAAGCGGAGTTTAACTTTGGCCATGTTGGACGGCAACAACTGGGTGGTGAAGCGGTCCGCCCAGGTTCGGATGCCGAAGGCGCAAAGTGGACGGTCTATATTCTCACAAAAAACACCGCCGTCAGGCAGTGCTTGAGGCATATTTCAGGTGATCGACAGCATGGGCGAAGGGTCGGCTGGGGAAGCGGATAGCGCGTGACCCATGGCTGGACATATTGCCTGCCTCGCCCAATGGCCATTATGCCTCTTATAGCCGTTCAGGATGATCATCCTGAACGGCTGGTCATGATGTAGTCAGCTCGGGCCTGTGAAGATGGTAGGGCTGCCGCGTTCCACTGTAGCTGGGTAGGCTTTGCCATGTGTGCCGTCGTTTATACCGTCGAGGACGATTAATATTGGTTTCTCATATATTCTTTTGTTTACCGGGTTTTGCGTTTTCTGTTCTGTGATCTTCATGTCTTGGCCCCCTTTTGGGATATCCGCTGCGGTTGATTGCTTATGTTGGCGGACGCGACACGGACGTGAACGTGGTCGAGACCTAGGCTTTTGAAAATAAATGTCAATTTTTGATGAAACAGGGAGAGGGCATGGCGCGCGCAAAGGCGGCTCTCGGGCATTTGTAATCAGCATGGGAAGGACCGACATTGGGGGTTACAAGTAAAATATAACTAATAATCCCATATATTTACATTCTTACCAGCATCCAGTGTCTATTTCATACAATCTTGCCAATATTTAAAAATATACATCATGCCCATGTCCTGTCTCGCAGGCCATTTCAAAATAATAAGAAAATCCGGTCGCATCAGGTGTCTGAAATGGTTCAGCACCTTTGATGAAGCAAGGATTATATCATGAAACTCACCAGCCTGTTGAACGAGAGTCTTGTCGTCTCCCGACTTTCAAGACCGCTCATTTACTATCTCCCCCGCTGCAAGCCCAAAATCCTGATCGTTACCGACGGCGGTCTCGGTTTCAGCACCAGTGGCTTTGGCCTGAGCCGCTTCGTGGAAGCGATTGCAACCCATAGCAGCGTGACGCTGACCCCGGCGGTGACATTGGCGCATCGCGGCGGGCATAGCTCGCCGGTAGTGATCGATGGCGTCAGCTATACGGTCGCGACCAGTTTCAACTTCGCCACCGCCACCCCCGCCGTTACCCGGGCCAATTATGACCAGATCTGGTTGCTCGGGATCGATCCGAGCGGTTCGATCAGCAATGCCGAAATCACGGTGCTGGCCGATTTCATGAACGCCGGTGGCGGTGTGTTTGCCACCGGGGATCACGCGGCTTTGGGAAAAACCATGTCCGGGAACCTGCCGCGGATCCGGCATATGCGCGAATGGCAGAATGTTCCCATGGGTCTGGAAGCCTTGCCGACGGCGCTCGACCGGATAGACACGATCGTCAATCCCGGCGCCAATAATATTTACGAATTTGACGATCAATCCGACAATATTCCCCAGCGCATCTATCCCAATTATGCGGTGACCGGGCCGGGCTTTGGCGACTGGACCGCAACCATCCATCCGCTGCTGTTGATGAATGGCGGATCGATTTCGAAAGAAGATGGCGATCCCGCCGCCTTTTCCAACGATATTGATGTGCTGCCCGACCATCCGCACGAAAGCGAATGCTATGAAGTGTCGGCGACCGCCAACAGCACTGCGCTCAACGGAACCTATACGGTCGCCGGAATGAATTTTCCGGAATTCCCGAACGCGGCATCCGGTGGTGGCAAGGTCGGATCGGAGATCGTCGCCTTTTCCGTTTCCGGCGGGCGTTCGGTCAGGAACGGCAACTGGAAACCACCGGTCAGACCGCGGATGTTCGGCGCGATCTCGGCGTTCAACGGTCATCTCGCCAACCCGCTATCCGGGCAATCGGCCCGGCCTGGGCGGATCGTCTGCGAGGCGACCTGGCATCATTATGTGAATATCAATCTTGATGGCTCCGGCACCGGACGCACGGGACTGGGCACGGGCAGCGGGGCCGGCTTCGTGCCGTCCGCCGATCTGCTGAAAATCTATAAATATTACCAGAATATCGTGAATTGGCTGCAACCCAACAACCGGCGCTATTGCTGGTATATCCTCCGTCTGACGCTGGTCCGCTATCATCCGCTGATCCTGGAAGAAATTCTGGAAGTGCCGGAGATCATCAAACGCGGCAATTTCAATGTCCTGGGCCAGGTGATCATGGGGTTGCTCGACAAGGCGCAAGGCCCGGGCCAGTCGCGGATCATGCTGCTCGAGGCACTGGGCGACAGCAAGGAAGGCCAGACGCTGGTCGACTTCATGACCGGCAAGGGCAGCGATCTGTCCGGCGACCAGTTCGACCGGATTATCGGCGACGCTTATGGCCGGATAATGGCTGATATCGTCGGTGCCCTGCCAGCGCTTGATGATCCGAAATTTGAGGATTTCTTCAAGAAAGGCGAGCTGGAAAAACTCGAAGAACGGCTGCCGAAGCTGATCCTGGAATCAGCGACAAAGGCGGCGCAGGCGCAAGCTGAGCGTAGCAACAAGCAATCTCGCGGCTTGAAATCGCTGATGAAATCTATCGGTTAGGGATTTTTTCCACCACGTTAAAAAAGGGGGCCGGGATATCCGGCTCCCTTTTTCATCGGCAAAAATTTCAGATCGAGGCCAAAGGCTAATCCCCCCTCCCTCCCGGCGATCATTGCCCTCACGATAAGGCGCACGCAATTTCCCTAAAATCGATAGTTCAAGAGAAGCCCGACCGAGGCCTGGTCTTTCGAACCCCGTTCCTGCACCAGCGGTGAATTGGCGATGTCGCCGTTCAGACGATCATATCCGGCGAATCCGACCACCGACATATGGTCGGTCATCGGCAGAACAACGGAACCGCGTAAGCCATAGGAATTGAGCCCACCGCCTGCGTCATATTGGGAGAGGCCGGATGCAGCCGACTGCATGGCGCTTATGTCGAAATAGGCGCTATTATACTTGCTGTCGCCAAAGGAAATTTCCGGACCAACGGCGAAAAAAGCGTTTCTGCCAAAGAACTTGAAGCGGTTGCCATATTTGAGCTGCGCTTCGCCCTGCAGGCCTTTATGACCGTTAACGCCCTGCCGCAGTTCGACCTTGCCGCTGACATTGCCGGTTGAATATTCGACAAATCCGCCGAGTTCGAACGTGCCATCGACATCGTCCAATCCGATAAGATCATTGGTGCCACCGCTCAGACTGAACGGGCCGCTGCCATCTTCATCGCGTCCGAAATCATATCTCATGATCGGCCCTGCCTTGAGTCCGTCGCGATTGATCAGGTTGAGACCGACACCGCGAATAGAGGCAAAAAACAGATCGTCATATTCGACCGAAATGCTCGGAAAAATGCCCAGCTGATAGTCGTCATCGCCGCGATAATTGGGGGCATATATCGAGCCGACCGACACTGTGAACTGCCAGCCTTGTTTGGCATCCGGCCGCTCGTTTTCATTAGCGGTTTGCGCATAGGCAGGCAGCGGCAGGGCCAACGCTATCGCGATGGCCGACAGGGCTATTTTTCTCATGGGGGAGTTTGCCTTTTTTGGGAGAGGAATTGGGGGAATCAGGCGCACTTCGTTTTATCTGTCTCCAGGGTTCTCGTCTTGCGGGATTGACCAGGATCGGACATCATTGAGCGAACCAGCTATCAACGATAGCGGCCTTCGCCAGAGTAGACAACAATGGTCGGCAGATTTGCCAATAAGCTGTAAAGTGACGACTAAAGCCCGGGCTTGTCGAAGGCTAATTCACCCCGCGATCATTGCCTTCCCAATAAGGCGCGCGCAGCTCGCGGCGCAGGATCTTGCCGCTGGCGTTTCTTGGCAGTTCCGCAATTACGTCGACGGTCTTGGGTACCTTGAAGCCGGCGATCCGTTCGCGGGCCCAGGCGATGATGCTGTCTGTGTCTATCTCGCCCGCATCCGGCTTGGGTGAAACCACGGCCTTGACCGCCTCTCCCCATTTGGCGTCCGGGATGCCAATCACCGCGACTTCGTTGACCTGCGGGTGGCCGAAAATCGCATTTTCCACTTCCGCCGGATAGACATTCTCGCCGCCGGAGATGATCATGTCCTTGACCCGGTCCTTGATATAGAAATAGCCGTCCTGGTCCATGATCGCCGCATCGCCGGTATAAAGCCAGCCGTCGGCGTCGACCGTCTCCGCGGTTTTTTCCGGATTGTCGTAATAATGCAGCATGTTGAGGCCGGAGCGGGTGGCGATTTCGCCGATCGTGCCGGGCGGGACTTCCTGCCGGTTTTCATCGACAATCTTCAGCTCGACGCCGGGCAGCGCAATGCCGATGCCGCGCATCCGTTCGTTGCCGGCCGGATCATGATCTTCGGGTGGCAGGATGCAGATCGTACCGGTGGTTTCGGTCATGCCATATTGCTGGCAGAACAAGGCCTTGGGCATGGTCTGCAGGCACTGGCGCAGCAGTTCCAGCGGGATCGGCGCGGCGCCATAGGTGACCGAACGCACGCTGGAAAAATCGGTCTCTTTCGCGCGCGGCCAGTTGACCAGCATCTGCAGCGCGGTCGGCACGAGGAAAAACTGGTTGAGCCCCTTGTCGATGCAATCGAGCACTTTGTCGGGATGGAATTCCGGGATCACCATCATCGTCGCGCCATTGTAGAAGGCGATCGGGCCGATGCCGGAGCCGGCGATATGGGCGCAGGGCATGACCGCCAGCGTGCTGTCGCCGGGCTTCAGGTCGATCCAGGCATGGTCCGGCTTGTCCTCGACCAGAGGCCGCAGCTTGAACAAATTATCACTGGTCAGCACCGCGCCCTTGGGATTGCCGGTAGTGCCGGAGGTGTAGAGTTGCAGCACGCCTTCCGCCGGGTCGCATTGGGGCAGATCGCCGGGCGGTGTATTGGCGACAAAATCGGCAAGAGTCGGCAGGTCGGCGCCGGACTTTGTGCAGATTATCGCCTTGGTGTGGGGCGACTCTTGCGCCGCATTTTTTGCCGTTTCGGCAAATTCCGGTTCGCAGATCAGCAAAGGTGCCCGCGTGTCTTTCAATACATAGGCGACTTCCGGTGCGGCGAGCCGCCAACCGATTGGCGCGATCACCATGCCTGCGCGGCTGGCGGCGGCAAACAGGGTGAAATAAAGCCCGCTATTCTTGCCCAGCCAGCAGATCCGGTCGCCCTGGTGCAGGCCGGCACCGGTGAAGGCGCTCGCATATTCGGTTACTCGGCGATCCAGCTCGGCATAGCTGACCATGCCGTCGGGATCGTCGATCGCGATATTGTCGGGGGTTTTCGCAGCCCAGTGGGCAATGGAAGATCCCATGCAGCGCCGTGTTTCCGTCATATACCCGCTCCTAGTTATTTTGAATCCCTGTTAATCGCGCGATTAGTTCAAGGCAAGGGGGACGGGCAGGAGAACGGTGTTTAGCCCCTCCTTTTTAGAAGTTTCAGGTCGATCGGTCCCCCGCACTGATCTGAAACGGCTGGGGGCCGTTTCACCTGACACTGGGTTGGGGTGGTAGCGATGCGCCAGCATCGCTCGCGTCAGCGAATTGCGGCGGAGCGGGCAGAAATGGTGGGACAACCTGAGGGCCATTCTTCGACGAGAGAAACCACCCCAACCCCTCCTTTGAAAAGGAGGGGCTTAATCGTGTTTCCTGTACACCAGCGAGATATTATTGGCTGGCATCTCGGTCAGGCTTTCGCGGACGAAGCCAGTGCGCGTCGCCAGCGCGTCCATGTCGGCGACATCGCGCAGGCCCCATCGGAGATCGCGGCTTTTCAGGCTGCGTTCGAAATCCATATTGCCCGGCGCGGTTTCGACATCAGCGTGCAAATAGGGGCCATAGAGATAGAGCGGCGCGTCTAGATCGAGCAATGAGCCAGCTTTTTCGAACAGGCCGATGCTCGATTCCCACGGGCTGATATGGACCATGTTGATACACAGGATCGCTGCCGGTTTCGGTATGTCCCATTGCCCAGCCTGCGCATCAAGCTGCAGCGGTGGCAGCACATTGGCCACCGCTTCGCGCTTCGTCCAGGCAGCGATCGACTGGCAACAGGCCGGATCGGGGTCGCTGGGCTGAAAGGTGAGATCGGGAAAGGTCTTGCCGAAATAGACGGCATGTTCACCGGTGCCGCTGGCGATTTCCAGCACCAGCCCGCTGGATGGCAAAATCCTTTCCAGCAGCGCCACAATCGCGTCGCGGTTGCGCATGGTGGCGGGGGCATGGCGTTGTTGCGGATCCATCAGGACTTATCTGCCCCGACAAGTACCATCCGCCGCCAGATGGCGGCCAGAAAGCTGCCGATCACGACATGATAGACCGCCGAAATGGCGCTCGGCACCGGTGCCAGCGCCGCCTGCATCGGGTTGGCGAATTGCGCGGCGAAGGTCGGCGTGGAGGCCAGACTGGAGCCGAGGCCGCTATTCTGCATGCCGACCTCGATGCTGATCGTCCGACTCTCCTCCTCGCCAAATCCGATCGCCCTGGTGATCAGATAGCCCAAGCCGAAACCGAAGGCGTGGAGCAGGAATATTGCCAGCATCAACACACCGAAATGTTGCTCGATCAGCGCCTTGCTATTGGCAATGATCCCGCCGACGATCAGCACCACGACGATCACCGAGGCGAGCGGTGAAATAACCGCGATCTTCTCGGTCAATTTCGGCAGATAGCGGTTGAGCAGGACCCCGGCGATCACCGGCAGCAATACGATCGACACCATGTTGATGAACAGGTTCCACTGGTCGATCTCGACATATTTACCGGCGAGCAATCCGGTCAGCAGCGGCGTCGCCACGACCGCGATCAGGGTCGAGACCATGGTCATGGTCACCGACAGCGCCAGATTGGCATTGGCAAGATAGGCGACAACATTGGACGCAGTGCCGCCGGGGCAACAGGCGACGAGGATCAGGCCAACCGCCAGCCCTGTCTCCAGCCCGAACAGCATGGCCAGCGAAATTCCCGCCAGCGGCATCACGGTGAATTGCAGGGCAACCCCTGCCCCGACGCATTTGGGGATTTTCGCGATCCGCTTGAAATCATCGAAGGACAAGGTGAGCCCCATGCCAAGCATGATCAGGCCGAGCATGACGCTGACCAGCGGCTGACCGAGCGGCCGGAAGCGACCGTCGACGACCCACAGAAAATGTTCGGGTACAAACCATGCCCAGGCTGTCCCCAATATTGTCCACAGGGCAAAGAAATTGGTCAGGCGGTGAATCATGGTGTCACGATCGTCATTGCGAGAAGCGACAGCGACGAAGCAATCCAGAGCGGCTTGCAGACGCTCTGGATTGCTTCGCTGCGCTCGCAATGACGGAGCTAGCGTGTTCTTTTATTCCCCTCAGAGTCCCCTCCCGCTTCATTCAGCCGCTTGAGCAAATAACTCGGGTTCCGTCCACACCAATATCGGTTTGCGCGCCGCCTGCGTTTCGTCGAGGCGACGGCGCGGAGCGAAATGGGGCGCGGTTTTCAGCGATTCATCGCCGGCCTTGGCCCGCTCGGCGACCGAACGGAAGGCACCGATAAACTGGTCAATCGCCGCCTTGCTCTCGGTCTCGGTCGGCTCGACCAGCATCGCGCCATGCACCACCAACGGGAAATACATGGTCATCGGATGATAGCCTTCGTCGATCATGCCCTTGGCGAGATCAAGCGTGGTGAGGCCGTCAGCAAAGCCTTTGTCGGAGAATAGAGCCTCGTGCATGCAGGGGCCGCTCTTCGCGAACGGCGCATCGAGAATATCTTCCAGACTGCGCAGGATATAATTGGCGTTGAGCACCGCGTCTTCCGAGACCTGCTTCAATCCATCCGCGCCATGGCTGAGCATATAGGTCAGCGCCCGGCTGAACATGCCCATCTGGCCGTGGAAAGCGACCATCCGGCCAAAGCTGCTGTCGTGATGCTCATCGGCAGTTTCTTCCTCAACCAGCCGGAAGTGACCCTCGGCAGTTTTCTCGACAATCGGCAGCGGCGCAAAGGGCGCCAGCGCTTCGGAGAAAACCACCGGTCCGGAACCGGGGCCGCCGCCACCATGGGGGGTGGAGAAGGTCTTGTGCAAATTGATATGCATGGCATCGACGCCAAGATCGCCGGGGCGGACCCGGCCGACAATGGCGTTGAAATTGGCGCCGTCACAATAGACAAGCCCCCCCGCAGCGTGAACCGCGTCGGAAATCGCCTTCATATCCGGTTCGAACAGGCCGCAGGTATTGGGATTGGTGATCATCACCCCGGCAACGTCGGGACCGAGCCGCGCTTTCAGCGCCGCCAGATCGACCCGGCCATCTTTATTGGCGGGAATATCCTCGACCTTGTATCCGGCAAAGGCTGCGGTCGCCGGATTGGTGCCATGGGCGCTTTCCGGCACCAGGATTACTTCACGGGCGTCGCCGCGCGCTTCCAGCGCAGAGCGGATCGCCAATATGCCGCATAATTCGCCATGCGCGCCTGCCTTGGGCGACATCGCGACCGCTGGCATGCCGGTGAGCAGCTTGAGCCATTCGGCCAGTTCATGGATCAGTTCCAGAGCGCCCTGCACGGTTTCAACCGGTTGCAGCGGGTGGATGTCGGCAAAGCCCTTGAGCCGCGCCATTTTCTCGTTGAGCCGCGGATTATGCTTCATCGTGCAGCTGCCGAGTGGGAACAGGCCAACATCAATCGCATAATTCTGGCGGCTGAGCCGGGTATAGTGCCGCACCGTTTCGCCTTCGGAAAGCCCGGGAATGGCGATCGGCGCCTTGCGTTCGAGGCCACCGAGACGACTTGCGACCTGCGGGGCATCCGGCAAATCCACGCCGCTGCGATCCGACGAACCGATTTCGAAGATCAGTGCTTCGTCGACCATCAGCGCGCGATTGCCGGTATGGGTGGTGATGGCATTTTGTTCGGGCATGATCAAATTTTCTTCCTGTTTGGTCGGACGTCCTTCGGCGAGCATATTCATGACAGGGCTCCTTCCAGAGCCGTGGCCAAGGCCTCGATCTCGCTATCGGTTGACGTTTCCGTCACCGCCACCAGCAATCCGTGAGCGAGCTGTTCCTCGTCCGGATAAAGCCGCCCCAGAGACACGCCGGCCAATATTCTTTGATCGGCAAGCTGCCGGACAATGGACCGAGCATCCTTATCAAGAACCAGCGTGAATTCATTGAAAAAGCTGTCGTTTACCAGCCTGACGCCGTCAATTTTGGACAAGCGATCCGCCGTCTGCACCGCCTTTTTATGATTGAGCATCGCCAGTTGGCGCAGGCCCTTTTCGCCGAGCAAGGTCATATGCGCGGTGAAGGCCAACGCGCACAGGCCGCTGTTGGTACAGATATTGGAGGTCGCTTTCTCGCGGCGGATATGCTGCTCGCGGGTCGACAGGGTCAGCACAAAACCGCGCTTGCCCTCGGCATCGACGGTCTCGCCGCACAGCCGGCCCGGCATCTGCCGGACATATTTTTCCTTGCAGCCGAACAGCCCGACATAGGGGCCGCCAAATTGCAGACCGACGCCAAGCGACTGGCCTTCGCCAACCACGATATCCGCGCCCATTTCGCCCGGAGACATGACCGCGCCCAATGCAACCGGCTCGGTGACCACTGCGATCAGCATCGCTTTATGCTTCTTTGCCCTGGCCGCCAGCTCCGACATATCGGCGATGCGGCCGAGAATATCCGGATATTGAACGACAACACAGCTGGTCTCGTCATCGATCTGGTCGAGCAGGCTTTGGCCATCCGTGCCGGCTTCAAGGCGCGGCGCTTCATAGGACAGATTATCCTTGGTGAATTTCGCCATGGTCTTGGCGACCGAAACATAATGGGGATGGAGACCGGAAGAGAGGATCGCCTTGCTGCGTTTGGTGATCCGGCGGGCCATGGTGATCGCTTCCCAGCAAGCCGTCGAGCCATCATACATCGAGGCATTGGCGACATCGACACCGAACAGGCGCGCGACCTGGCTCTGGAATTCGAACAGGGTCTGCAGCGTGCCTTGCGCAATTTCAGGCTGGTAGGGCGTGTAAGCGGTGAGGAACTCGCCGCGCTGGATGATATGATCGACGCTCGCCGGAATATGATGGCGATAGGCCCCTGCTCCGAGGAAAAACGGCATGTCGCCGGCGGCATGGTTCTTTTTCGCCAGCGCCTTCATATGCGATTCCACCGCCATCTCGCCGGCGTGCATCGGCAGGCCGTGGATCGGCCCGGTCAGCCGGGCCTCCTCTGGCACATCGACGAACAGGTCGTCGACCGATTGCGCGCCGATCGTCGCCAGCATCGATTGCCGATCATCGGGAGTCAGCGGGAGATAACGCATGTTCTTTCCTTCACTTTAGCCCCTCCTTTTCAAAGGAGGGAGATTGGCGGCTCTTGGCTTCATCCGTGGGATGAAGCTGCTGCCAAACTGGGTGGTTCCGTGCCGCTTGTCGCTGCGCGAGCGATGCTAAAGCATCGCCACCACCCCTTGATCCCCTCCTCTGAAGAGGAGGGGGAAATCATCACAGATCGCGAACAAAAGCCCGATAGGCTTTCTCATCCATCAGATCGCCGAGTTCGTCCTTGTCCGAGAGCGTCAGCCTGAAAAACCAGCCGTCTTCCTCGGCCGAGCTATTGACCAGTCCGGGTTCATCCTCCAGCGCTTCGTTCACTTCGATCACTTCACCGGAAACCGCCGCATAGACATCAGAGGCGGCCTTGACCGATTCGACCACAGCGGCATCATCGCCCTGTTCCAGTTCCGTGCCGACTTCCGGCACTTCGACAAACACAATGTCGCCCAGCTGTTCCTGGGCATAGTCGGTGATACCGACGGTCGCCGTGTCGCCTTCGACCTCGACCCATTCATGTTCATCGGTAAAATATCGGCTCATGGTCACTTCCTCTTGCTGTCAATCTATGGCTTGGATTTGCGGTAATAGTGATGCGGTACAAAGGGCATGTCGGCAACGGTGCAGGCGATTTTCTTGCCGCGCTGTTCGATGGTGACGGCGGTGCCGGTTTCCGACAGGTCCATCGGCACATAGGCCATGGCGATCGGGCGCTGGAGCGTCGGAGAGAAGCCGCCGCTGGTCACAGTGCCGATGGTCGCGCCGGTGTCATCTATGACTGCCGCGCCTTCACGAATCGGCTGGCGTCCATCGACAAACAGGCCGATCCGCTTTTTTGCAGCTTTATCGGGATATTGCGCCAACACTTGCTCGGCTCCGGCAAAATTGCTTTCCTCGCGGCGCGCCTTGGACAGGGCGAAGTTCAGATTGGCCTCGACCGGCAAGATATCGGGGTTCATGTCGTGGCCGTAGAGCGGCAATCCCGCCTCCAGCCGCAGACTGTCGCGCGCACCAAGGCCGATCGGCCGTACTTCGTCCATAGCGGTCAGCGCATTGGCGAGCGCCACGGCCTGATCGGCTGGCACGCTGATCTCGAAGCCGTCCTCGCCGGTGTAGCCGGAGCGACTTATGCCAAGCGGAACGCCATGCCATTGAAACAAACCAGCTTCCATGAAGTAGAGATCGGTGGGCAGCGGCCAGCCCTCTTGCAGCGGCTGAATGTCGAGCTTGGCCAGCGCTTCTGCTGCCTTGGGCCCCTGCAAAGCCAGAAGCGCCGCATCTTCCATATGGTTGAGCGTCATGCTGTCCGGCAGCTGTGCCTGCATATAGGCAATATCATCATATTTGGTCGCGCC
>NZ_JBALTF010000056.1:2110-19574 GCF_036964675.1 Parasphingorhabdus sp. | reverse complement strand
TCGACGATGGGTGATTTGCCGTCGCCGACGACATTATAATACCAGAGCCAGGCTTCCGGATTGATCGGTTCGCCAACCGTGCCGAGCAGGCGGATCGACGAGCGGTCATGCGCTTTTACCGGCCCGTCGCCTTCGCGCATTAGCGCGCGAATCGCAGTTGGCGCGGTGTAGAATATATTGACCTTATGCTTTTCGACGACCTCCCAGAAGCGGCCAAAATCGGGATAGTTGGGAATGCCCTCGAACATCAGTTCGGTGGCGCCGTTGATCAGCGGGCCATAGACGATATAGCTGTGTCCGGTGACCCAGCCGATATCGGCGCCGCACCAGAAAACCTCTCCGGGCTGATAGTCGAAGACATAGTGGAAGGTCGTCGCCACCCAGACCGCATAGCCTCCGGTCGTGTGGAGCACGCCCTTGGGCTTGCCGGTCGACCCGGACGTATAGAGGATGAACAGGGGATCCTCGGCGTTCATTGGTTCGCAGGGGCAGTCCGGGGAAACATCGGCCTTGAGCTCGTGATAATAATGATCGCGACCTTCGGTCATATTGATATCGCTGTCGGTATGGTTGATCACCAGTACGGCATCGACCGACACCTTTTCCAGCGCCGCATCGACATTGGATTTCAATGGCCCCGACTTGCCGCCGCGCCGGCCCGCGTCAGCGCAGATCACGAACTTGCTGTCGCAATCCTCGATCCGGCCAGCCAGCGCATCGGGAGAAAAGCCGCCAAAGACCACGCTGTGGATCGCGCCGATCCGGGCGCAGGCGAGCATGGCAATCGCACCTTCTGGGATCATCGGCATATAGATGGTCACCCGGTCGCCCTTTTCGACGCCGAGCTGTTTCAGGCAATTGGCCATTTTCATCACCTCGGCCTGCAGTTCGGCATAGCTGATTGTGCGGCCGGGCGACTGCGGATCGTCGGGTTCAAAAATCAGGGCGGTGACATTGCCCTTGCCGGCGGCGACATGGCGATCCACCGCATTGTGGCAGATGTTCAGCGCGCCATCTTCAAACCATTTGATCGATACCGGATCAAAGGACCAGTTGGCGATTTTTGTCGGGAATTCCAGCCAGTCGAGACGCTTTGCCTGACCGGACCAGAAACTGTCCGGATCACTGATGCTTTGCTGATAGAGCCGGTCATAGTCGGCGGCCGTGCAATGAGTGGGTTCATCGCTGCGCGGTGAAACGATCAATTCGACCAGAGCCTTTGTTCCCGCATTGCCTGTCCCATCATTGTCAGTCATTATCTGTCTCTCCTGTTTCGGCGCCTGTTCGGAATAGTTTTTCCGCAGCAAATATCAATCCCGTCACGACCGGTTTTCCGGTTCATGCCTGCAGGGTCAAATTCTGATCATCAACATATTTCTTTATCCAATTCTCGTCCGGAAACCTCTGCGCAATCCATGCCGTCTCTATTTCCGCCAAGGTCTTCGCAACAACCGGACCGGGCTTCAGGCCCCGTTCGATCAAATAGCCACCGGTCAGCGGGAAGATGGGCGGTTGCCAGTCTTTCAACTGGGCGAGCATATCGGGCAGGGCGGTTTCCTCGGCGAACAGCAGGGCGACATCGCGGGCTGCGTCGACATTGGTGCGATAGGCAAAGGCGCGGATGTTGGTGAGAGGGCTACCCTGATTTTCGACATCTCCATTAAAGCCGGATTCCGATCCCGGCAAAAGCCGCTCTGCAATCGCCCTTTGCATTTTTTTGGATAGCTTCAGGCTCTTGGCAATGTGGCTCGCTTTGTCCGCTGCTTTGGGAAGCAGCGCCACCAGTCGCCGAATGGCGGCTGGTTCTACGTGCAGCCGCTGCTCGCGTTCGACCAGCCTGTTGAACAGTTTCCCCGAATCCCGGTCGAGCTCCTCGACAATATGTTCAAAAATCCCGGCGCCCTGCATCTGGCTCACGGCAAATCGCGGGTCTGCGGTGCCGAGCAGTTTCAAAAGCTCGTCCGCTACCCGCTCGCGGGAAAGCATTTCAAGTTTTGCCGCCGCCGCAGTGCAGGCGTCGAACGCTTCGTCATCGACCTGCCGTTGACCAAAGCGCGCCAGAAAACGAAAGTAACGCATGATCCTCAGATGATCTTCGGCGATCCGTTCGGCAGCCGAGCCGATGAAGCGGATCCGCAGCTCTTTCAGATCATTGAGCCCGCCGAAATAGTCGAAAACCTCCAGCGTCTGCGGATCGGCAAAAAGCGCGTTGATCGTGAAATCCCGGCGCGCCGCATCTTCTTTCCAGTCATCGCTGAACGCCACCGTCGCTCGTCGCCCGTCGGTCGAAACATCGCGGCGAAGCGTGGTGATCTCGACCGGTCCATCGGGCAGCACGGCGGTGATGGTGCCATGGGCAATGCCGGTGGGAATGACCTTGATCGAAGCTGCGGTCAGCCGGTCCATCACATCCTCGGGCAGCAATGGTGTGGCGATATCCACGTCCTTTACCTCGAGCCCCAGCAAGGTATCGCGGACGGCTCCTCCGACAAAGCGGGCCTTGCCATCCAGCGCCGCGATCAGCGCTGCGAGGCCGCGTCTTTCTGTCCATTCTGCCTGCGGCATCTTCATGGTTACCAGTCCAGCCTTTTTCCAAGATTGTTCAAAATCCCTGCCGTAATCCCCCAGATTCGGTAATCCTGCCAGTAGATTTCATAATAATGCCGCTTGCGCCTGTTCCATGTCCCTTCGTGGACGGTGCGGTTCTTGGGATCGAGCAGGAAATCGAGCGGCGCTTCGAACCAGCTTTCCACTTCGCCGGGGTCGGCGATAAAGGGCAGATCGGGCGGGATAACGCTCAGCACGGGTTGAATATTATAGCCGCTGCCAGACTGGAAACTGTCGGTCAGACCGATGATATCGACATGGCTACGATCCAGCGCGACTTCCTCATGCGCCTCGCGCAGCGCCGCATCGATCGGATCGCGGTCGCCGGGATCAATCTTGCCGCCGGGGAAGGCAACCTGCCCGGGATGGTTGCGCATATGCTGGGGCCGCTGGACAAAAATCACGCCGGGATCGGGGCGATCGGTCACCGCAATCAGCACCGCCGCATCGCGCAGGACCTTCAAATCATCGATATGATCGCGTTCGTTATAGAGCAGATGGTCGAGGTCATTTTCATGCCCTCTCACCAGCGCCCGTTCCAGGCGGTCGCGCAGGGTCATGAATGGGCCGCCATCGGAAAGAAGACGCCAGCAGACCAGATACCGAGAGGGTCGGCATCTTCCTCCAGCGCCAGTTCAGCGAGCTGATAATAGACCGGGCGGGCCAGCACCGCTTCCAGCCCGGGCCGCACTTGCAGATAGGGCTGCGGCTTGTCGGCGCCAAATCGCAGCGGATGATCTGCGCCAGCGATGACCAGATGGTCGGTGTTGAGCCGGAAGGCGAGAGTCCGTTCGGCACCATCGCCTTCGCTTTCCAGTTCCACCGCGATGAATGGCGCGTCGTCGACGATGATGCTCAGCTTCTGATAGGGAGTAACCAATGCGTAGCTGTCATCCGCTTCCCGTCGCAAGATGCTGGAAAAGGCGCGCACCATTGCAGGGCGCTTGATCGGATCACCTTCGTGATACCATGTCCCGTCGGCCGCGATTCGCATCTCGCTGTCGCCGCCCTCCTGCGGATCCCATTGGTCGACAGGCGGCAGTTTCTGCGCTTCAGCCAATTCGGCAATTTCCGCAATGGAGAGCGAGGCAAGTTCGGGGGGCGGTGTGTAGGGCATGCAACCGGACTATTGCCCGGCGCCATTTCTGTAAAGGCTTAGACTCGCTATTTGGTCCATGGCCCGAGCGTGCCGGTTTTCGGCAATGGCTTGCCCGCAGGTCCGGCCCGCATCAGCAGCCGCGAGGGCTCCCACGGCCCGGGCAGCGTCCATCCCCCGGTTCCCTCTGCAGTGAATCCGAAGAACCGCTCATAATATTCCGGGTCGCCAATCATCACCAAAGGCAGCGGATCATCGGGCTGAATTTCCTTCAGCAAGGCCGCCATCATCGCCCGGCCGATGCCCTCGCGCTGAAAATCGGGGTAAACCGCCACTGGTCCGACCATGATCATCGGGTGTTTCTTGCCGTCTTCATCGGTCAGGGCGACCGGCCAGCATTGGATCGAACCAAGCAGTTCATGTCTTTCCTGATCGACGGCGGCGAGCGACAGGCCTTCGAGCATGTCCATGCCTTCGCGCAACCTATAGGCGGTGCGGTCGTGCCGGTCCTTGCCAAAGGCAGCGTCCAGCAAGGCCTCGACGAGTGGCGGATCGATTTCGGCAAGTGGAATGATGTTGGTCAAGTCATTGGTCTCATATATCGGGAAAAGCGCGCGCTACTCCGCTTTGTGGCAAAAGTCGAGCCACATAGGTTGCAATTGCATGATCGCAGAGCGCGAGCTAAAAGATTGTTCTGTTAAGGGAGTTTGCGCGTGACGGACCAAAATCAGGCATCGGAACCATCCACCGGCGAAACACCGCCACCAGCTGCGCCGGTGAAAGCGATCCGGCTGGCATCACTGCGCCGTGACCCCAGGGGCTGGATTGTCCTGCTGCTCGGCCTGGGCGCGCCGCTGGCATTTTTCACAGCAGCAGGCGGCAGCGGCATTGGTCTGTGGGGCTGGCAAGCCGGTTTGGCAGCGATACCGTGGATCATATTGACAGCTCTGCTCACGCTGATCCTGGCGATAGTCTTTATCATTCTCAATCGGCGCAAAGGGCGCAAGACGCGCTGGCCTTTATTGGGATTGGGCATGATCGCAACAGTCGGTTTTCTGGGCTTTCTGATACCCTATGTCACAGCCATCACAACCCTGCCTGCGATTCATGACATTACCACCGATCTTGCCGATCCGCCGCAGTTTACCGCGCTGACATTGCGCGCCGATAATTGGGATAATATCCCGGGCGTGGATGATCGCGACATGCGCGGGATGAATCCGCGCCAGCGCTGGGCGACGGTCCATCAGGATGCCTATCCGGATATTCGTTCGGTCCGCATGGATCAACCGGTCGCGGTGGTGATCGAGAAAGCCAAAAGGCTGGCAGAAGATCGGGGCTGGGATATCGCCAGCGTCGATCCGGCTGCGGGCAATCTGGAAGCCACCGCTACGGTTTCGCTGTTCCGGTTCAAGGATGATATCGTCATTCGTGCCAGAGCGGCAGAAAATGGCACGGCCAGTATCATCGACATGCGCTCGGTCAGCCGGGTCGGCATCCACGATCTCGGGGCCAATGCCAAGCGCGTCCGAAGATTCCTGAGCGATCTGTCGGGAACGACGACCGCCGCTTCGCAATAGCGCTATTGCCGCAGGCGGGTCAGCCGGTCGGAGTCAGCTTGAGCATCCGACCGCCTTCGCCGTCTTCCAGCACGTAGATCGCACCATCGGGACCCTGTTCCACTTCGCGAATCCGAGCGCCCATCAGAAAGCGATCGGCCTCCTTGGCGCTGCTGCCATCGAAACTCACGCGGATCAGCGCCTGACTGGCGAGACCACCGATAAAGGCGCTGCCCTGCCACGCGGGAAACAGATCGCCGGAATAAAAGATCAAGCCGCCGGGTGCAATTGTCGGCACCCAGGCCACTTTTGGCGCTTCGAATTCGGGGTGTGTGTCATGATTGGGGATTTTCTTGCCATCATAATGATTGCCCTCAGAGACGATCGGATAGCCATAATTGGCACCGCGCTGCACCAGATTCAGTTCATCGCCGGCAAGTGGCCCCATTTCCTGATTCCACAACCGTCCCTTGCTGTCGAAGGCGAGTCCCAAAATATTGCGGTGGCCAAGCGACCAGATTTCTGGAAGCGCGCCATCCTTGTCGACAAACGGATTGTCCTTGGGAATGCTGCCATCCGGATAGAGCCGAACAATCTTGCCGAGATTGGCTGCCATATCCTGGGCCGGGTCAAATTTCTGCCGCTCGCCCGAGCCGATGAAGAGATATTCGCCATCGGGTGAAAAGGCGATGCGGTGGGAAAAATGGCCTCTGCCCTCTACTTTCGGATTTTGTTTCCAGATGGTTTCAAGATTTTTCAACGCCGGTTTTTGGCCAGCCAGAACAAGCTTGGCGCGGCCAACCACGGCACCGCGAGTGTCATTGTCTCCGGCCTCGACCCAGCTCAAATAGACCATATTGCTCGTGGCAAAATCGGGAGCGAGCACGATGTCGCCGAAGCCACCCTGACCACCATAGTCAACCTCGGGTACGCCGCTGATTTCGGTCTTCTGCCCCTTGGCATCGACCAGCTGCAATTTTCCGGCTTTTTCGCTGACCAGCATCCGGCCATCGGGAAGGAAGGTCATCGCCCATGGTTCATCGAAACTGGCAATTACGGCCGTTTCAAAGGGCTTGCGATCTATTGGGGAAATATCATTCAATGCCTGCATTTCTTCAGATGCGCCGCCCGTTGCCTGTGCGTCATCGCCGTTGGTACAAGCAACCATCAGGATTGCGACTGAGAGTGAAAGTCCAATATTTTTCATGAGATTCCCGTGTTCCATCATTAAATTTATTCCACCCACCTTTACGAGGCAACATAGGGGAACCGAGGCAATTTTCCTAGGCCAATCCGAGGTTTTTTGCCCAAGAATCTGCCCGTTCACCGCTTGCTTACCATTATTGGTTAAAGCAGCCGCATGTTCGGACGAAAAACCAGTCGCGATGATCCGCGCCCGCGGTCGGCGGTTTCCCATGGCGTGGGCGTGGCCGGCCTGATTGGCCTGGCGTCCTGGGTCCTGATCGCCCGGCAATATGGCCTGGACGGCCCCTATTCTGCGCTCGCCGCCTGTTTGGCCTGTGCGGTGCCGATGGTGATCTGGTCGCTGCTGATGGACAAGGTGCATTTGCGGCCATCCACCGGAATCGACTGGGACAATCCGAAATCGCTCAAGGAAACATTTGATATCAGTCTGGTGAAGCTGGCTGGCCTGTGGGCGACATGGGGCATTATCGCGACTATTTACTGCGTCGGACGCTGGTACTGGACGGGACAATATCAATTTTCGATGGAGATGATGGAAACCGCAGCGCCCTGGTTGTTCGTGCTGTCCATCCCCTATGTGCTGTTCATGGACCGCTTTACCATCGAACCGCGCGACGGTGCGTGGCATTTTGGTCAGCTGCTGACCGGCAGGAAAAGCGAGTTTGATCGCGAGCAGATTTACCATCATCTGCGCGCCTGGGCGGTGAAGGGCTTTTTCCTCGCCTTCATGCTTTCGATCGTGCCCGGCGGCTTCGGCGATCTGGTGCGGCTGGATCTTGATGAACTCGCCGCCAATCCGGTGGCGATCGCTCATTGGCTGATCATCGCGATGTTCGTCGTCGACGTGCAGTTTGCCACGGTTGGCTATCTGCTGACGATGAAACCGCTCGATGCCCATATCCGCACCGCAAATCCTTATCTGGCGGGCTGGGTTGCCGCCCTGATGTGCTATCCGCCGTTCATATTGATGGGCGATGATGGCCCGCTCAACTATCATGTCAACACCGCCGACTGGGCCTATTGGTTCGATGGCCAGACAATGATCCTCTGGATATGGGGCGGGTTGCTGGTTATTCTCACTGGCCTCTATGCCTGGGCGACGGTTGCCTTTGGCCTGCGCTTTTCCAATCTCACCCATCGCGGCATATTGACCCATGGCCCTTATAGCTGGACCAAGCATCCCGCCTATGTCGCCAAAAATGCCTATTGGTGGCTTGCGACCATGCCGTTTCTGGTGACGTCGGGCAGTATCAGCGACTTTGTCCGCAATACGGTGCTGATCGCGGCGGTCAGCGGCGTCTATTACTGGCGCGCCAAGACCGAGGAAAAGCATCTGCTGAGCGACCCGGCCTATAAGGATTATGCCGAATGGATGGACCGCAATGCGCCGATCCCGCGCGCGCTCAACTGGATCAAGCGGCGGATCGGCTGGTGGACCCCGGGTCAGGGCCGCGAGCCAGAAATCCAGCCTGCCGAATAGGATTGTCGGAATCAGCCGGTGCAGCTAATCCCCTGTCATGACGATGATCGGAACGGATGGAAAACACCGGTGCTTCGGCGGACAGGCGGGCAAGGAATTTTACGGCGACTATCATGACCGGGAATGGGGCGTGCCGGTGCATGATGACCGGTTGCTGTTCGAAAATCTGATTCTCGAAGGCGCGCAGGCTGGCCTGAGCTGGGAGACGGTGCTGCGCAAACGCGATGGCTATCGCCGCGCCTTTCACGGATTTGATATCTTGCGCTGTGCTGCAATGGGTGATGATGAACTGGAAGCTTTGCGGGAAGACGTCGGCATCATTCGGAACAGGCTGAAGATATATTCTGTCCGCAAAAATGCACTGGTTTTTCTGGAGATGCAAAGGGAGTTTGGCAGTTTTGATGCATGGCTATGGGATCATCTGCATGGCCCCCCGCCAGTCAACCGGCCCGGGCATTTTTCCGATATGGCAAGCACGTCGCCGATCAGCGATGCAATCTCCAAAAAACTGAAAAAACGCGGCATGAGCTTTGTCGGCAGCACCATCATTTACGCCTATATGCAGGCGATCGGAATGGCCGACGACCATCTCGCCGGATGCTGGAAAGCCTGACTGGGCTGATTATCTCACGGGCTCGCGTCTCGACGGCTGCGAGCCCGTGATGATCGCCTGGCTGAGCAGCGATCAGTTCGGGTTTTTGAGATAGGCAATCACGTCGGCGCGTTTCTGTGCATCCGGCATGCCGGCGAAAATCATCTTGGTTTTCGGGATCACCCGCTGCGGCTTTTCGAGAAACTGGAACAGTTTTTCGTCTGTCCAGATGATGCCACTATTGGCATTGGCCTCGCTATATTTGAAGCCTGCAACCGAACCGGCTTCGCGGCCAATAATGTTTGCCAGTGACGGGCCGATGCGGTTCATGCCAGGATCAACCACATGGCAGGTGCGGCACTGCATGAAGGCGGATTTTCCAGAGGCGACATCACCGGTCAGACTTGCATAAGCAACACCGTCCAATGTGGTGATATCATCAGCGGCCGGCGGTCCGCTATTGACGGGCGCTGCTGCTTCAGCAGTGGCCGCTGCTGCGGCGCTTGGCGCTGGTTCAGTGAATTCCGACCCATCGCCCGAACATCCTGCAGTTAAAACTGCCAAAGCGACTATCGCAGTTACCGACTTCATCCTGACCATATTCTTTCCTAACGAGCTATATTAATAGCAGAAGCAACACCATAGCCACCTAGTGCGGGTGACTTCCAAAATAAACTGCCGATTTGCAATTTTACCATTTTTTGATCGGGCCTTTCATCGCCGTGCACCATTGCGGATCTGCCGGCCTTCGCCTTTCGCCTTTCCCCTGTCCGCCGGATGCTGCGTTGGCACAGGCATGAAAAAACCGCTATCGCCTGCGAATGTTCAGGATTAGAAACGCGACACCGATAGAGTAGCGGATCGGGCGGGTCGCCGGGGCTCGCCGAATTGCACAGTTGAAAGAGAGTGGCTCATGATATTGGCACTGAAGAAATATCTTTCGCGGTTGCCGGAAAAAATCTGGTTCCGGGCGATGCTGTTCAGCGTTGCCGCAATTGCCACTGCGGTGGCGGCGGAGTGGGTTGGCCCCTTGTTGCCCTATGAAGGGGATCTCGAGGTCGCCAGCGGTTCGGTCGGAGACATATTGACGATTCTGGCATCCAGCATGCTGGCGGTCATCGCTTTTTCCGTTTCCATCATGGTGTCGGCTTATGGTTCCGCGACCAGCACGGCTACGCCCAGAACCATCGCTCTGATGCTCGCCGATGATCGCTCGCAAAATGCCTTGTCGACTTTTCTCGGCACGTTCCTGTTCAGTATCGTCGGCATTATCGGCCTGTCTGCCGGATATTATGATGATCGCGGTCGCATCATCCTGTTCTTCGCCACGATCGCCGTGATTGTCGTCATCACCGGAACACTGATTAACTGGATTCAGCAGCTATCCACATTCGGCAGGATGAATGACCTTATCGAGCGGGTGGAGATGGCCGCGTCAAAAGCGTTGCGCTGGCATGGTCAGCACCCCTATTTGAACGCCCAGCCGCCAGTCGAGATACCGAAGGAGGCGCTTCCCGTCAGCAGCGATATTGCCAGCGGCGTGGTGACTTCTGTCGATCTGGATCAGCTGGAGGAAGCCGCCGAGAAATATGGCGTGACAGTCTATCTCGCCATTCATCCGGGCAAGCTGGTCTATCCGGCGCGGCCGCTGCTCTATCTGTCCGGCGACGAGGCCAACGGGGCTGATCACCAGCCGTTTCGCGATGCCATATTGGTCGAGCATGAACGCAGCTTCGATCAGGACCCGCGATTTGGGCTGGTGGTGCTTTCCGAAATAGCCTCGCGGGCATTGTCTCCCGCCGTCAATGATCCGGGCACGGCCATTTCAGTCTTGGATAGCGGCCTGCGCTGTTTCGAGGTCTTGGCACAAGCCAGTTCGGCACCAGAAGATGCGCAATATTCCAGAGTCCATGGCCCGGTGATCACAACGGAAGATCTGTTCAACGACTTTTTTGCCAAGATTGCCCGGGACGGGGCGGGAATGGTGGAGGTGCAGCAACGCATTCAGCTGTGCCTGCTGGCGCTGGCCCAATCATGGCCGGACATATTTTCGGCAGCCGCATCAGAAGCCTCCCGCAATGCACTGGCGAGAGCGCTCGACACCATTGTCCACAAGCCGGACATAAAGGATCTGAAGGCGAGATCGCAAAGGGTCATCGACAGCGGCGGAACATAGGGGCCGTCGGCCGGGAGGCATCGCTGCTTGGTAAAGGCCGGTTTTCAGCCTGGCGCAAAAGCCGCCATGATATCCGGGATTGCGGTGGGGCTGTCCATTTTCTGCAGCGCTGAAATGGCGTCCGCGATGACCAGATCATATTGCGTAACCGGCCCTTCCAGGGCGCAAGGCTTTGCGCCAATGGCACGGATCAGGCCATGGGCTTTCTTGTTGGTGCGCAGGGTTTCGATCCGCAAATGGCGAAGGCCTTCACAATAGCAGTCGAGGAAAAGCGCCGTCATCAATAGCCGCGCGACGCCCTGGCCGTGATATTGGTCCAGCACGGCGATGGCGAACTCGCCAGCGTCGCTGGTTGCGGCCTCGCGAAAAACATGCGCTACGGCAATGGCGGGATGATCATTTGCATCCATATTGACCACCCCCCAGGCGAGATGATTGGTGCCATCCACGCTCGCCAAACGTTCAACGACCGCAGGAGGCATGGTTTTGGATCCCGAGAAAAAGCGCAAATAGCGGCTCTGGTCGGACAATTGGCCAATGCCTTTCTCGATCTGCCCACGGTCGGAGTGGCGGACCCGCCGCAGACAGACATGCATGCCATTGTCGAGTCTGGCATCCACCGACTGGACCTGATTTTGAAACGACCATGCCTCAGCCATCGAATCTCTCCTCACCGCGCCGCGATCACTGTCCGACCGGCCGAACTCCGTCCCGATCCGCACGGGACCGCTGGAAATATCATCAATTTCCACAGGAAGCCATGGGCTTTGCCGCGCTCGTCCATCTGTTCGGGCTGCAGCCCGGAATGGCGATTGTGAGAAACCGGTTTCCCGGTCAGCGGTTATTGGCTGATAATTCGTCAGCCCGCTGGCCGGGACCGGGAAAGCCTTCAGGAGGTTGCTTAACGCACCGTCACGGTTACCGCCCGGCGGTTCAGGCCCCATGCCGTTTCATCCGAGCCCAGCGCGTCTGGCCGTTCCTTGCCATAGCTGACCACCGATATTCTCGACAGTTCCACGCCCATGGTTGAAAGATAGTTTTTCGCGGCATTGGCGCGGCGTTCGCCGAGCGCCAGATTATATTCGCGGGTCCCGCGCTCGTCGCAATGGCCTTCGACCCGGATACGAACACTGGGATTGGCTACCAGCCAGGCCGCCTGGCTGCGCAAGATTTCCTGATCTGTGCTGTCGACATTGCTCCGGTCGGTGTCGAAAAATATTCTGTCTGCGGCAACATTGGCCAGAAAATCCTCCTGGCTGCCCTTGATCGGGCCGCTGGATGAATCGTAATAGTTCATATTGTCGCCAGGCGCTGGTGGCAGGCCTTCCGGTGGCTTCTTGCTACAGGCCGACAGGGCCAGAGCCGCAAACAACAGGGGCATGGATATCAAGTTTACTGAAACGCGGGATTGGGACATTTGGAAAAACCTTTTGACTGTTACAAGTGCCTTTTAGGTCGGTTTTCCCAAAGCAATTACCACGGATTTTATATGCGCCTGCCATCGGGCGGGGACATAGGAAATCCATTGTAACGCGTTGGTTCTGGTTATCGTAATATCGGCGCGTTCCTTTCAGGGACGGCATGAACCCGGAGAAGCCCCTCTCCGTGAGATGACGCGGGCACCCGCTCACCCCGACGCAGCCCGCGTCATCCATCCTTCAATGTTCGAAATCTATGTCCAGCCGATAGCCAACGCCCGGTTCGGTCAGCAGATATTCCGGCTGTGATGAGTCATATTCCAGCTTTTGCCGGATAAGAGCCATATAGCTGCGCAAATATTGGGTATCGACCGTAGGATCATTCCATCCGGCAAGCAGCAGCTGGCGATGGGTCACAACCTGTCCGGCGTGGCGCGCCAATGTCTCAAGCAGATCAAACTCCTTGGGAGAAAATTTGATCTCCTCGTCCATCAGAAAGACCTTTCTTTTGAGAAAGTCGATCCGCAAGTGACGCGATTCAAACTCCTGGCTTTTCACGGCCTCATTTTTCCTGCGCCGGACAGCAGCCCGAATCCGCGCCAAAAGCTCCTCGATATTGAACGGCTTGTTGATGAAATCATCCGCCCCCTGATCCAGTGCCGCAACCTTTTCTGCTTCCTGGTGGCGGGCAGACAGGATCAGGATCGACAAGGCGTTCAGGCCGAGCAATTTCGCGATGATTTCCTTGCCATCGGCATCGGGCAGTCCGAGGTCGAGCAAGACAATATCAAACACCGTATCTTTCGCCTTTTTCAGTGCCTCGGCGGCTGTGCCTGCTGAATCCACGCCATAGCCTTGCGCGATCAATACCGGTTGCAGCGACCGGATGAGCGCGGTCTCGTCATCGACCAGCAATATTTTCACGTTCATTGGCCAATGCTTTCTGATGGGGAGGGCGATGCCGGAAGCTTGACGATTATCTTGGTCCCCTTGCCCATTTCCAATGGGCTGTGTGCGGCAATTTCGCCGCCGAATGCCTGGGCAAAGCCGGAGGCGATTGAAAGACCCAGGCCGTGGCCTTCCTTGCGTATATTTTCTGCCGAGCGGTAAAATCTGTCAAAAACTCTGTTCAGCTCGGAAACCGGAATCCCGCATCCCTGGTCCGAAATGGCGATTTCAATCCGTCCAGCCTGCTTGTGACCGGTTATCAAAACCGGCGCATTGTCGGGACTATATTGGATCGCATTTTCGAGAATATTGTAGAATAATTGCTCGAGCATTACCGGATTGGCGCGCACCGTGCAGCTATCAAAGGGCAGGCTCTTGATGATCTCTCGCCCGCTGTGGTGCATTTTCACGGTGTTGACCGCCGAGCCCAGCATTTCCACCAGATCCAGGCTTTCCAGCTGATCCGGTGATATGCCGGCCTGAAGTCGGCCCAGATTGAGCAGGTTCGTGGTATAGCGGTTCAAGCGTTCGCACTGGTCCTGAATGATCGTCAGCATTTCCTTGCGCGAAGCTTCCGGCAGCGTTTCACCATAGGATGCAAGGCTGGATGCAGATGCGGAAATGGCCGCAAGCGGGGTGCGCATGTCGTGGGATATGGAGGAAAGCAGCGCGGTCTTGAATTCCTCGGACCGGCGCATGGCTTCTGCCTCCGCCTTCTGGTGGAGCAGAACAAAGCGGTCGATTGCCATGCTCAGGAGATTCAGCACCGCGTCAAAGTCAATCTTGCTCAGCCGCTTGGATTTCTGAGCATCCTGGGTACAGATCAACACGCCGATATGGCGTTCTGAAGATGACAGCAGATAGGCAATTTTCTCGTGCTGGACATGCTGCAATTCGCCTAGTCGGATGGCCTGCTTCGCCTCAGCCTGCCATCGCTCTTTGCCCGCAACCGCCAGCCATATATCGTTGCTGATTGCATATATTTCAAATTCCCGGGCGGAATCGAATATGCCCGTCTCGACGATGGCCCGGTCAATATCTTCCAGGTGCACCGCGGTCTGTAACTGATTGCTGATGTCGAGCAACAGGTTGATTTTCTGCTGCGCAATCTCGGCGGCGCGGGCCCGGTCGTTGATCCGTCCCGCCAATACGCCCGACAGGAGAGCGCTCAAGTTGAAGGCGACCAGCGGTATATATTCATCGGACGTGGTGACGCCGAAATCGAGCAAAGGTTCGCTGAAGAAGAAATTATAGAAAAAGGAGGCACCAATGCCCGCCAGCAAGCCGCCGCGCAGACCGTTTACGGCACCGATGATGGTCACGGCGGACACATAGATCAGCGCGGCGCTGACCGGCCGGTCGGCGCTCTGGGCGACATAGGTTGCCAGGGTCCCGGCGACAAAGACTGCCAGCCCGACGAAGAAGGAGACATAGCTGCGCGAACTGTCCGAGGACAGCCGTTCGAACATCGTCGGCATATTGTTGAGCATCGGCAGTTTCATCCGGGCGGCATAGCGGAAAATCCGCAAAGCGGCATGCACGGATTTTCTATGCCGACCGCCAACCGGATTTTAGCCCGGCCAGGCAAAGGACAGGCGGTCTTCGCCGGTGGCTTCGGCGGAAGCGGCATAGCGGCGTTCGAGGATCGACCCGTTGCCCGCATGGTCAATCGCAACAATCGTGCTGCAGCGCGTTCCGTACACCGGACCATGGATGAATATTCCGGAACTGGCTGGCTCCAGTGGCGTCGGCGATCCTGTATCTGCTGCATCTGCGGGCGGATAGGTCGATCTGCTGGTCAATGTTTCCAGCAACCGGGTGGGGTCCTCTGACCCGCTTTGCAGCCAGTCTTGCAGAGCCGCATTGAGATGCTTTGCCTTGGTCCATGGCCTGTCCAGCGGCCCGTTGGTCAGTCCATGGATGCCCGGCTCAAGCAGGCTGCTGATCGACTCTGGCCGGTTGGAATGCACATGCGCTTCGCCATTCGCTATGGTGATCAGGTTGAACGGGTTGAAGTCGGCGAAGGGCACCGCATCGAGATCGGCGCGATCGCCCTCGCCGGACAGAAAATCTTTCAAAAGGTCACCGCGGGACGCGCGGCTGCTGTTCGCGACGCCATAGCCACTGAGATTGGTCACCGCGGCAAACCGGCCCTGTTCGGAAACCCCCAGCCAGGTGCCACCCGCCTGAATATCTTTCCCGGCCAACATATGTTCGCGGTCCGGCCAGCGGGCCAGCGGCTGGGCCGGCCGGCCATGCATCTCGTCCCGGTTGCCGATCGCGACCAGTTTCCAGTGGGGATGGGCTTGCCAAGCAAGTGAAATGATGCACATCGGGTGCCAATAGCAAACGGCACCCGCTTTGCGAATATATTGTCCAGACAGGTCTCCTTTTTCCCAAAAAACTTTAATCAGGGTCACATGGGTCTTACCCCCTGAAGCAGAGCCCAACCTGCTTGCGGGCGAGGAAAAAGGAGGAAAGATGCAAATGTCGCCGTATCACGGCGACCGTGCACTTTTTGTGAAATTGGTGCATAGTCACCATGATTCCAAATATGATCCACGGCACCAGAGGAAAGAGCGTGTAACCATGAAATTAGGCCATGATCCAGAACTGCTTTCTTTCCGCGACAAGATCCGGGCCTATTTTGAAAATGACTATCCGCAGGACATTTTGGCAAAAACGGCTGCGGGCGCCAGCCTGTCCACCGCTGAAGTGCGCCGCGCAGAAATGGCGCTGGGCGAGCGGGGCTGGCTGGCGAGCGCCTGGCCCGCACAATATGGCGGTCCGGGCTGGTCGATCGAAGAACAATATATTTTTGACGAAGAGCTGGAGCGGGCCGGGGCGCCGACGGTCACGCCGATGGGCGTGGTATATGTTGGACCGGTGATTTTCACCTTCGGCACCGACGAGCAGAAAGCGCAATGGCTGGGCGGGATTGGTGACGGTTCGGTGGGCTGGGCGCAAGGCTATAGCGAACCCGATGCGGGCTCCGATCTTGCCTCCCTGCAATTTTCCGCAGTGCAGGACGGTGACGAATATATACTCAACGGCACGAAAATCTGGACATCCGCAGCCCAGCATGCCGACTGGATCTTCCTGCTGACCCGTACCTCGCGCGAAGCCAAAAAGCAGATGGGCATCACCTTCATCTGCTGCAGGCTCGATCAACCCGGCGTCACCGTGAAGCCGATCATCACAATCGACGGTAAATATCATCTCAGCCAGTGCGATTTTGTCGATGTCCGGGTTCCGGTTGCCAACCGTATTGGCGAGGAAGGCAAGGGCTGGTCCTATTCACAATATCTGCTCGGCAATGAACGCACTTCTTATGCGCGCATCGGCGGCAAGCGCAAGCAACTGGCCGATATTCGCGCCATCGCATCACAAATCCCCACCGGCGGCAATCAGCGCCTGATCGACGACAGTTTTTTCGCCGGCCGGTTGTGCGAGGTGGAAACGCGGCTGGATGCGCTGGAGATTACCGTGCTCAGAGTGCTGACCGCTGTCAGGGATGGCGGCACGCCGGGCGACGAGGCATCGATCCTGAAGATCATGGCGACCGACCTCGCGCAGGCCATCACGACGCTGTTTCTGGAAGCCGCGGCCGAGCACGGCAACCGCAAATTTGCTGATAGCGTGAGCCCGGACTGGACCGGTGATGCCGCCTTTGCCGCGCCCGGCGTCGCCAATTATTTCGGCACCCGCGCGCAAAGCATTTACGGCGGCACCAACGAAATTCAGCGCAATATTATCGCCAAGCGTGTGCTGGGCCTGTAGCGGGCAGGGCCGGATTTTTAAATCACCCGGTCTCCCGGAAGCGGATTTGGGCTGCGCGCAAAAAGTGCCGCGCCTATTGGGACGGAACCACCCAGCTGCCGCCAACGCAAAGGACATTGTCCAGCGCCAGCCACGCATCGACGCTTTGCTGTGTTATCCCGCCGGTCGGGCAGAACAGGCACTGGCCAAATGGTCCGCTCAGTGCCTTCAATGCGGCAATGCCTCCCGATGCTTCTGCCGGGAAATATTTGAAATGGGTCAGGCCAAGATCCAGGCCGCGCATGATGTCGCCAGCGGTGGCAATGCCGGGAAGGAACGGAATATTGGCGGCGATGGCGGCATGGCCAAGCCTGTCGGTCAGACCGGGGGAGACTATGAATTCGGCCCCTGCGTCGATGGCAGCGGCAAGCTCATTTGGATTTGTGACAGTGCCAGCGCCGACGATGGCACCGGCAACCTGTTTCATTTCGGCGATCGCTTCCAGCGCGAATTCCGTCCGTATCAGCACTTCGAGAACCGGATATCCACTTTTCACCAATGCTTCCGCCATGGGTTTTGCGCGCGCAAGATCGTTGACGGCAAGGACCGGGATGATCGATGTT
>NZ_JBALTF010000056.1:0-2012 GCF_036964675.1 Parasphingorhabdus sp. | reverse complement strand
CCCACTTTTCACCAATGCTTCCGCCATGGGTTTTGCGCGCGCAAGATCGTTGACGGCAAGGACCGGGATGATCGATGTTGCGCGCATCAGCTGTTCAATCGGCTTGATATTCATGACCCATGTTCCTCTATAAAGGCCTATGCTGCGCCGAGCAGGCCGGGTTCGGGATGGATGATGAGTTTTGCCGACAGGCTTTCCATCAACCCGCAATAGCGGCCCCTGGATGTGATCCGGGCGGCAAAGCCCGAACTGGCGATATGATCCGTCAGCCTTGATCCCAATCCACCTGCCAATATAAGCGTTGGCGAAAAACGATATCATGGCCATGGTAATATAGCACGCGACTGCGCGCAAAATCTGACGACAGATTGCCGGCGCGGACTAAGTATAATAGTGGTGACCCCTACGGGATTCGAACCCGTATTTCAGCCGTGAAAGGGCCGCGTCCTAACCCTTAGACGAAGGGGCCATACCAATTGCTGGTCAGCGAGCCACGGCCATTAGGGGGGTGCCGGGCTTTGGTCAACCCTCTTTTCGCCGGAATTTCGGGGCTGTTCGCTGGCGCTGTGGCAGACCGCCTGCCGCTTGTTGCCTTCTGCGTCGCGGGCGCTGCTGATGAAGGGACCGCGAGAATGAGCGGGATGATAATGGGGACGCCCTCCAGGCACGCCTTTGACGCTCCGTCAATCGGCCCAGGCGGCATCTTCCAGATGGATTTCCGCCGACGGGCGGCTGCCCCAGTCATCGATCTTGGCGCGGCCGGCAATCCATAATTTTCGTCCGCGCGGGGCGCTGAGCAACGCCTGGCCGAGATCGGTTTCGGCGGCGCGGAAGGCTATGGTCTTGATCGATGCGCCATCATCGCCGCCGACGATCATCCGGACATGATCGGTTCCGACAATATCGCATTTGATGATTCGCACCGGTCCGGTGGCGATACGCGGCGCGGGCCAGCCCATGCCATAGGGGCCGGCGCCGTCCATCGCTTCGACCATCGTCGGATTGACGCCCTTGGGCGACAGCACCGCGTCGAGCAGCAGCGCCTTGCCATCCTGTGCCTTGCCGACGCTGTCGGCGAGCCGGTCATTGAGAAATTCGGAAAAGGCATCGACCTTGTCGGCATCAATCGTCATGCCCGCAGCCATGGCATGACCGCCGCCGGCAATCAGCAGGCCGCTGTCCTTGGCGGCGATGATCGCGGCGCCGAGATCGATGCCGGAAATCGAGCGGCCCGAGCCCTTGCCGATACCCTCTTCGTCGAGCGCGATGATGATCGCCGGGCGGTTCAATTTCTCCTTGATCCGTCCCGCAACGATACCGATGACGCCCGGATGCCAGCCTTTGGCGGACAATACCGCTACCGCCTGATTCTGTTGCGACGAACACATGGCTTCCGCTGCTTCCAGCACATGGGCCTCGATCGCGCGGCGTTCCTGATTGAGATGGTCGAGTTCGGCGGCGATTGCCCGCGCCTCTTCGGGGTCCTGCGTGGTCAGCAATCTCACACCAAGATCGGATTTTCCGACTCGGCCACCGGCGTTGATTCGGGGCCCTAGGGCAAAGCCGAGATCCGAACAGATCGGCGCGCGCTTGAGCCGGCTGGCGTCGATCAGCGCCGACAGGCCAATATTCTGACGCCCGGCCAGCACCTTGATCCCCTGCGCGACAAAGGCGCGGTTGAGGCCGCGCAACTGGGCGACATCGGCAACCGTGCCGAGGGCGACAATATCCAGCAGCTCGAGCAATTTGGGCTCGGCCCGATTTTTGAAAAACCCCTGATTGCGCAGCGTTCTGACCAGCGCGGCGCCGAGCAGAAACGCCATGCCGACGGCGGCGAGATGACCATGTTCCGCGCCGGCATCGCTTTCGTCCAGCCGGTTGGGATTGACCAGCGCCAGCGCCTTGGGCAGTTCCGCCGCGCATTTATGATGGTCGACCACGATCACCTCGACCCCGGCCTGATGCGCCATGTCGAGCGCTTCAAAGGCCATCGCCCCGCAATCGACGGTGAC
>NZ_JBALTF010000055.1:10580-19741 GCF_036964675.1 Parasphingorhabdus sp. | reverse complement strand
CCGGTGAAGGAGCAAGTGACCTTGCGGCTGGACGCCGATGTGCTGCACTGGTTCAAGCAGTCGGGTAGCGGTTATCAAACGAGGATCAACGCTGCGCTCCGGCGATTTGTCGAAGCTGATGATCGCAAGGCGGGATAGGGTTGGCGGCCCTAGCTAGCGCAAGCATATGTGGAGATCGCCACCAATCCAGCGTGTAATGCACGCACCGGTATGAATATTATCGCTATAATCCAGTGCCACCGCAAAGGATTAAGCAGCTGCATCACTAGATAGCCCCAACCGCTTTCCCGGCCGCTTCAAACATCCCCAAAATCTGGTCGACTTGCTCGCTCGTATGTTCTGCGCAGAGTGAACAGCGAAGCAAAGTCATGTTGGCCGGTGTTGCTGGCGGGCGGGCGAGGTTCACATATAAGCCTTCAGCGAGCAAAGCCTGCCACATCATCGCGCCTTTTTCGAGGTCGGGCATGATCACCGCGATAATCGCGCTTTGCGCCTCGGGTGTGCCGAGGGTGAAGCCGAGATCGCGCAGGCCCTGGTGCAGTTTCTTGCTATTCTCCCACAGATGCGCGCGCTTGTTGCCGCTGTGCATCAGCTTGCGGATCGAGGTGCTCGCCGTCGCCATCACGCTCGGCGGCAGGCTGGCGGTGAACACATAGGGGCGGCAAACCAGCCGCAATATTTCAAATTTCGGATGGTTGGAGACACAGAAGCCGCCGACCGTGCCAACGCTTTTGCTGAACGTGCCGATGATGAAATCGACATCGTCAAGCACACCCTGCGCTTCGGCGACGCCGCGGCCATTTTCGCCGATAAAGCCCATCGAGTGGGCTTCGTCGACCAGTATCATGGCGCCATTTTCCTTGCAGACGCGGATCATCTCGGTGAGCGGAGCGACGTCGCCGAGCATCGAATAGACGCCTTCGAGGACAACCAGCTTGCCGGCTTCCGGTGGCAGGCGTTTCAGCCGTTTTTCCAGCGCTTCAACATCATTGTGGCGAAAGGCGACGATCTCGGCATTGCCCATCGCGCAGCCGTCATAGATCGAGGCATGGCTGTCGATGTCGAGAATGACATAGTCGCCCTTGCCGGCGAGCGTGGAGATAATGCCCAGATTCGCCTGATAGCCGGTGGAAAAGACCATCGCATGGTCCATCGCATAAAATTCCTTGAGCGCTTCCTCGCAATCGCGGTGGAGGCTGTAGGTGCCGTTGAACACCCGGCTGCCGGTGGTGCCGGAACCAAATTCTTCCAGCGCTTTCAGGCCAGCCTGACGAACGTCATCGTCAAAGGTCATGCCCATATAATTATAGGTGCCGAGGAGAATGGTTTCCTTGCCATCGCAAATCGCGACGGTTGGCGAAAGCACTTGCTCCATCACCAGCGAAAACGGGTCTTTGACGCCCGTCGCCAGGAGGTTTTCACGCTCCTGGATGAGCGGATCAAATTTACTGAGTAGATCGGTCATTCTTTACTTCCGTTCGTGCTGAGTCTGTCAAACTTTGAGCCACCCGCTCGAGCGACCCTTCGACAAGCTCAGGGCGAACGGGTGTTTCGCTTCAGTTTTCCATCAACTTGGTGACGGCATCGGCGAGCTGGCCGACGCTTTCGATCTCGGCCTGCATGTTCATGGTGATGATGATGTCAAATTCATCTTCGACGGCAGCGACAAAGTCCATGACTGTCAGGCTGTCCCATTCGAGATTGCCCTGAAAGGTCGTGGCTGCCGACAGTTCGACGCCCTTGTTGTTGAACGGCCCGATCAGTTCGCTGATCTTGGCCATGATGTCTTCGCGATTTGCCATATAATGCTTTCCTAGTGTCACTGGCCAAATTGCCTTGCTTGACCTTTGCCAATGGATGCGCCCCATTGGCAAGCGAATAAGGCGCAAAAGTGGCATCAGCTTGCCCAAATGCGTCGTTTGTGCCACCTTCTCGAAAGCATGGGAAAAATATATGGCAGACGACAGAAAATGGCCAGATGATGCGGTCTACGCGCTGCGGACGACCCAGCAACATCATGTTCAGCTGAGCATGATGGCCGACCATAAAGCCAATATGCTGATCGGGGCGACGTTCATCGTCTTTACGCTGGCTGTCGGACAAAGCCGGACCGGCGATCTTTCGCTTCCGCTGCTGATCCTGGCGATAGCCGCCTTTGCTTCCGCTGGCCTGGCCGCGATTGCGGTGATGCCGTCCTTTGCCCCGCGCAAGGATGGCCCGACCAATCTGCTGTTTTTTGGCGGGTTCAGCGGTCTGTCGGAAGAGGAATTTATCGATCATCTGTTGAACGAGGAATTCGAAACACAGGAATCTGTCTACCGCGCGATGCTGCGCGACATTTATCAGATGGGGATATTGCTCGGCCGCAAGAAATACCGCTTTCTCGGCTGGGCCTACCGGGTATTTCTGCTCGGCCTGACCCTGACCTTCATCGCCTATGTTTACGAGCAGTTCGCCGGTCCCATTCTCTGAAGTCTGCTACAGCCAGTCGTTATGCCGATACCATTTAGCGGTATCTTTCAGGCCTTCGCGGGTTTCGATCTGCGCTTGCCACAATTGCGTCGGCAGACGTTTTTGCGGGTCAATCGTCCAGTCATCATGGCAAAAATAGTTGACCCGGTCTGCGGTAAGCTTGGCCTTGTCGCGGCGCACCAGGCGGTCCGCCCTGGCAGCAAGACGCAACAGCGATTTGGGTATGCCGACCGCAGAAATGCGTTTGCCGATCGCCCAGCCGATTGCCTTGGCAAAGCTGGCCTGGGTCCAGCCGCCCGGCTTGCCGTCATCAACTTCATATATCTGGGCCGTCAGATCGTCCTGTTCCGGCAACAGTGCTAGCAGCGCGCGGCACAGGTCCTCGACATGGATGACGGACAGGCGGCCATCGGCATCGGGGGGCAGGGTGACAAATCCCAGCCTGGCCATTTTGAACAGATCCAGAAACTCGCCATCGCCGGGTCCGTAGACAGCGGGCGGGCGGATGATCGTCCAGTCGAGCCCACTGGTTGCGATAATTTTTTCGGCCTTGGCCTTGGTCTCGCCGTAGATCGACAGCAGCGGCTGGGTGGCTGCCAGAGAAGAGACGTGGATGAATCGTTTTGTTCCGGCCCGTTTGGCGGCTTCCACAACAGCCAGAGTCCCGGCGACATTGCCAGATTCAAACCCGGCCCGGTCCGGGGCGTTGACGACCCCGGCAATGTGCAGAATGACATCGGCGCTGCTGCACAAGTCTGCCAGACTCGCTGCATCATCCAGTGCACCGCGCACCCATGTGACGCCGGGACGGTCATCCTGTTTGCGCCGGGTCAGTGCGCGCGCATCATAGCCTTCGCGAACCACCAGATCGAGCATCCGGCTGCCAACAAAGCCGGTCGCGCCAGTGATTGCGATTGTTTTTTGCGAGGGGCCAGCCATGCTGACTAGACCAGCACCATCTGGTTGCGATGCACCACCGCGCTGCGCGGGGCGTAGCCCAGCAGAGCCTCCAATTCGGAACTGCGGCGGCCGATGATCTTGGCACAATCAAGAGCGTCATATTCAGCCAGACCACGCGCAATCGTCAGGCCGCTTGCATCCTTGATCTCGATCACATCGCTGCGAACAAACTGGCCATCAATGGTGATGATCCCTGCCGCGAGAAGGCTGCTGCCGGATTGCAAGGCGGCGACCGCGCCGGCATCGATCGTAATCGTCCCGGCGGAGGTGAGTCGGCCGCCAAGCCACGCCTTGCGGGCATTGGCACCATCTCCGGCCTTGAACAGGGTGCCGACATTGGTCAGCGCATAGCGTTCCAGCGGATGGTCTTCCCGTCCGGAAATGATCGACAGTTCGATCCCGGCGAGATTGGCGATTTTCGCGGCTTCCAGCTTGGATGTCATCCCGCCTGACCCCAGGCCGGATGAGGAACTGCCGTCTGCCATCGCCATGATTGATTCATCGACGGTTTCGACCATGCCGATAAATTGTCCGTGGGTTTCGCTGCCCGGCCTGCGGTCGTAGAGACCGTCTATGTCAGAAAGGAGAAGAACGCGGTCGGCAGCAGCAGCCTGAGCCACCCGGGCGGCCAGCCGGTCATTGTCACCAAAGCGAATTTCGTCGGTGGCGACGCTGTCATTTTCGTTGATCACCGGAATGGCGCGATGTTCGAGCAATTTTTCCAGCGTTGCGGTTGCGTTGAGATAGCGCTTGCGATCTTCCATGTCATCGAGCGTCAGCAGCATCTGGGCGGCAGTGAGCTGATGGTCTCCGAGCAGTTCCGACCACAGGCTGCTCAATGCGATCTGTCCTACCGATGCCGCAGCCTGTGCGTCGGCCAAATTGGCCCGGCCGCCTTTTTCAAGGCCAAGCTTGCGTGCGCCAAGGGCAATCGATCCCGACGAGACGATGATGACATTGTCGCCCGCCTGATGGCGCTTGGCGATATCGGCAACCAGCGTTTTCAGCCATGCCCTTCGGGCTTGCCCATCCTCGCCGACGAGCAGGGAAGACCCGACCTTGACGACAATCGTAGCCCGCTTTGCGGCATTCACAGCGGCGACCAGTCCTTGACTACATCCTCTTCACCTGAGGCGCGCGTTGGTTGGCCCTTGCGTTCGATCGAACTATTCTCGCCAACCGCTTCAAGGATTTTGTCGAGAGCGGCGTCTAGTCCGGCACCGGTTGCACCAGATACCGGCAGAACATGTTCCGCACCGGCGGCGCGCAATTGATCGGCAATGTCGGCCATCAGGTCGTCATCCAGCAGATCTGCCTTGTTGAGCGCCAGTATCTGGGGCTTTTCAGACAGTCCGCCACCATATTTCTCAAGCTCTTTGCTGACCGTTTTCCAGGCCTGGACCGGATCGTCGCCGGTCGCGTCGACCAGATGGAGCAAGATTTTGCAACGCTCGATATGACCCAGAAAGCGGTCGCCAATGCCGGCTCCGTCTGCGGCACCCTCGATCAGTCCGGGGATGTCGGCGAGTACGAATTCACGACTCTTGTGCCGGACAACACCCAGTTGTGGGTGGATGGTGGTAAACGGATAAGCGCCGACTTTCGCGCCCGCGTTGGTCACTTTGTTGATCAGCGTCGATTTGCCGGCATTGGGCAGGCCAACAAGGCCGGCGTCGGCAATCAGCTTGAGCCGCAGCCAGACGGCCGCTTCTTCGCCGAGTTCGCCGGGCTGATGCTGACGCGGTGCACGGTTGGTCGAGCTTTTATAGCTGGCATTGCCGCGTCCGCCGATTCCGCCTTCGAGGAACATCGCTTGCTGACCCTCGTGCGTGAAATCAAGCAACACTTGTTCCTTGTCTTCCGACAATATCTGTGTGCCCACGGGCACCTTGACGATGAGATCTTCGCCACCGGCGCCGGTCCGGTTGCGGCCAGCGCCGCCCTTGCCGCGCGGGGCTTTGAAATGCTGGGCATAGCGAAAGTCAATCAGCGTGTTGAGGCCTTCAACCGCACGAAAGACGATATCGCCGCCTTTGCCGCCATTGCCGCCATCGGGGCCGCCATATTGAATATATTTTTCGCGCCGGAAACTGACAGCGCCAGGCCCGCCCTGACCGGAGCTGACATAGATTTTGGCTTGATCGAGAAAATGCATATTTGTGCATTTAGGGACTAGGCGAGCGAAAGGCTAGGCCTTGGTGCAATATAAAGCTGTTGCCGTGATCCTCCCGCCCGCCGGTTCGGACTATATGCTCAGGCCACCATCGACCGCAAATGCCGCTCCGGTGGCGAATTTGCTTTCGTCGGAGGCGAGATAGACCACGAGATGCGCCGCATCATCCGGTTCCCCCATATGGCCGACCGGCTGAGCCAGGCTGAACAGTTCCTCCGTTTCCGCAGGATTGGGCGTGCCGTCGATAACGCTGCGCACATTGGGCGTCATGATCGTGCCTGGCAGCACGGCGTTGACCCGGACACCGTTTTTCTCGCGCGCACAATAGAGCGCGATGGATTTGGTAAGCATCGGGATCGCGGCCTTGGCGCTGTTATAGGCGACCAGATCGGCGCTGGCGTTAATCGCAGCGGCTGATGAAAAATTGATGATCGATCCGCCGGTCTTGCTCATCAGCGGCAGGGCCGCCTTGCAGCCCAGGAATATCGAGTCGACATCGACCGTGTAACAGCGCCGGAAATCTTCGTAGCTGACGTCCGCTATCGAACCGAAGACCGTTACGGCAGCATTGTTGACCAGCACGTCGAGTCGGCCATATGTCGCCTCGACATGGGCAATCACCTCGCCCCAGCGTTCGGGATCGGTCACGTCCTGCTCCAGAAAATCGACATTGGCGCCAAGTTCAGCCGCGGTTGCCGCTCCGGCTTCCGCATTGTGATCGGTGATCAGCACGCGCGCGCCTTCTTCGGCCAGGCGCCGGGCAGAGGCCTTGCCCAGTCCCATCGCGCCGCCGGTCAGTAATATGATCTTGTCCTGAACCCGTCCCATTGATGCTCCTTGTCCCGGCTTGCGCCGATGCCGTGTTTCGTCAGATTATTCTGCGGCTTCCAGCTGTTCCATCTCGGCGACGCGGGGATCATTGGGAAAGACCCAATCCTCGCCAATCACCTGCTCGACGGCGAGATGTTCCGGCACCCGGTTGAGACCGATCATCTTGTCGCAATTCTGGTGAAAGCTGTAGATGCGCGCTTCCTGATAGCTAAGCGGCACGCTCTTGAAGCCGTCGCTTTCCATCGATTTCTGGATCATTTCACCAAATTGCGTGTCCTCGAGGATGATCGGCGACATATCGCGGCCATTGGGCTTGCTGGCATCCGGCACGGTCCAGAGATCCGGTGCCGGGCCATCGCCCCAGTCCATCGCCATGGTTACCAGTTCCAGCCGCGTCGTATTGAGCGACGTCGGCCAGAAAATCAGCGGCGGGACAAAATAATTGCTCAGCGGCGACACCCAGTTGGGGAACATCGTGTAGCTTTGCGTGCAGGTTCGGCCCAATTCGCCGACCCCTTCAATCTCCTGCCAGTTGGGCGGGCTATCGATGGCCCGGACATGCTCGCGGTCCGTCTGTTCGGGCGCGGGGGCCAGCATCCGGGCATGGCCATTGGGATAGAGTGTGTTCACATTGCGCTTGCTGTCGACCAAGGGCGCGACCGTGTCGGGATGGATGAAGGGCACATGGTAAACCTCCATATTCGCCTCCATCGCCACTTTCCAGTTGCACTTCAGGTCGAAACTATGACGCGCCGCCAGCCTGATCTTGTCAAAGCGGAATTCCTTCCACTCGTCCCAGACCGGCCCGAGCCACTGCTTGAGCGGCATCGCCTCTTCATCGAAATTGACGAAAATCAGATTGCCCAGCATCTCGCATTTGACCGGAATCAGGCTGCGGCAACTCAGATCAAAGTCCGGTGGAAAATCCTGTTTGTCGGTCACACCGACCAGCGTGCCGTCGGTCTTGTAGGTCCAGTTGTGATAGCCGCACATCAGCCGCGGTGCCTTGCCCTTTTCTTGGGTCACCACCGGCGCGCCGCGATGGCGGCAGGTGTTGTAAAAAGCCCGCATTTCACCATCCATGCCGTGCACGATGATGATCGGATCGCCGACCTGCTCCCATTTCATGAAGCATCCGGGTTCGGGGACTTCATCGATATGCGCGGCGAACAGCCAGCTTTTCTTCCACAGATATTGCTGCTCGAGATCGTAATATTCCTGGGACGTGTAACGGCCAGCCGGCATGTCCGGCAGGCGCGGGAAGCCTTCTGGCGGCGCGGTGCGGGAGGCCTCCCATTCCATCAGGCGTTTCATCTGGTCGACATAGCCTTGCGTCATGGGCATGATTCTATCCTCTTCCTGCCAACAGGAAAGACCCGATCCGTGCGCTAAAGTCGATTGGCAAATATGATAGACCGGGTTTTGCCAATAATAGCATCGATCCCTTTCCTATCTTCGCAGGCGCGCTCTCGCTCTAGGCCGCACTCACCCTCACCGGAATCGCGCTCTGCATCGCTTGCCCGGTGATCGGATCGAGATGATCATTGTCGACGATCAGTCTATTGGTCGAGCCGCCCTTGGTCATCACGTCATCCTTGCCGGCCTCGCTATCGCCAAAGGCATGGCTCATCGAGATCACGCCGGGGCGGACTTTGTCGTCCGCCTTGGCCAGACCGAATATCGATGCCGTGGGAGAGGTTATTTCGATGATGGCGCCGTCTTCTATGCCTGCTGCGGCGAGATCGGCGGGGTTGAAAAACGCTGGATTGGTCGGCATTTTTTCGACCAGTTTCGGGAAAGTATGGCCGTTGCTGTTGTAGCGATGCTTGGACCGGCGGGAGATCAGGCGGAAGTCAAAGCCATTGTCGACCGGATCATTGGCGGCATAGGTGATCAGCTCGCTCGGCATCGCCCCGGCATTGAGATCGAATTTTTCGTCGGCGTCCGGATCGGCTGGACCGACGACCGGATGCAATTCCTCATAGGTGATCGCCGCGCCTTTACGTTCCAGCGCCGCCGCATCGGCCTTGGCCTTGCTTGGCTTGAGCAGCGAGCCTTCGGAAATCAGGTCGAGCACGGTGACCTTGTCGGGGCATTCGTCCATCGACACCGGACCGCCGGGGAAATTCATTTCGATGCCCATATGCTTGGCCAGCCACCACAGCATTTCATATTCGTCCATCGTATCGCCGGGCGCGGGAACCATCGCCTCGGTATAATGGCCATATGCTTCCTCGGTGAAGGCGTCGGAGACATTGTTGATGTCTTCCCGCTCCAGACACATGGAGGGAGCCAGGATCATGTCGGCACGTTTGGCACTGGCCGACATCCATGGGTCGACCTGGATGAACAATTCGCATTCTTCCAGCGCACGGCGGACCTTATTCTGATCGGGGAAGGCAATTTCGGGATTGCCGCCGATCGAGATCAGCGCCTTTATCTGGCCTTCGCCGGGCGTCAGGATTTCATCAGCCAGCACGTTGCAGGGCATTTCCTTGCCCAATGTCCCGAGACCGCGAATCCGCGATTTGGCAAAGCCTTCGCCAAAGGTTGCCATTTTCGGGGCAACCTGTGCCTTCTTCGGTCCGCCCATCAGCGGATTGAAAACCATCGGCGCGGAGACCCGCTCGCCTTCCTGATTGAAGCGGGCGCAAAGGATATTGAGCGAGGCCACCAGATATTCGGTGAGCGTACCATTGCCGGCCATTTCCGGACCGGTGCCGGT
>NZ_JBALTF010000055.1:0-10484 GCF_036964675.1 Parasphingorhabdus sp. | reverse complement strand
CTTGCCCATCTCGCTCACCCGCGGGTCGGCAACGATAACCTTGAGGCCGCGTTCCTTGGCATCGCGCAGACCGCGGGATGGCGAGGATGTCGGCATGCCGCCGGAATAGTGGGAGACAATCGGATTATTGCCGACAAACATCGCGACATCGGATTCGGTGAAGGCGTTGCCGCCGCCCATCCACATGCCATAGCGGGCGGTGGTGAAGACCTTGGCCGGTTGATCGACGGTGACGCTGGTATACCAGTTGCGCGAACCGATGCCCTGGGCAAAGGCATAGGAAGTGCCCAGAACGGCGCTGTTCTGGAAAGCGTTGGTGCCGCAATAGACCGCGATGCTGTGGGGGCCGTGTTCCTCGACCATTTTCTTCATCTGCGCGCCGGCCAGTGCCAGAGCATCAGCAGTCGCGATATCCTTGAAGCTGCCATCGGGCTGGCGAATCTTGCTGGTGATCATCCGGTCGGGAAGATTGTGCATATCGGGAAGCTGGCGGCCCTTGATGCAGGTATAGCCATTGAACAGATGATCCTGCTTGTCGCCTTTGACAGACAAAATCTTGTCATTTTCGACTTCAACAACCATCGCGCAGCTGGCGTGGCAAAAACGGCAAAAACTACGTTTCGATTCGACGGCCATGAATCTCTCCTATTTGTGGAGATTATTAGGCATGGTTGTTGCGGTAAGCGACTGACAAAAATGCTCGGAAAAATACTATTTCAGCTCAAAATCCCTAGAATAGCGTTGCCCGCTATCGGCGCATTTCAAAATCAACCACTATTGCGCAGTGCGGTGGCAATGGCATTGAGCGATAATTGAATGCCTTCGCCGATGCGCGGATCATCTTCCCCGGCGCGCAGGCGTTTCATCAGCTCGATCTGCAGATGGTTGAGCGGCTCGATATAGGGCAGGCGCAATTCGATGCTGTTGAACAGGGAAGGGGTCTTGGCCAGCAGATGCGGCTGGTCGGTGATGTCCAGCAATATATCGCGCGTCTGATACCAGCTGGAACGGATGCGACCGAAAAAGGCCTGGCCCATGTCCTGATCCTCGACCAGTCCGGCATAGCGGGCGGCGATGCCCATGTCGGACTTGGCCAAAACCATTTCCATATTGGACAGTGTCGCCTGAAAAAATGGCCAGCTTTGCGCCATATCCTTCAGCTTGGCCTTGTCGTCAAAAGCCGCGAGCGCCTGACCGACGCCATACCAGCCCGGCAGCATCACCCGCGCCTGTGCCCAGCTGAACACCCATGGAATGGCGCGCAAATCTTCAATCTTGTCGCTTTTTGTGCGGCTGGCGGGGCGCGAACCGATTTTCAGTTTGGCAATTTCCGTCAGCGGCGTCATTTGTCGGAAAAAGGTCCGGAACGCATCGTCGCCATAGACCAGATCGCGATATTCGGTGAACGCGACTCCGGAAATTTTATCCATCGCCGCCGCGAAATCGGCCTGGACCTTGCTGTCCGTCCGATCAGGCTCCAGCGAATTGATCAACACCGCCGATGTCATCGCTTCCAGATTGGCTTCCGCGACATCCTCTGTGCCATATTTTGCGGCGATCACTTCACCCTGTTCGGTGATGCGGATGCGGCCGGCGACGGTTCCCTTGGGTTGTGCCTTGATTGCCCCGAAGGCTGAGCCGCCACCTCGGCCCACAGCTCCGCCGCGTCCGTGGAACAGCTGCATTTTTATGCCAGCCTTGGCGAATATCGGAGTCAGAGCATCGCTCGCCTTGAACAGGCTCCAGGTCGAGGTCAGATAGCCGCCATCCTTGTTGCTGTCCGAATAGCCGATCATCACTTCCTGATGTCCGCGGCCCTTCGCGAGAGCATGCATTTCCGGAATGGCGAAGAAATCGGTCATCACTTCGGGTGCATTTTCAAGATCGGCTACCGTCTCGAACAGCGGCACCGCCATGACCGGGCAGGAGGGTGCTGCATTATCTTCTGTCGGCGCGTGATAGAGACCCGTCTCCATCAACAGGACATAGACCTCCAATATGTCGGAAACGCTTTCGCCGTTGCTGATATTATAATTGGTGATGACGTCGGGGCCATATTTGCGATGCGCTCCGGCGGCGGCACGGATGATCGACAATTCTTTTGCCGTTTCTTCGCTATAGGCGATCCATGGGCTGGCCAAAGGACGGTTATTGGCCAATTCTGTGCGCAGGCGTTTGACGCGTGCCGCTTCGTCAAGGGCCAGATAATCAGCCTCAACCCCGGCTTGCTTCAGCAGTTCGGCGACCACCCGTTCGTGGACCTTGCTGTTCTGGCGCATGTCGAGGGTGGCGAGGTGGAAGCCGAACAGTTCGACCGTGCGGATCAGTCTTCCCAATGCGCCTGATGTGGCGAAGACGCCCTTGCCGGCCGATTTGAGGCCGTGCGCTAGGATGACAAGTTCCTCGCGCAATTGCTGCGGATTGTCATAGGGTTCGGCTGCAATTGGCGACATGCGGCCCGGTACATGGTCGCAGAGTTTGAGATGGGTCGCCGACAGTCTGGCGTATATGCCTGACAGCGCGCGGCGATAGGGTTCGTCCTTGCGGCTGAGCGCATCGTCACCGCTGGCCTCGGCGAGCGCGATGACCGCTTCGGGCACTTCGGCCAGTTCGGTGGATATGGAGAGCTCGGCACCCAATGTATGAACACACATAAGATAATAGCCGATCACGGTTTCGGCCGCGCGCGACAAGGCTTCCTCCATCGCGCCTGCGTCGACAAAGGGATTGCCGTCCCGGTCGCCGCCAATCCAGCTGTTGAGCTTGAGGAAACTGGGCAGGCGCTCGCCCAATATCCGTTCCCATTTAGCATAGAGCCGGGGTAGAACCGGCAGGAATACATCCTTCATATAGCTTTGTGAAATCTGCACTTCGTCGGTGACGAACAGCCGCTCGCGGCGCAGTGGACGGGTCTGCCAGAGCAAGGCAATCTGGCGCATGATCGCTGCGTCGAGCATGTCGCCTTGCGGGGTTTCGCTGTCTCCGGCATCCTTCATCAGCAGAAGTTCGGCAATCCGGGATTTGTGATCGATGATGCTCTTGCGCCTGACTTCGGTCGGATGGGCGGTCAGCACCGGCGCAATCAGCGCATCATTGAGCAGCTTCAGGATCGCTTGTCGGTCAACCCCTTCGCTGGCGAGCAATTCGATCGCCTCGACCACCGTAGCGCCTTTTTCTGCTGCCACGCCCTGGCGATCCTCGGCAAGATTGGCGAGCAGGGAAAACAGCATGAAGCCGCGGACGAAGGCCAGCGTTTCGTCCAGACTCAGCGCATCGAGACCCGGGTCAATCGCGTCGGCATCGGCCAGACCCCGGTGCCGATCAACGCTGGTTGACCGGATATATTCGGTGCGCTGGTATAATTCCTCCCCGCCATAGGAGCGAATGACATCACCGAGCAATTTGCCGAGATATTTGATGTCGGGATTCTGGCGGACGGTGAGGGATTGGGTCATCCAAAGATGCTGCACTGCGGTGTCGCGGCGGTCAAGAAATTCTGTGTGCTTGCGACAATAACTTCTAGTGCATTATCTGCATAATATATTGGGAGAACGGTCGGGACCGAATGCTGGAGGCAACATGGACAGATATCCGGATCAGAAGGAAATAATTCAAAATTTCGGGAAATAATGAGTGCGGAGGGCAATAGAATCTGAATTTAACAAGACTCAATAGTTACTTAAACAGGGAAATTTGTTAACCAGATCTTGCTATCATTATATTTCAAGGAGATTATCGATGGCGAGAATCATATATGCGGAGGATGACGAATTGGTCGGTGAGATCGTTCGCGATACACTGATGGACGAGGGCCATGCCGTGGGCGTGATTGGCGACGGTATCACCGCGCTCAAGGTCGCCAAGCTCAAAGTTCCCGATCTTATCATTCTTGATTGCAGCATGCCTGGCATGGGCGGAGTCGAGGTTGTTCGCCGGATTCGCAACCATCACGAACTATTCGCCACACCGGTGCTTATGTTGACCGGAAGATCGTCCGCTGCCGACGAACGCATTGCGTTGGAGGCGGGTGCGACGGAATATCTGAAGAAACCTTTTGATCCCGACGAACTGGTGGTCATTGTTGAACATATGCTTGATGATGTTCAAAAGCGGAAAGAAACGCAAAAACTGCCGATGCGATCCTTCTGATCTTCAGTTGCAGGGCTTATGGCAGGCTAACTTTCCAGCTCGATATCCCAATATAACCAGTCGTGCCACGTATCGTGAAGGAAATTGGGCGGGAAAGCCCGGCCATGTTCCTGCAGATGCCAGCTGGTCGGTTTGATCGGACGGTTGGCGAGCTGCATATGCGCTTCCTTGGGCGTCCGGCCGCCTTTCTTGAGGTTGCAGGGCAGGCAGGCAGTGGCGACATTTTCCCAGGTCGTGCGCCCTTTCTGGCGGCGCGGGATGACGTGGTCAAAGGTCAGATGCTCGGGTGATCCGCAATATTGGCACTCGAACTTGTCACGCAGAAACAGGTTGAAGCGGGTGAAGGCCGGATATTCCGACGGTTTGATATATTTTTTCAGCGCAATCACCGACGGGATTTTCATGTCGAGATTGGGGCTGTGCACTTCACGCTCATAGCTGGAGACTATGTCGACCCGGTCGAGAAACACCGCCTTTATCGCGGTTTGCCAGGGCCACAGGCTGAGCGGATAATAAGACAGAGGCGTATAGTCTGCGTTGAGGACGAGCGAGGGGCAGCTTTCCGGATGCCTTTGCAGGTCGGGGTGATACATAAGCGCTTGCCTCCCTTGTCCTTTACTGTCCACTCTTTATGCCTAGGAACATGACATGACTATTACACAAACAACAATATCCGGCTTATGACGTCAAGTACGCATTTAAACCGAGATATTGTGGTGCGTTTTGCCCCTAGCCCCAACGGATTGTTGCATTTGGGTCACGCTTATGCGGCGATGGTGGCGCATGACTATGCTCGCGAAAGAGGCGGGCAGTTTCTGCTGCGGATCGAGGATATTGATAGTGGCCGCAGCCGGCCGCATTTTGTCGAGTCGATTCTGGCCGATTTGCAATGGCTCGGGCTGCAATGGGACGGCGATGTGATTTTTCAGTCTGACCGGCTGGAAAGCTATGCCGGGGCCGTCGAACGGCTGCAGGCGATGGATTTGCTCTATCGCTGTTTCTGTACGCGGACGAGCATGCGGCAAGCGCAGGCAGATGATTCGCAGGCAGAAGGTCCGAATGGTCCGATATATGCCGGGATCTGTCGCCATTTGAACCCGGAACTGGCCAGGCAACGGGCGGCAACAGAGCCGCATTGCTGGCGTCTTGATGTTGCCAAGGCGATTGCCATGACCGGGCCACTGGAATGGCTGGACGAACGGCATGGCAAGCAAGTGACCTGCGCGGAAAAGCTGGGTGATGTCGTTCTTGTGCCAAAGGATATGCCGGTGGCCTATCATCTGGCGGTGACGCTGGATGATACCCGCGATGGAATTACCCATGTGGTGCGTGGTGACGATCTGTTCGCGTCTACCGATATCCACCGCCTGCTGCAGGCGCTGCTGGATTTGCCGACACCGGTTTACTTCCATCACCCGCTGCTGCTCGATGCAAGCGGGGCAAAACTCTCAAAAAGCCGCGATTCTGCCTCTTTGTCCGTATTGCGGACAGCGGGTCGCAGCGGCTATCAACTAATCGAAGAGTTGAGGCAGGGAATCTTCCCGGTTGGCATCTCTCTTTCGTAAGCTTAAGGTGCATATATGAGCTATATTTTGATATTGATGATCATCGCAGCGGCAGGTGCTGTTGTTTACGCCCTCGTGCGCGGGCTGATTGCCTTCGCCAATATGGAGCCGGGCGACGTCGATGCAGACGGCATCACCGCGTCGCACAAGAAACAGAATGAAATGATGTTTGCCCGTGTCAAATATCAGGCGATTGCGATCGTGCTGGTGGTGATATTGCTGGCTGTGGCGGGTGGCCAGAGCTAGGCCGCTTCCCCGATGGTAAAGCTCAACAAAATCTACACAAAAACCGGCGATGACGGCACCACCGGGCTGGTCGACGGATCGCGGATTGCCAAGAATGATCCGCGGATGGCGGCGATTGGCGATGTTGATGAACTGAACAGCGCGCTTGGTGTAGCGATTTGCGAAATCACCGATGATGCGCTGGTTCAGCAATTGCGTCTGGTCCAGAATGACCTGTTCGATCTCGGCGCGGATCTGGCAACGCCGGCCGAAGCGGGGAATGATTTTGCCCCTTCAGAAATGGTGCTCCGGATCGTGTCATCGCAGGTAGAGCGGCTGGAAAAGCATATTGATGCAGCCACGGCCGACCTTGATCCGCTCACCAGTTTTATTCTGCCTGGCGGTGCGCGCGCCGCTGCTGCCGTTCATCTTGTCCGGGCCGTGGCCCGGCGGACCGAGCGGACCTGTGTTGCCGCTGGCAGAGACATGCCGCTCAACCCGCGGGCACTGGCCTATATCAATCGCCTCTCGGACTATCTGTTCGTCCTCGGACGGGTGCTCAATGGTGGCGGGAAAGACGATATTCTATGGGTGCCGGGAGCATCCCGCTAGGCCGCAGTTGTGCGGCGATTTGTGTCTTTTTGCAACCAACTGGCGCAAATATGCGCTGTTGACCTGTTCATTGTTCGCTCTATGTTCTGAGCAGAACCAGAATATCCACTGGAGTAGGATTGATCGTCAGCCAACCACAACGCCCGTTGCCGCCTTTGGCTGACGCAGACTATATTCCCCGATCGAGTGGCCTGCTCGATCGTTTCAGGGATGTCAGACACCATTCGGTTGGTCTTGCCGAAGGTTTGAGCGATGCCGATGCCACCGCACAATCGATGGATGATGCGTCCCCGACAAAATGGCATCTGGCCCATACCAGCTGGTTTTTCGAGACTTTTTTATTGCGAGACCATGTCGCCGGCTATCGCTTGTTTGACGAGGCCTACCCCTATTTGTTCAACAGCTATTATGAAGCCGAAGGGGCAAGGCATGCGCGGCCAGAGCGAGGCTTGCTGACCCGCCCTTCGCTGACAGAAGTGATCGACTATCGCAGCCATGTCGATGGCGCGATGGTAGAAGCGATGGCCGATTTTCCCGAGGCGCTGCTCGATCTGGTTGAGCTCGGCCTCCATCACGAACAGCAGCATCAGGAATTGCTGCTCACCGATATTCTCCATCTCTTCTCGCGCAATCCGCTGAAGCCTGCCTATTCCAGCAAGGTGCCAGATCGCGCCGCTGATCCCGGGCCATTGCAATGGATCGAAGGCGGGACCGGCATTCACCAGATCGGACATGATGGCTCGGGCTTTGCCTTTGATTGCGAAGGGCCGCGCCACGATCTGCTGCTCCATCCGCATGCGATCGCCAATCGTCCGGTGACCAATGGCGAGTGGCTCGCGTTCATCGAGGACGGCGGCTATCGCGATGCTCGCCACTGGCTGTCCGATGGTTGGGCGTGGGTCCAGAACGAACATATTGAAACCCCATTATACTGGAACCGGACGAGCGATCAGCAATGGGCGGAATTCGGATTGGCGGGCAATCACAGTCTCGACCTGTTCGCGCCCGTCAAACATATCAGTCTCTACGAAGCCGATGCTTATGCCGCATGGGCTGGCGTCCGTTTGCCGACCGAAGCGGAATGGGAAGTGGCGGCCGGCCAAGGATTGCCGAACAGCGGTTCGGTCTGGGAATGGACTGGCAGCGCCTATCGGCCCTATCCCGGTTTCAAACCCGCCGAAGGGGCGGTGGGCGAATATAATGGCAAGTTCATGTCCGGACAGTCGGTCCTGAAAGGTGGCAGCACCGCCACTTCACCCGGCCATATCCGGCCCAGCTATCGCAATTTCTTCTACCCCCAACAGCGCTGGCAGTTCACTGGCTTGCGGCTTGCAAAAGACCTTTAGGGTCAAGGATTTCTATCATGGATATGACCACCGCCATCGTCGATCATACATTCCGCAAGGATGTGAGACGCTGTTTTGAGAACCAGACTTATGCGATTCCGGCGCGCTGGCTTTATGACCGGCGCGGTTCGGAGTTGTTTGAAGAGATTACCGAGCTTCCCGAATATTATCCGACCCGCACGGAGACCGATCTACTCAAAGCAAACGGACCCGCCTTCGCCGCATCCGTGGGCCCGAAACGGGCCGTGATTGAATTTGGTTCGGGCAGTTCGGTCAAAACCCCGCATTTGCTGAAGGCGATTGATCCTGCCGCCTATGTGCCGATTGATATTTCAGGGGAGTTTCTTGAACATAGCGCATCGCTGCTTCAGGCCGAATTTCCGGACCTGCCGATATATCCGGTTGAGGCCGATTTCATGAAGCGCGTGGCATTGCCCGAGGCCGTTGCAGACATGCCAAAGCTAGGGTTCTTCCCTGGCTCGACGATTGGCAACATGATCGCCCGCACCTCGGTTGATCTGCTCCGCTTCATGCGGGAAACATTGGGTGAAGGCGCGCAGCTTCTGATTGGTTTTGACCGGATCAAGGACATCAAGACGCTGGTTGACGCTTATGATGATGCTGCCGGGGTGACGGCGCAATTCTCGCTCAATCTTCTTCACCGGATCAATCGCGAACTGGACGCTAATATTCCCTGTGAGACATTCCGGCATTTGGCTGTCTGGAACGATCTCTATGCAAGGGTTGAAATCTATCTGGAGGCACTGGCTGATGTACAGTTTTCGATCGACGGACATGGTTATGAAATGGTCGAGGGTCAGAAAATCCACATCGAGAACAGCCACAAATATGGTTTGCGCGATGCCCGCCTGATGTTGCGGGCTGGCGGCTGGACGCCGCTGCACGAATGGAGCGACGAGCAAGACTATTTCACGCTCATGCTAGTTGAAGCGCACCCTTACAAGCACGCACCCTGATATTCAGTCGGCTGCCGGCACGGCCTTTTCCAGTTTACGATATTGCGCCCGCCAGGTGGTGATCCATTCATAGGCGCCGCGACATTCAGGCATCGCGCTGGCATCGATCAGACGGAATTTGTCCCCATCCCAGACATAATTTTCCGCGCTGCCGCAATCGCCGAGACCGCGCCCCTTGCCATAGCTGCTGATCGTCTGGTCCTGTTCGTCCCAGCTGGCGTTGACCAGCACAGGATCGGTGCCTTCGCCGCCCCAGCTGGGTTGACGGTCAAAATTGGCCGGGGCGAAAGTCCAGCCGCTGGTGGCGCGTTCATTTGCGATATATTCCCCGACATAAGGCGCGCTGGAAAAATTATAGGCTCCCGAGCCGCAGGAAATCAGCACCAGCGCCCGGAACCTGTTTTCGCGCTTGCCAAGCGGGAAGACTTGATCCTCAACCACCCCATAGCGCTCGTCCTTGCATTTTGAATTTTCGACCAGCGTGATGATATCGCTGGTTTCCGGTACCAGTTCGGCAGCGTCCCAACGGTCGACCATGATCGTCGGTATCTTGTTATTCGCGGGCTTAAAAGCGCGCGACCCTCTCGCAACCAGCGCCGTATCGGTTCCGGCACGCTGCTGTTTCTGGTCGATATAGCGCAAGGCGGCTGATGAACCGGCCAGCGAAATCCGGGTGATATTTTCATCGGCTGGGCCCTGCAAGACAAGCTGCTTGCCTTTGACAATGGCTGCAGCCACTTTTTTGGCATCCTCGCCGACAATCTCGATCGGATAGTCGCCCTGCACAATCGGGCCGGTGTCGACCAGACGGCCGTCAACGATCATCTTGTAGCGATCCATATCCTTGGCTTCGAATGAAATATGGATCTTGAAAATATCATCGCTGCCTGCGGTCCGGATGATCGAGACCGGACCTTCCCAATCATCATAGTCTGCGCCACCGACTTCCGGCACCAGCGAGACCGCCTGACAATTTCCGCCATTGTCGCAGCCGACGGCCCAGTCCCCGAAGGTCCGGATTTCACCCGGCTGCGGCGCCGGCATTGCGGCAGCAGCGGCGATTGTCGCAAATATTCCAGCGATGAAAGTCATTGGCAGCATAATTGCAATCTAGCCAGTTTGGCGGATACTCGCTAGTGGCTTGTTAAATGATGAAGAACAGCTCGAAAGGCATGAAATGAAAGCAATTGGCATTATCGGATCGGGGCAAATGGGCGCCGGTATCGCTCAGGTTTCCGCCCAGGCAGGCTATCATGTCTATCTTTCGGATGTCAGCATGGAGATCGCCGAACGCAGCAAGGCCGGTATTGCCAAGCAGCTGGCGCGGCTGGTTGAAAAGGAAAAGATCGAACAACAGGCCGCCGACACCGCGCTCAGCCGGATTGAACCGATCGTCCAGCTCGATCCGATGGCCAATGCCGATATCATCATCGAGGCAGCGACCGAACGGGAAGAGGTGAAGCGTCAGATTTTCGCAGCAGCCTCTGAAGTTCTCGGCCATCAGGCAATTCTCGCCAGCAATACATCGTCAATATCGATCACTCGGCTGGCGCAGTCGGTCAAGGACCCGGCCCGCTTTGTCGGCGTGCACTTCTTCAATCCGGTGCCGC
>NZ_JBALTF010000054.1:3369-20265 GCF_036964675.1 Parasphingorhabdus sp. | reverse complement strand
AGCGCCGGGGAAGACGGGGTCGCGGTGGACCTGATCAGCCTGACCGCCGACCGCGCGAAATTACGGGTCGACGGACGGACGATCGAAGCCATTTATTATGACGATCACCGCACCCTCTATCTGGCCTTGCCCAAACGTTCGCTGACCGTCACCGATCTGACCGGACTCAGCGCGTTGGAAGATGCCGGTGGCGGCGGCACCGTGGTCGCGCCGATGCACGGGCTGTTGCTGGAAATATTGGTCGAAACCGGAACGCGGGTCGCCAGGGGCGACAAGCTGGCCGTGCTCGAGGCGATGAAGATGCAGCATGAGATCCTCGCTGAAATCGACGGCACGGTCGAAACGATCGCGGCGACGGCGGGCAAGCAGATTGCGGCCGACGATCTGATCCTGGAGATTGTCGCGGATGAGGAAAGCGAAGAAACCGACAGCTGATAACGACCGTTCGTGCTGAGCTTGTCGAAGTACGATCGGTCGTTGCGCGCCCTTTGACAGGCTCAGGGCGAACGGTAAGAGGAGACACACCCATGAACAATAAAATCTGCGACATGCTCGGCATTGAATTTCCGCTGGTCGCTTTCTCCCATTGCCGCGATGTCGTGGCCGCCGTCTCCAGAGCCGGTGGCATGGGTGTATTTGGCGGGGTCAATTGCTCGCCGGAAATGCTCGAAGAGGAGCTCAGCTGGATCGATGCCCATGTCGATGGCAAACCCTATGGGCTGGACATCATCGTCCCGAACAAGGTCGAAGGAAAGGGTGAGCAGCTTGATCACGAAACCGTGCTCGCCTCGATTCCCCATGAAATGAAGCAATTTACCAATGAGATACTGCAGCGTCATGGCGTCGATGCCGGACGGATTGCCGAAGACATTGAAGCCGTCCGCCGGGAACAGGTCGCGTTCACTGACAATTTGCGCGGCGGCACTGCAGCGGCTGTTCTGGAGGTCGCTTTCCAGCATCCGATCAAACTTATTGCCAATGCCCTGGGCATCCCGCCGCAAGTGATGCTGGACATGGGGCAAAAGCATGGCGTTCCGGTTGCGGCTCTGGTCGGGACCAGAGACCATGCAATGAATCAGGTCGCAGCAGGTGTCGACATCATCATTGCCGTCGGCGGCGAAGCGGGCGGCCATACCGGCGAGATATCGACCATGGTGCTGATCCCCGAAGTCTGCAACGCGCTCGCCGAAATTGGCGATGATACGCCGGTGCTCGCGGCTGGCGGCATCGCCACCGGCGCGCAGATGGCCGCGGCCATGGCGATGGGCGCGAGCGGGGTCTGGTGTGGCTCGGTCTGGCTGACCACGGTCGAAGCGGAAACCAATCCGGTGGTGAAGCAGAAAATGCTCGCCGCCACCTCACGCGATACGGTGCGGGCACGGTCGCGCACCGGCAAGCCTTCGCGGCAATTGCGCTCACCGTGGACCGATGCCTGGGAAGCGGACAATGCGCCGACTCCGCTGCCGATGCCATTGCAGTCGCTGGTCTCCGAGCCGCCATTGCGGGTGATCGACAAACTCAGCCAGGGCGACAATCAGGGCGCCAGAGATCTAGCCACCTATTGGGTCGGACAGGGCGTCGGCCTGATGAACGAACAGATGACCGCCGGTCAGGTGGTGCAGGGCTTCAAGGAAGATTTCATCACCGCTTATGAAAGACTGGCTGGCAATCTGGGCGAATGACAGTCCCCTATCGATCCTGAGCTTGTCGGGGTTTCGATTGCGCCATATGCTGTGGCCCGCTCTGCAGAGACGGAGCCGGGATTGAGGATCGGATGACAGCAGCAACGCAGCCCCTGGCCGGGATCAAGGTCGTCGAATTTTCCACCATGATCACTGCCTCGCTGGCGACAATGATGTTTGCCCAGCAGGGCGCGGATGTGATCAAGGTAGAACCGCCCGGCATCGGTGATCCGATGCGCTGGCTCGGCAGTCAGAAAGCCGGTATTTCCGGCCTGTTCCACAATTGTAATCAGGCCAAACGGTCGATCACCCTCGATCTCAAAGCCGCCGAAGACCTTGCCCATGCCCGCCAGCTCTGTCTGCAGGCCGATGTGGTGATCCACAATTACCGGCCGGGCGTGATGGACCGACTGGGACTGGGCAGCGAAGCACTGCGCGAGGAAAAGCCGGAACTGATCTATTGCACCATCACCGGCTTTGGTCATGAAGGCCCGCTTTCGGACCGCCCCGCCTATGACCATGTGATGCAGGCGATGGCCGGGTTCATGACCTTGCAGGGCCATCCCGAAGGGTTTGCCTATGTCAAAACCCTGATCTGCGACAAGATCACCGCCTATACTGCGGCGCAGGCAATCACTGCGGCGCTGTTTGCCCGCGAACGCACCGGCCGCGGCCAGCATATCGATCTGTCGATGCTGGAAAGCTGCATCGCCTTTCTCTGGCCGGACGGCGGCATGCACTTGACGCTGCACGGCGAAGATGTAGCGCATGGCGCGCCGTTCGCTGATTATTACCAGCTGCCGCTGCGGACCACCGATGGCGCGATCGCTTATGCGGCGATGACCGATGCCCATTGGGATGCAATATTCGATATCGTCGGTCGCGCCGACCTGAAGACCGAAGAGAAATATAAGGGCATGGCCAATCGCAGCATCCATATGGCGGAACTGGCTGCGATCATCGCCAGCGAGAAGCCGGAGATGACCAGCGCCGAGATGGTCGCCACTCTCGCCAGACAGGACGTCCCGGCAGCGGCCTGTTTGTCGCTCGCAGATTTGCCCGCCAATCAGCAGGTGCTGGCCATGGGCATATTCGAACAGACCGACCATCCGCTGCTCGGCCCGGTGCAACATGTCACGCCGCCGGCCCGTTTTGGCGGCAGCAAGCTGGCGCCCGCTGGTCCCAGTCCGGCGCTGGGTGAGCATAATGCGGAGATTCTCGCCGAGCTCGCTGCCCACCCGCAACCATAGATTGCGTCAATCGATTTGGCGCGTCGCCATCTGGTTGCGTAGTTCTGCAATCCGGCTATTCTCTGGAAAAAAATAAGGAGAGAATCGCATGACCTGGCAGATGGCCGATATCTGGGAAAATATTGCCCTGGCAATTCCCGACAAACCCGCGATCGTTGACGGCGACAAACGCTATAGCTGGGCCGAATATGAAAATCGCGCCGCCCGGGTCGCCCAGATACTGACCGACCATGGCCTCAAGGCCGGCGCGAAACTCTCGATCTATTCCTATAATGCAGCAGAATATATGGAGACCCAGTTCGGTGCTTTCAAAGCGCGGATCTGCCCGGTCAATGTCAATTATCGCTATCTTGAGGCGGAACTGACCCATGTGATCAACAATAGCGACAGCGAGGCGCTGGTTTTCCAGGCCCAATTCGCCCCGCGCGTCGCCGCAATTCGCGACCAGCTCGACCAGGTCAAACTCTTCCTCGAGATCGATGATGGATCGGGCGAGCATCTCGAAGGCGCGGTATCTTATGAACAGGCGCTGCAAAGCACGGAACCGATGCCGGTGATCGAACGGTCGGACGATGATCTGTACATGCTCTATACCGGCGGCACCACCGGCATGCCCAAGGGCGTGATGTATGATCACAAGACTTTTGCCAGCCGATTGCTCGCCAAGGGGTTCGAAATGCGGATGCTGGAACCGCCAGCCGATGCATCCGAATTTGGCCCGCTTGTCCAGCAACTGCATGCCGCTGGTGCGACCCCGCGCGCCATTCCCGCCTGCCCGCTGATGCACGGCACCGGCATGTGGATCGGCGCGATGATCCCGCATAGTCTCGGCGGCTGCGTGATATTGTTCAACAACAGCCATTTCGACCCCGCAGCGCTCTGGCAACTGGCGGAGGACGAAAAGGCCACAGACATCACCATCGTCGGCGATGTCTTTGCCAAGCCGATGCTCGCGGCCCTGGATGACGCCAAGGCCGCAGGGAAAGTCTTTGATCTGTCATCGCTTTTGATGATGGGCTCCTCTGGCGTGATGTGGTCGACCGAAGTGAAACGCGGCCTGCTCGCGCATTTGCCGCATATGGCGATCGTCGACAGCATGGGCTCGACCGAGGGCAGCATGGGCACGGCGATCACGACGGTGGAAAATATCGGAGACGACCAGACCGCGAAATTCGAGCTGAACCCGACGACCAGGGTGCTGACCGAGGACGGCAAGCCGGTGGAACCCGGCTCCGGCGAAATGGGCCTGATCTGCAACGGCGGGATGGTGCCGCTCGGCTATTATAAGGACGAAGCCAAAAGCGCGGCCACCTTCAAGACATTTGACGGCGTTCGCTATTCGATTCCCGGCGACTTTGCCACCGTCGAAGCGGATGGCTCGATCACTCTGCTCGGGCGCGGCTCCGCCTGCATCAACAGCGGCGGCGAAAAAATCTTCCCCGAAGAAGTCGAGGAAGCACTCAAGACGCATGAATCGGTCTACGACTGTCTGGTCATCGGCCTGCCCGACGACCGCTTCGGCCAAAAGGTGACGGCGGTCCTCTCAATGGCGGCAGGCGCCCGGTTCGACGACGCGGCGCTGGCCGAGCATGTCCGCTCGAAACTCGCAGCCTATAAGGCCCCTCGCGCTTTTGTTCTGGTTGACGAGGTTCCGCGCGCCGCCAATGGCAAAGCCGGCTACAAGGCGGCCAGGGAAATCGCGTTGCAGCGTCTGCAGGTGCCGGCATAGGGCAGACGAGCGGCCCGCAACCTGCAGACCAACTGTCTGAACAACCATTGACGGACGGTCCGCAACCGCGCCATGGACGGTCGATGCTTGTCGAGCTCATTCACAATCCTGCCTCAGGCACCCATGACGAATTCCGTCTGGACGTCCTCTCTCATGCGTTTCAGGCGTGCGGGGCGGAGGTGCGACTGGGCCAGACCGAGCAAGACGGGCGGTTCGAGATTCATCCCGATGCCGATCTGGTCTGCCTGTCCGGTGGCGACGGGGCCTTGCGGCTAGTCGTCACATCAATGGCCAGGTCCGGATTGGCGAAACCGCTCTGCATATTCCCCGCCGGCACAGTCAATCTGGTCGCCAGGGAACTCGGCTATTCTTCCGATCCCGAAATATTTGCCCGCGAGATCATGGCGGGCTTTCTCGCCAGGGATGGAGCGCGGCTGGCAGCGCCGCTGGTCACCAGCGACGGTCAGCCCTTTGTCGCCTGTATCAGCGCCGGTCCGGATGGTCAGGCGGTGGCCCGGCACAGCCCGGCGCTGAAGCAACGGATCGGGGGAGCGGCCTATGCCTGGTCGCTGATGAAGCTGCTCACCAACTGGCCGCAGCTCAGCTTTTCCTTGGCGGTGGAAGCACCCGGCGGATTGAAAACGCAGCTGAGCAGCGCCGCCTTTTACGTGATCAAGGCCCATCATTATGCCGGCAACTGGACGCTGGCACCAGCGGCGGACATGGCATCGGACATATTCCACGTAATATCGCTGACCCGGGCGCGGCGTCGGGATTTTTTCCGCTTCCTGGCAGTTGTCGCGCTTGGCCGGGATCCGGCGCGGCTGGATTTTGTCCAGTCGCTACCGGCTTGCCGCCTGACGATAACGGCAGATGACGAACCAACACGACTGGCTGCTTTTCAGGTGGATGGCGACATGCTTGCGGCGCAACCGCGGGAGATCAGGATGACCGGCCAGACGGTCACCTATTGCCTGCCACTGCCGGATTGAAAGCCGGTTGCTAGGCCGCCCGGCAATGGGCCGCGATCAGATCGACCATCTCCGGCAATTTGCTCGGCGGCAGATCATGGCCCATGCCTTCAACCAGCTCAAAACGTGCGCCTTTGACATTGGCCGCGATATCCCGGCCACAAGCGAACGGAATCAGCGGATCATCAGCCCCGTGGATGACCATGGTCGGCGCGCTGATCCGATTGGCAACCGGCCGCAAATTCCCGGTATCGATGATTGCCGCCATCTGGCGTTTCGGGCCGGGCGGGTAAAAGCCGCGTTCCTGCGCCAATTTCATCATCGCCCGGCGTTCTTCCGGACGGCTGCGGCCTTCTTCCGATGCGATCAGCGACGAGAAGGCCAGGCCCAGTTCCAGAGCCTCGTCCGGAGTCCGCGCCTTGGCTCGCGCCGTCTGCATCAGCACCTTGCGCACATCGGCATTGGCACCAGGCAGACCCGGACCATTGGTCGAAGACATGATCGGCGTGAAGGAAAGCACCCGTTCGGCGTGATCCGCCGCTATCAGCTGACCGATCATGCCGCCCATCGACGCGCCAACAATATGCGCCCGGTCAATCTTGAGCGCGTCGAGCACGCCAACCGCATCCCTCGCCATATCGCTCAAATTATAGGGCGCCATTTGCCGGCGCGGGAAAAAGCGTTTGGCGACCATTTGACGGATCGGATGCGGCGCCCGAACGCCATCAAATTTGAAGGAAAGGCCGACATCACGATTGTCAAAAGTGATGACCCGAAATCCTTTTTCGACCAGACCGTTGACGAAATCCATCGGCCAGTAGATCAGCTGCGCCGTATAGCCCATGACCAGCAATATGGCGGGGTCCTCGGGCTTGCCGTGATCTTCGGCTTCAATATTGATGCCATTGGCGATGACTTGCATGGACTGTTCCTGACCGATACCAAAACAGGATCAGTAACAGAAAGCACAGACGTTACAAGAACCGCGGCTCCCTCCGGCTAGGGCGTGTTTGTCCGGTCTGGCTGGCCAGTAGCATTATCCGCCATATTGGCGTTGCTACCGACCGTCACCGTGCCCAGTCGGGCAACCTGATTGTCCTCATCGACCACTGCGCGCGCCGCCAGGATCATCGGCACCTGAATCGCCTGCGCCGACAATTTGCCGATGCGGATGGTGTAATTGCCGTAAGGCACACCGTCGAACAGGAAGAAGCCGTCAAATTCGGTTTGGGTCTCACGGACAACGCGGCCGTTGCCGTCGACCAGTTCCAGCCCGACACCGGCGATCGTGCCGCCGCCGCTGCGGATCAACGTACCCTCGACTTCGCCGGCACTGACCAGCGGCAATTCGATCGTCATCGCGACTCCCGGCCGCGGCGTGATCACCACACCAGGCAAGGCAGGCTGTACATAGGGGTTGGGCAAGCTGCTGCTATCAATCCCGATCAACACCGGCCGGAACGGTTGCAGATTGTCGATGACCGCGCGGCCATTGGCGTCGGTGGCAGCAAGGGCCACCGTCTGCCCGGCGGTCAGTTCGACATTTTCCGCCAATCTCTCTCCCGCCTGGCGAATACCGTCTCCATTTGCATCATGGAACACGATCGCCAGCGCTTGCCCATTATTAGCTAACTTGTTGTTAGAGAGACGAAATTTTCCGGTTCGCGGATCGGGGCCCAGGCTGAAAGCAAGATTGAGTCCGGCCGCGATCGACCCGTCGGTGGCGGCTTCGGCGCTGGCGGTGAGCGAAAAGCGTTCGAAACGGCGAATGATCCCGATTCCCGCGCGCCCACGGTCCAGCCCGGCGTCATAGCCAAGCTCCGCGCGCCAGTCGGATCGTTCCCCGGCGCGCCATTCTCCGGTAAAATTGACCCTTTCAAAACGCGTTTCCGGGGCCAGACGATAGACCGCTTCACCGCGCAACCTGACCTTGCCGATCCGGCCATTGGCGAGCAGCCGGGCGCCGAGACGGTCTGGCGGATCCGGCCCGACATCGCTGAATCTCTTCTCCCAATTGAGTTCGCCGGTCAGCGACAGGCGATTCAGATTGAGCGACAGGCGACCGGTTATGTCGAGACTATCGCGCCCGTCGGAACGGGTTTCATATTGGGCGTCAATATGGATGGGCACTGCTTTACTACCGATCTTGAAACTGTGATCGACGGCCAGACTATGCCGGGAATCGACATATTTTTCAATCTGGTCGGAGATAAAGCCGCCCCGCGCCCAGACCGATTCGGCGGTAATATAGCTATTGCCAAGCTGACCGAGCAATTGGCCGCGAAACGCCGTCCCGCGACCCATGTCCGACGCGGCCGACAGTTCCACCAGTGTCGGCCCCATCGCCCGGCGGACCGATCCTTCCAGATAGTCATAGCGATGACCCTCAAGCTGGAGACTGAACAGGGATGCCGCAACCGAGGTTCTGGCGTTAAGTCCGCGTTCCAGTCCGACTCCGCCGCGCCAGCCCGCCTGGCGGATCGGTGAAAATGCCCCGAGCCGGATCAGATCCTCGCCGGCTTCGTGGATGCCGGCCCAATAATAGGTTTGTCTGGGTGGAATCGAGTCCAGCCCCACCGGAATGACTTTGATATCGCGCCGAACCTGCCCCTGCGGTCCATAGAGCACGACTTCAAAGCGATTCTGGCCGTAGAGCAGCGGCACATCGATAAATTCATAGCGGCCATCGGTACGGTTTTCGGCAAAGGCGAGCAGCTGGCCGTTGCGGTATAGTTCGGCGTCCCAGCCATTCGGCAGTTCTCCCCGGAAACTGGTGCGGTCGAAATTGTCCGGCCGCTCGATCGGACGGTTGGTCACCAACGCCCCGCGGCCAGCGACAGACTGGGAAACCAGCGGCGTGGAGAAGGTCGATACATCGCCCAAGGCAAAATGGGTCGCCTGCAGCGGCCCGAGCAGTTCACCCCTGGGGTCGGTCCGATAGGCCCGCACCCTCAGGTTTTCGGGCATACCATCATTGTCCGAAGAAAGCCGCGCATCGAAACTGGCTTTGCCGACTTCGCCGGACGCATAAAGCTCGTAGCGCAGGTCAAATTTCTGTCCCGATCTCTTGTCTCTCAGGCCACCGGCCGAAACCACTGCATCCACAGAGGGAGTCCGCCAGAATTTATAAGGTTCCGAAGATTGCGGCAGACCGGACAGATCGAAACTCTTGCGCGGACGAATCTTGGCGGCCTGTTCCTTGCGCGCCAGCGCGCGTTCAAAGGGCAACTGGGTCTCGGACTTGATGGTCAGCAACGCATTGGACAGGTCGGGCGTGAAATCGACATCGAACCAGTCCGACAGGCTCTGCACAGCGATGCACCAACCCTCTGGCACATCATATATTTGCCCGGGCAGCAACTTTTTGCCACCGCTCCCCTTTTGTACCATATTGCTGTCGCGATCGATGGTCAGCGTCTGGCTTTCCTCGAAGATCCAGCCAGTTGCGCGGCGCGACTTTTTGTCGAGACGGAGCGGAATATCCATGGCGATGATCATATCGGCGAGATCGACGCATATACCGGTGTCGGTTTGATAGCCTCTGACACCATCTCCAAGACGGTAATTGCCCGAGCGTAGATCAAACAACAGAGCATCATCATCGCTGGCGGACCAGCTGCTGACCGCATGAGCCGGCGATGCCAGAAACAGCGAAGCCGCCGAGATCGCAACGATGCCAGCGGCTTTGCCCAGAGCAGCAACGCCCCGGCCGACTATATTGTATCGCTGTTCCATGGTTTACATCATGACTATTTGGCGCCGTGGTGCCGTATCAAGTCATTGATAGAAAAAGACTATCGAAGAACCATATCGGTTTTGGCGATGAGCGCTCCACCATCATTTGCCAATTAATAATAGGCGACCGAGATTGGTCCGGTGAGCTGCGCTGCAACTTCCGGTGGCACCGGCAAAGAGACGGTCCGTTTGGTCACTTCCGGATAGACGGCGATGCCGCGCGCAATCATGACCGGCTCTGCCATGCCTGGTTTGGTGATACGAATTTCACCATAGGTTGAGCGATCACCGGACCGGCTAAGGTCAAAGGCGAAGGACTGACCATCGGCATCCTTTTCCATCCGGCCATTGGCAATGGCGGCAGTTGCCTGCAAATTTCCGTAGCGGACAATGATCGGAATGGTAACGCCATAGATTGGCGTGAGCGCGATCGTAAATCCGCCATCCGGCGCCGCCTGCTCGGTCACCGAACGCGCTTCGGGAATGGCACGGAAAAGAAGATGCACGCGATATTCGCCGTCGGCAAGACCTTCGGGTGCCCGCACGCCCAACCTTATCGCCTGCGGCTGATTGGGCGGCAGGGTAACGCGGCGCGGTGCATAACGGATCATCGCCGTTGCCGCGCGTTCGATATCATTGGCCTGTTCTTCGGTCACCTCTTCGAGGCGGCCGTCGGCGGTCATCCGACGCAACTCCAGAGAAATCCGGTATGTTGCTGTTTCCGAACCGATATTGTTCAAAATCACTTCGGTTCCGCGCTGGCCATCGAGCACGACTCGAGTCGGCGCGACCAGAAGGTCGCCGGCGGCCCGGGCCGGCATGCTTGCCACTGTCATCGCTGATGCGAGGGTGGCCAGCCCAATGCAACATGTCTTTAAAATCCTGAAACCCTTGATGGTCATGATAGTCTCCGTCTTTACTGGTCATAGATACGGATAGGCAGGCCTTCTGCGCCTGGTCCCACGTCGGCCTTATGGGCAAAGATGGTTACCAAAGCGCTAACTATGGGAAAGATGGGGTGGTGAGATTCATCTGTTTGGACCTGGTGGACCTAACAGCAAAAACCCGCCTGCAACCTAGTTTGCAGGCGGGTCATTGGGTGAAGATTAGGAGGGAGCGCTGGGCTCTCCCGGTCAGATCTTATTGATAGACAACGGCGACGTTGAATGAACCAACATAAGCACCGTCAGCCTGATTGGCACCGACACTCAAAACACCGCCAACGGAAAATGCGTCGGATCCGTCAAGAACGATGGTTTCGTCACTTGCGGAAAGCGCTGCGGTCATGGTGCCGTTTGGGCCGGTCAGTGTTACCGATGAATCAACCGAAACATCAACGGTTTCACCGGTCGTGCCCGAGACGTCAAAGCCGGCAGCCGTCGTCGTACCGGAGCAGACAAGTCCGGTGCCACAAGTTGCCGAGCCCGCAGCATTTACCGCAATCGTCGACGCGTCAGTGCCGGTTACAATCGTGCCAAAGTCGAGATTGGAGCCGTCAGAATCGACGGAAACCTGAGCAAGGATATTCGCACGGGCATCTGCCGTAGCAGTATCAGCGCGTGCGGCAGTTGCACTTATGGCGAATGCCACAAGCGCGGAAGAAGCCAAAGCGGCCTTCATAAATTTTGACATAGTTACTGGTCCCTATTTGTCGTTACGTTTCTGAAAGGACACATGCGGTGTAGTCCGACCAAACCCATCTGGCCGACCATCGCCTGTATCAACATTCAGAGGCTCCGATCCAAGGGAAAGAATAAGCCTTTGCTGCAAGTCATGGTTAATTTGAGCTTAATAGGCTAGTAGGTTGAAATACATAGATTTTTTCTCTTATAATCCGCGCACTGCGACCACCGGGCCGAAGCATTTCGCAGCCGGTTTCGGCGTAGACGACTGCTGAATCCTAAATATGTTCGCCGGTGAGGCGCTGGCAAATCAGGTCGAGTTGATCAAGATTGGCATATTCAATCGCCATCACACCGCCCTGCCCGTTCGACTGGATTTTTACCTTCAGCCCGAGCAGATCCCCGAGATGCGCTTCCAGCGCCTGGATATCTGCATCCGCCTCTGACATGGATGCCAGTTTTTTTGCCGAGGGTGGCTTTTTGGCGGCCAGCGATTTTCGGACCAGCCGCTCGACATCCCGAACCGACAATCCCTGTTTGGCAATTTGTGGTGCCAATTCTTCCGCATTGGGCGCGTTGATCAGCGCCCGGGCATGGCCCATGGTCAGTTTTTCATCGACAACCAGCGCTTTAACGCTGGCCGGCAATTCGAGCAGACGCATCAGATTGGCGATATGACTGCGGGACTTCCCGACAATCTCGGCCAGCCTGGTCTGGCTATGCCCGTAATCAATGCTCAACCGGGAATAGGCTTCCGCCTCTTCGATGACATTCAGGTCCTTGCGCTGGACATTCTCGACAATCGCGATCTCGAAGGTTTCTTCATCGTTGAGATTGCGAACCACGGCGGGAATCTGGTGCAGGCGGGCGCGCTGCGCAGCTCTCCACCGGCGTTCGCCGGCGACGATCTGAAAATGCGTGCCATGCGGCCGCACGACGATCGGCTGAATCACGCCGCGTTGCCGCATGCTGTCCGCCAGTTCGTCCAGCGCATCGGTATCAAAACTCTGCCGCGGCTGATCGGGGTTTGGGCGGATATCCGAAATGGCAATGGAGCGCAGACCATCAGTACTGCTGGCCAGCCCGGTTCGTTCACTTTCGGACGCTTCACCGGTCACGATCGGCTCTTCCCGCTGGATTTCTCCGAACAGGCTGTTCAGCCCCCGACCCAGCCCGGTTACGCGCTTTGGTGCTTTCTTGTTCTTGTCGTCCAGGGCCTGATCATCAGCCATCACGCAGCCACCTTTCGATCCGGCAAGCGTCCAATCAGTTCGCGCGCAAGGTCGATATAGGCAACCGAGCCGCTGCAGCGATAATCATAGATCAGGGCCGGAAGGCCATGGCTGGGTGCTTCGGACAGACGGACATTGCGCGGGATCACGGTTTCAAACACCACATCACCCAAACAGGCCCGGACATCGTCGGACACCTGTTCGGTCAGCTTGTTGCGGCGATCATACATGGTCAGGACCACGCCCATCACCGAAAGCTGGCGGTTGAACCGGGCGCGGATGCGCTCCACGGTTTGCAGCAACTGGCTGAGACCCTCGAGCGCAAAAAACTCGCATTGCAGCGGCACCAGCAGGGATTCCACCGCGACCATGGCATTGAGGGTGAGCAAGCCCAGCGACGGTGGGCAATCAATCAAAATGATGTCCCAACGGCCATTGTCGGCGGCATCCAGAGCCTTTTTGAGACGGTGCGTCCGCTCTTCAAATTCGACCAGCTCCACTTCGGCCCCGGACAGATCGACGGTGGCGGGAACAATCTCCAGTCCCGGAACCTTGGTTTGGTTGATACAGTCGGATAGTGGCACATCATTGATCAGCAGATCATAGCTGCTGTTGATGCGGTCGCCCTGCGATAATCCGAGACCGGTCGACGCATTGCCTTGCGGATCGAGGTCTATTAGCAGGACTTTCCAACCGCTGGCGGCCAGCGCGGTGGCCATATTGATTGCTGTGGTGGTCTTGCCCACGCCGCCTTTTTGATTGGCTATTGCGATACGAACCATATCACGTTCTACCCTAAAATTAGGTTTCTAGCCCTTTCCCACCAATATACCGGCGTTCGGATCGGTCAAACTATGTTCCACGTGAAACATTTTTTGCCGTTTTGGCGACAGGCCCTTCAACTCCCTTACCGCATTTTTGCCTTTAGGTAAGAGCCAAACCGTATTTTCTGTGGAAAAGCGGTGTGAAAGTGCGATGAGTTGATCCAAAGGGGCAAAGGCGCGAGCACTAATGACGTCTGCCGGAAAGCTTTCCATATTCTCCAGCCGGTCGGCAACGACAGTCGCGTGATCGCCGATCCCGATCCGTTCGACCACCTGATTGAGAAATTCGGCCCGGCGCTTGCGGGACTCCACCATCTGGACCCGATAGGGGGACAGTATCGCGATCACTATCCCTGGAAAGCCGGCACCGGTTCCCAGATCAAGCCAGACCTTGCCGGCATCGGGCGCCGGCGCGTAGCGCAACAGTTGCGCGCTATCGACAATATGACGCGCCCAAAGACTGTCACCGCTGGCCTTGGAAATCAGATTCTGGTGCTGCATTTCCTCGCGCAGCAAAGCGCTGAACGTTTCGAGCTGCTGCCATGTTTCACGTGAAACATCAAATTCTGCGCGAAGCCAGGCTTGCGCTTCTTCTTCGGTCATGCGGCTATGTTCCTGCTATCGCGGCGACGGGCGTGGACGAGGATCGCGGCAAGCGCGGCGGGGGTTATGCCCCTGATTCGGGACGCGGCCGCCAATGTATCCGGACGGGCGGTGGTCAGGCGCTCGACCATTTCGTTGGAGAGCCCGGCAATCAGGGCATAGGCCATATCATTGCCGAGACCAATTTGCTCATTGGCCCGCAGGTCGCGCAACTCCGATTCCTGCCGATCGAGATAGGGTGCATAGCGCGCGTCTTCTTCGATCTCCGCCACCAGATCCGGCTCGCAATTTGTCAAACATGCTTCCATTTCTTCCAGTGATGCGATCGAGATATTGGGGAAGCGGAGCCATTGGAACAGGCTTTGCCTTGTGCCATCGCGACGCACATTGATGCCCAGTTTCACCAGTGCTTCGCTGCTATGAACGCTATCCAGAGCGTTCAATATGGCGCTACGGGACGCCAGGCGCTCGCTGAACCAACCCGCCCGCTCTGGCGATACACAACCCACCGCCATGGCAATCGGTGTCAGCCGGGTGGAAGCATTGTCGGCGCGCAGCCGCAGCCGATATTCGGCGCGGGCGGTCAGCATCCGATAGGGCTCGGTAACCCCCTGCAGCACCAGATCATCGATCATCACCGCCATATAGCTGGTGCCGCGGTCAAGGGTTGGCGCGTCCTTGCCCTGCACCGCGCAAGCGGCTCCGATACCGGCGATCAGCCCCTGGGCCGCCGCCTCTTCATAGCCGGTGGTGCCATTGATCTGGCCGGCGCAATAAAGCCCCTCCAGATCCCGGACCTTGAGCGACCGGTCCAGTGCCCGGGGATCGATATGATCATATTCAACCGCATAGCCGGGGACCAATATTTCCGCCTTCTCCAGCCCTTCCATCGAGCGGACAAAGGCAAGCTGGACATCGGCCGGCAATGAGGTGCTGATGCCGTTGGGATAGACGAGATTGCTGTCGAGGCCCTCCGGCTCGAGAAACACCTGATGCGAATCGCGATCGGCAAAGCGATGAATCTTGTCCTCGATCGACGGGCAATAGCGCGGCCCCTGCGCATCGATCGCACCACTGAACAATGGTGACCGGTCCAGCGAACCGCGAACAATCTCATGCGTCCTGGCATTGGTCCGACTGACGGCGCAGAATGTCTGCGGCACGCTGCGCCCTTTCGATAGCGGCGACATGGTCCATCCATCATCATCCGATGGCTGCTCGGGCAAGACCGCCCAATTGATCGTCCGGCCATCAAGCCGCGGCGGCGTTCCGGTTTTCAATCGCGCGATCGGCAGTCCGGCATCGCGAATCTGCTGTCCCAGCGAAACCGAGGCGGCCTCCCCCGTTCGTCCGCCTTCGACTGTTTCTTCGCCGCGAAACAATTTGCCGTTGAGAAAAGTTCCGGTCGCCAGGATAACGGCCCGGGCGTTGATCGTAGACCCGTCGGCCATGGCGATACCAGAGACGCGAGAATCGGACAGGATCAGACTGGCCACTTCACCTTCGACGATCGTCAGATGATCCTGCGCGTCGAGGATGCGGTGGATCGCTGCCTTGTAGAGCTTGCGGTCGGCCTGGATGCGAGGCCCCTGCACTGCCGTGCCCTTGGAGAGATTGAGCATGCGATAGTGAATGGCGGCGGCATCGGCCGCTCGTCCGATCAGCCCGTCAAAGGCGTCGACTTCGCGCACCAGATGGCCCTTGCCCAGACCGCCGATCGCCGGATTGCAGGACATCGCCCCGATGCTTTCCTTGGTGAAGCTGACCAATGCGGTCGACACTCCCATGCGCGCGGCGACAGCAGCTGCCTCGCAACCGGCATGGCCTCCGCCCACTACAATGATGTCAAATGTCCGCGTCATGCCGCGCCCATAGCCCAAGCGCATTTGCAGGTCAAAATCTACCGGTGGTGGCGCGCTGTTTCACGTGGAACAATCATTTGCCGATACAGAATTTTCCGAACAATCCGTCGAGCATATCTTCGGTACTCGCCTTGCCGGTGATTTCATCGAGCGCCTTGCGGGCCATGCGCAGATGCTCGGCGACGATCAGATAATCCGGCTCATCGATCATCGCCGCCAGGCTTTCGCTGGCGGCGGTCAGACGATCGGCCTGACGCGCATTGACGCTTACCTGATCGCCGTCGGGCAATATGTCTTTGGCACGGGTGACCAGATAGTCGACCAGCGCATCCATGCCTTGGCCGCTGACCGGTGACAGCGTGAATGAGCCCAAGGCTTTTGGGCTGTGGTCCGGATGATCGCTGCGGGAACTGACCTCGACCAGACCATCCACGCCTGGCCCCTGCCCTTCGTCGCCCAACCACAAGATGATATCGGCGGCGGCAAATTGCTGATGCGCCCGGTCGATGCCGATCTGCTCGATCGTCTCAGCTCCGCTCTCCCGCACACCAGCGGTATCGATGAAAAGAAAGGGTATCCCGCCCAGGGCAATCGGCACCTCGATCACGTCGCGCGTGGTTCCGGCAATATCCGAAACGATCGCCGCTTCGCGCTCGACCAGAGCATTGAGCAATGTCGACTTGCCGCTATTCGGCGGACCACCGAGCACCACCCTTATGCCATCGCGCAATTTTTCCGCCCGCGGGCGCGCCAGGAGATTGCGCATTTGCTCGACCAGCGGACGAGCGGCATTCTGAACCATGGCCGCCTGCTCGGGTGCAACATCATCCTCGTCGGAAAAATCCAGCTCGGCTTCGACCTGTGCCGACAGTTGCAATATCTGCTGCTGCCAGTCATCGACCTTGCGCGACAGCGCGCCGCCGGCATTACGGACGGCAGCTTTGCGCTGCAACTCAGTTTCGGCAAAGAGCAGATCGGACAGGCCTTCGGCTTCCGCCAGATCCATCTTGCCATGGGTGAAGGCCCGGCGGGTAAATTCGCCCGGTTCGGCCCGGCGCAGACCATCAATCTGCTCCAGCGCCGCTTCAATCGCCCGGATCACCGCACGGCCGCCATGGCAGTGGATCTCGGCCAGATCTTCTCCGGTCGCGCTATTTGGTCCCGGAAACCACAGGCACAGGGCCAAATCCAGCAGCTCACTACTAACCATATCGGTTATTTTTGACAGCGAAGCAACACGTGGCTTTGGTAAACTGCCGGTTAGCGATTCAAGCGCCTGCCCTGCCTCTGGACCGCTGATCCGCAGGATTCCGACCGCCGCCGGCGGCTGTCCGCTGGACAGAGCGAAAATAGTATCATCGGCGGTCATAATGGCAGAAAGCGGCG
>NZ_JBALTF010000054.1:1925-3269 GCF_036964675.1 Parasphingorhabdus sp. | reverse complement strand
TCCGACCGCCGCCGGCGGCTGTCCGCTGGACAGAGCGAAAATAGTATCATCGGCGGTCATAATGGCAGAAAGCGGCGACTAATCCGACTTTTTCTTCGAGGAGGACGACTTTGAACCACCCGACGCGGCGCCCATTGCTCCGGTCAGGAAGGATGAAAACATCTTCAGGCCCGCTTCGCCCATCGGCGCGATGATCTTGGTGAAATTCTGCAATTGCTCGACCGAATTGGCGCCCTGCAGGAATTTGGACATTTCCTGGACGTAGCTTTCATTGAGTTTTGCAACATCGGGCAGGCCGATCAATCGGCGGGCCTCTTCCGGCGTGCAGTCCAGTTCAACGCTGACTTTCATTATATCTTCCTCTGTCTGGCCGTTGCAGCGAAGTCCCCCCTCACGCAACAGGTTGATGTTCGACCTTGCCTGCATCTGATATGGGGATATTGTACGCAAAGAATCAAGTGATGATGCAAAGGAGTTTAACGATGGGCGCGATGGAACAAGTGAAATCACTGAGCGGAGACGCGGAATTTCCCTGCTACGTCGCACGACCGGACGGAAAAGCCAGTGCCGCTATCATCGTCATTCAGGAAATCTTTGGCGTCAACAACGGCATCAGGGCCAAATGCGATCATTGGGCCAGCCTGGGTTATCTCGCCATTGCGCCGGACCTGTTCTGGCGGCTCAGCGAGGGCGTCGATCTGGATGCCGACGTGCCCGAAGAATTTCAGACCGCGATCGACCTGATGGGCAAGTTCGATCAGGATCAGGGCATCCGCGATATTGAAGCAGCGATCCATTTTGCCCAAAGTGCGATCGGCAGCCACAAGGTCGGCTGTGTCGGCTATTGCCTTGGCGGCCGGCTCGCCTTCATGACCGCCTGCCGCAGCGATATCCGGGCGTCGGTCGGCTATTATGGCGTCGGTATCGACGGTCTGCTGGGTGAAAAACAGGCGATTGCCCATGAAGTGATGCTGCATATTCCGACGGCGGACGGTTTCGTACCCGCCGATGCGCAAGCAGCGATGCACGCCGGACTGAATGATCACCCGAAGGTGACGCTGCACGATTATGAGGGGCTCGACCACGGCTTTGCCGCTGAATTCGGTGCCCGCCGCAATGAGCCGGCAGCCAGCCTGGCCGACCGCCGCACCGAAGCCTTTTTTGAAGAGCATCTCGCATGAGCACGGCAGACAATCTGAAACTCTGGCATGCTCATATGGAGGAAAAGAGCAAGTCCGGTCTCAGCGACCAGCTTGCCGATGATGCGGTGTTCCACTCACCCGTTGTCCATACGCCGCAGGCCGGCAAGCCGATCGTCATGGCCTATCTCAGCGCCGCCGATGT
>NZ_JBALTF010000054.1:0-1828 GCF_036964675.1 Parasphingorhabdus sp. | reverse complement strand
GCGGTGTTCCACTCACCCGTTGTCCATACGCCGCAGGCCGGCAAGCCGATCGTCATGGCCTATCTCAGCGCCGCCGATGTGGTGCTCGGCAATGACAGTTTCCGCTATGTCCGCGAAATTGTCGATGAGTCTGCCAATATGGCGATGCTGGAGTTCGAACTCGAACTCGACGGTATTCACGTCAACGGCGTCGATATCATCAGCTGGAATGATGAGGGCAAGATTCAGGATTTCAAGGTGATGGTCCGGCCGCTTAAGGCGATCAACAAGGTCTGGGAAGAAATGGGCAAGATGCTGGAGACAATGAAGGGCTAGGCAAGCCGCTTCTTCACAAACGATACACGCTCTTCGACGCTGGCATTGGGCAGTTCGACCAAGTCATAGCCATATTCTTTCCACGCTTTCGTTACCGCAACATAAGTGGCTTTGGCTTCCTGCCAATCCTGAATGCGATCCTGGTCGCCGTGATAGATTTCCTGCCACGGCGGAGCGACGAATATTGGGCCAGCATATCGGTAGTTGCGACATGCTTGCTCAAGTTCCTTTGGTCTCGGCAAACCCATCAGATCGAGAAATCCTGCATTGTCAGCAAAGCCTCGATCAAACAGCCAGGTCTCTGAACCGGCATTGGCCCTTTTGAAATTTTCAACTTCCAGCTGCAAAATTTCCAGTGCATAGGAAAGCGGGCTTTGCTCCCGCAAATCATGACCATCGGTTCTTGCCAGAATAGCGCGGCCAGACTCGCTACCAATCGCTATTCCTTCACGGGATAGTTTCTCACAGAGCGTTGTTTTTCCAGATCCCGGACCGCCAGTTATGTCCGCAATCTTGGCGGACTTTCGAATCATCCAAACAGCGTCAGCACACCAATTGTCTGCTCGTCACCCATCAGGCCGGAATAGATCATCTTGCCGGCGACATAGACGATGACCGCCAGTCCCAGATAGGCAATCCACTTGTAGCGTTCGATATATTTGGCGACCACATTGGCAGCCAGGCCCATCAGGGCAACCGACAGCACCAGACCGATTACCAAGATCCCGGGATGTTCGCGCGCCGCACCGGCTACGCCCAGCACATTGTCGAGGCTCATCGACACATCGGCAGCGGTCACGGCCCAGACCGCAACCCAGAAGCTTCTCTGGGCCTTGACACCGCTATGTTCGTCGCCTTTGATCTCGTCCGATCCCGGAGATTCACCCTCGTGAAAGATTTCGCGGTAGAAATTCCAGCCGACCCAGAGCAGCAGCAAGCCGCCCGCCAGCACCAGACCAACAATCTGCAACAGCTGCACGACAATCAGCGCGAAAATGATCCGCAACACCAATGCGGCGGCAATACCGATCAGGATGACCTTGCGCCGCTGGTCGGCCGGCAATCCACCGGCCAGCGCGCCAACGACTATCGCGTTGTCGGCGGCAAAGACCAGATCGATCAGCACCACCTGCCCGAAAGCCGCCAGCGCCGCCGGTGATCCGATATTGGAAAAATCATGGACGACCGCGGCCCAGATATCGGCAATCGATCCCAGGCCGGTTGCGGCAACAGATAAAATGGCTAGCAGTTCAATCATGATAAAATCGATGGTCCGTAATAGTTCACAACCGGCATAGAGTCATAGAAATGGTGAAGCAAGGCGCGCCATTGCTGATATTCCGGCGACTGCCGAAAACCGTCGCGGTGCGATTCAATCCGGTCCCATTTTATCAGCAGCAAATAACGATCCGGATCATCGGACGACGGCCGCAGTTCGATCGACTGGAAACCCGGCTGGATCGCAACCAGTGGCCTGGCTTTTGCCATCGCCGCTGCAAAAGCCGCCGACTGC
>NZ_JBALTF010000053.1:0-20535 GCF_036964675.1 Parasphingorhabdus sp. | reverse complement strand
CCTGGTCTTTGGCACCGTATCGATTCCCGAAATTCTCGAAGCCGCGCCGGGCATGGCCGGATCGACGATCACCTTTGCCGGGATGCGTCTCGATACGATGACCATCCTCTGCCTGCTCTTGTTCGTCGGCGCGATGGGCAAGTCGGCGCAGCTGGGTCTGCACACATGGCTGCCCGACGCGATGGAAGGCCCGACCCCGGTGTCGGCGCTGATCCACGCCGCCACCATGGTGACCGCAGGCGTGTTCATGGTCTGCCGTCTGTCGCCCATGTTCGAAACCAGCCCGGTTGCCCTGATGGTTGTAACGATTGTCGGCGCGTCGACCGCGATATTCGCGGCCACGGTTGGCCTGGTCCAGCATGATATCAAGCGGGTGATCGCTTATTCGACCTGTTCGCAGCTCGGCTATATGTTCTTCGCCGCCGGCGTTGGCGCTTATAGCGCGGCGATGTTCCACCTGTTTACCCACGCGTTTTTCAAGGCGCTTCTGTTCCTTGGCGCCGGTTCGGTGATCCATTCGATGCATCACGAGCAGGACATGCGCTATTATGGCGGCCTGCGGAAACATATCCCGTTCACCTTCTGGGCGATGATGGCCGGAACCCTGGCGATTACCGGCGTTGGTATCATCGGGCTCGGCGGTTTTGCCGGTTTCTATTCCAAGGATGCGATTATCGAAGTGGCCTTTGCCAGCGGTACCGAAGTCGGCCAGTTCGCCTTTGGTATTGGTGTCCTCGCCGCCTTGCTGACCAGCTTCTACAGCTGGCGGCTGATGTTCCTGACCTTCTGGGGCACGCCGCGCTGGATCCAGTCGGAACATATTCAGCACAGCGTCCACAAGACACCGGAACAGGCGGGCGCCGATACCACCGGCGGCTATCATCCGCATGAAAGCCCATTGACGATGCTTATTCCTTTGGGCGTATTGGCAACCGGCGCGGTATTTGCCGGCTTCCTGTTCCACAATCAATTTGTCGAAGCCGCCGAGGGCGCTGCCTTCTGGGCCGGAAGCCTGGCCTTTGACGAGCATCTGATGCACGCCATTCATGAAGTACCGCTCTGGGTCAAACTGTCCTCGACCGTCGCCATGCTGACCGGTCTTGGTACCGCGATCTTCCTGTATTTCTTTGGCAAGGATCGTCCGGCACGGCTGGCTGCAACATTCAGTCCGCTCTACCAGTTCTTTTTCAACAAATGGTATTTCGACGAGCTCTATCACCTGATCTTCATCCGCCCCGCGTTCTGGCTGGGACGGCTGTTCTGGAAGACGGGTGACGAAGGCACGATCGACCGCTTTGGTCCCAATGGCATTGCTTCGGTCATCGCCAGCGGCTCGGGCGTGATGAAACGCTTTCAGAGTGGATATCTATATACTTATGCCCTGGTCATGCTGCTCGGCCTTGCCGCTGCCGCGACCTGGATCATCGTGCAGGGAGCCAGCTAATGAACCAGCTTGATTTCCCAATCCTGTCGCTGATGATGGGCCTGCCAATGCTGGCAGCGATCATCTGTCTGTTCCTCAACGCGCAGGCGGCGCGCTGGCTGGCGCTGGCGACGACGCTGGCGCTGTTTGTGCTGGGCGTGGTCCTATGGGCCAATTACGATATTGGCGGTCCGCAATGGCAATATGTCGAGCGGGCAGACCTGTTCGGCAGCTTTGCCTGGGCGCTGGGTATCGACGGCATTTCAATGATGCTGATCATGCTCACCGTCTTCCTGATGCCAATCTGTATCGGCGCCAGCTGGGTATCGATCCAGACCAGGGTCGGCGAATATATGGCGGCCTTCCTGTTCATGGAAGTGCTGATGATCGGCGTGTTTGCGGCGCAGGATATCTTCCTGTTCTACATATTGTTCGAGGCTGGCCTGATCCCGATGTATCTGATCATTGGTATCTGGGGCGGCGCCAACCGGATTTACGCCAGTTACAAATTCTTCCTCTACACCTTGCTCGGCTCGGTGGTGATGCTGATCGCGATGCTGTGGATGGTGCAGGATGCCGGAACCAGCGATATTCCGACGCTGCTCAACTATGATTTTGCGCCCGAGGCACAGACATGGCTGTGGCTGGCCTTCTTTGCCAGCTTCGCGGTCAAGGTGCCGATGTGGCCGGTCCATACCTGGCTGCCCGATGCCCATGTTCAGGCGCCAACCGCCGGTTCGGTGATCCTGGCGGGCGTGCTGCTGAAAATGGGTGGTTACGGTTTCCTGCGTTTCTCCCTGCCGATGTTCCCGGAAGCGTCCGAGCAGTTCATCTGGCTGATCTTCGGCCTGTCTATGGTCGCGGTGGTTTACACCTCGCTGGTGGCGCTGGTGCAGCAGGACATGAAGAAGCTGATCGCTTATTCGTCCGTCGCCCATATGGCGATCGTCACGCTCGGCCTGTTCGCGTTCAACCGTCAGGGCATTGAAGGCGCGATTATCGTGATGCTGAGCCACGGCCTGGTATCCGCCGCGCTCTTCCTCTGTGTCGGCGTGATCTACGACCGCCTGCACACACGCGAAATCGACCGTTACGGCGGACTGGCGATCAACATGCCGAAATATGCGATATTCTTCATGCTGTTCACCATGGCCTCGATCGGCCTGCCGGGAACCAGCGGTTTCGTCGGCGAGTTTCTCTCTCTGGTCGGCCTCTACAAGGTCAACAGCTGGGTCACTCTGGTCGCTACCACCGGTATCATATTGGGTGCCGGCTATATGCTCTATCTCTATCGCCGGGTCGTCTTCGGTGAACTTGTCCACGAGGATGTCAAAGCCATGCCGGATCTGTCTGTGCGGGAAATCGCGCTGCTTGCACCGATAGCCGCTGCCGTGATGTGGATGGGTGTCTATCCGGAAAGCTTCATGGCGCCGATCCGTGGCGACGTCGGGGCGCTGGTTGCGCGCATCGACCGCGCCGCACCGGAAGGCGACGCGCATCTCAAAATGGGTGAGGCGAAAGCCATCGCCAAAGACCATGCCCAGGGGGAGGCACACTGATGGATATCGGAAATTCCCTTTGGCTGGTCTCGCCAGAAATCTTTCTCACGGTGTCGAGCCTGATCCTGTTGATGGTGGCCGCCTGGGGCGGTGAAAAATCAGCACGTCTGGTCACCATATTGTCGGCCGCCGCGCTGTTCGGCGCAGCGATCCTGTTGATGGTGCTGTCTCATATGCCCGAATTCAAGGACGGTGCCTCGGCATTCAGCGACCAATATCGCATGGATGCATTTGGCAGTGCTGCGAAATTCCTGATTTATCTCGCGGCGATCATCTCCTTGATGGTTGCACCGCGATTCTTTCAGGGCGGCGGCAAATATCGCCCGGAATATCCGGTGCTGATCCTGTTCGCCTGCATCGGCATGGGCATGATGGTCTCGGCGACCGACATGATGACCCTCTATATCGGTCTCGAACTGAACAGCCTGTCCGCTTATGTGCTGGCGAGCATCATTCGCACCGACATACGGTCTTCCGAAGCTGGTCTGAAATATTTCGTCCTTGGCGCTCTGGCCAGCGGCATGTTGCTGTTCGGTATTTCGCTGGTTTACGGCTTTGCCGGTTCGACCAGCTTTGCAGTGATTGGTGAAACGCTGAGCGGCGATCTGTCGACCGGTCCGCTGATCGGGCTGGTGCTGGTGCTTTCCGGTCTGGCGTTCAAGATCAGCGCGGTTCCGTTCCATATGTGGACGCCCGACGTGTACGAAGGCGCACCGACGCCGGTCAGCGCATTCTTTGCCAGTGCCCCGAAAGTGGCCGCTGTTGCGCTGACCGCGCGGGTGATTATCGAGGCCTTTGGCGGTCAGACTTCGGCCTGGCAGCAGATAATCGTGTTCGTCGCACTGGCGTCGATCATTCTTGGTGCGGTTGCCGCCATCGGACAGCAGAATATCAAGCGACTGCTGGCCTATAGCTCGATCAACAATGTCGGCTTCCTGCTCATCGGTCTCGCAACCGGCACCGCGCAGGGCATTTCGGCGATGCTGTTCTATCTCGCCATCTATGTCGCGATGACGTTGGGCAGCTTCATCTGTGTGCTCGAAATGCGCGACAAGGACGGCAAGCCGCTGGAAAGCCTGTCCAGTCTGGCCGGATTGTCGCAAACCCGTCCCGGTCTTGCCGCGGCCTTTGCGATATTCATGTTCTCGCTGGCCGGTATTCCGCCCCTGTTCGGTTTCTGGGGCAAGTTCATGGTCTTTGACGCGGCCGTTGCCGCAGGCATGTTGCCGCTGGCAGTGATCGGTATTGCCGCCTCGGTCATCGGTGCCTTTTATTATATCAAGGTCGTCAAGATCATCTATTTTGACGATCCTGCTGGTGAAATTGTTGCCACGGGCCACAAGACCGAAAATGGACTGATTGCGCTGCTGGCGCTGTTCGTATCGCCGCTGGGCTATCTGGCGATACCATTTATGGCCCCGATCACTACCGCTGCTGCGGCGTCGCTTTTCTGACTATTTCGATAGAGACCGTTGCCGAAACCGCATCAACCAATGCGGACCTGAAAGCGCTGGCCCTGACGGGCAGCGCGCCGGAAGGCTATTGGCTGCGGGCGATGCAACAAACCGGCGGCGTCGGCCGTCGGGGCCGCAAATGGGAAAGCCCGCAAGGCAATCTCTATTGCAGCACGGTGATCGATATACGTCCCGCCGACCCAGCGCCTTCCTCCTTGTCTTTTGTCGCCGGAATGGCAGTTTACCAAGCCATTCGTTACTTTCTGCCCGATGTGCCGATGCTGTTGAAATGGCCGAATGACATTCTCGTGTCGGACGCCAAGATCTGCGGCATTCTGCTGGAGCGGGTCAAGGATCAGGCGGTGGTCGGCATCGGCGTCAACGTCGCTATCGCCCCTGAAGTCGCGGGCCGGTCGGTGACCAGTCTGGCAGCGGCAGGCGCAGCAATAGACGCCGCTGGCTTGCTCGACATGTTATCGAGAGAATTTGAATCATGCGTAAACCTTTGGCGCAAAGCAGGCCTGGCGCATATACTGGCGAAATGGCAGAGTCTGGCGCATCCGGTTGGTACGGTCGTGACGACAAGTGACGATGGCGGCGAAAAAATTACCGGAGAATTTGCCGGCCTGGATGCAGACGGTGCGCTGCGCTTGAGAAAAACCGACGGAACGCTTATCGACATACGCGCTGGTGATATTTTCATCGAATAGAAAGACGATTCGCCCATGCTTTTGGCCATTGATGCCGGAAATACCAATGTTGTATTCGCCCTCTTCGACGGAGAGGACATTCGTGCGCGCTGGCGGATCGCTACAGACGCCCGGCGCACCGCAGATGAATATGTCGTATGGCTCAGGCAGCTGCTCCAACTGGAGGGTCTGGAACTGGGCGCCGTCGAGGCGGTGATCATTGGCACCGTTGTCCCGCGCGCACTGCATAATCTGACGGTCCTTTCGGAAAAATATTTTGGCGTGACCCCGCTGATCGCTGGTCGTGGCGCAGTGGAATGGGGCATTGCGCTCGACGTCGAGCAACCCGATAGCGTCGGGGCCGACCGGGTGCTCAACGTGATCGCGGCGCATCAGAAATATAAGCAGGACATCGTCATCATCGATTTCGGTACCGCGACCACTTTCGATGTGGCCGACTATGAAGGCGCCTATAAGGGAGGTATCATCGCTCCCGGCATCAATCTTTCGCTCGATGCCCTGGTTGGAAAAACCGCACAATTGCCGCGCATCGCGCTGGAATCTCCGGAAGATGAAAATGTCATTGGCACCACCACCGAGAGCCAGATGCTGATCGGCATTTTCTGGGGTTATGTTGCGATGATCGAAGGGCTAGTGGAGCGCACAAAGGCGCAAATTGGCCGCCCCACAAAAATCATTGCTACCGGCGGATTAGCCGTACTTTTTGACGAACATACAGATGTTTTTGACCATCTGGAATCGGACCTGACTCTTCAGGGCCTGCATTTCCTCTATCAGCGAGCAACACACGCTTCATGACAAAACCAAAAAAAGAGCTTCTTTTCCTGGCCCTCGGCGGGTCCGGCGAAATCGGTATGAATGTGAATCTATACGGCTGTGATGGCAAGTGGGTGATGGTCGATCTCGGCATGACCTTTGCTGACCCGAGCTATCCGGGGATTGACCTGATTCTGCCCGATCTCGAATTTATCGAGAAGCACCGGAAAGATTTGCTCGGTATCGTGCTGACCCATGGTCATGAAGATCATATCGGCGCGGTTCCTTATTTTGCTGCTGATCTCGATGTTCCCCTGTTCGCGACCCCGTTCACCGCAGGCCTGATCCGCCGCAAACTGGAAGAGGTTGGTCTGGAACGCGAGGTCAAGCTCAACATCATCCCCAATTCAGGCAGTTTTGATCTCGGGCCGTTCGGATTCCGCTATCTGCCGATCGCGCACTCTATTGCCGAAGGCAATGCGATGCTGATCGACACGCCATATGGCCGGATTTTCCATACCGGCGACTGGAAGCTGGACGATGAGCCGGTTCTTGGTGTGCCGTCGACCCCGGAAGATTTTACCAAAATCGGTGATGAAGGCATACTCGCCATGGTCTGCGATTCGACCAATGTCTTCAATGACAAGGCATCCGGGTCGGAAGGCGAAGTCCGCCGCAACCTGATGCGGGTGGTGGACGATATCGACACACGGATCGTGGTGACGACCTTTGCCTCCAACGCTGCCCGGCTGCAGACTCTGGGCGAAGTCGCCATCCATGCCGGACGGAAGCTTTGCGTCGCCGGCCGTTCGCTCGACCGGATCATCGAGAATTGCAAAGAAAATGGCTATCTCAAGAATTTTCCGCCTACGATCGATTTTCAGGAGGCGATGAGCCTGCCGCGCGGTGATGTGATGATCATTGCCACTGGCGGCCAGGGTGAGGCGAGGGCGGCGCTGGGCCGGATTGCCGGTGATAGCCATCAGATCAAACTGTCCGAAGGCGATCATGTGCTGTTCTCGTCAAAGCAGATTCCCGGCAATGAAATTGCGATTGGCCGGATCCAGAACCAGCTGGCGGCCAAGGGTGTCGTCATGATCACCGAGCGTCAGGAACATATTCATGTTTCGGGTCACCCCGGTCAACCGGAACTGGCACAAATGTATAAATGGATCAGGCCGGAAATATTGGTCCCGGTCCATGGTGAAATCCGCCATATGAAGACCCAGGTTCGCTTTGGTCTCGAACAGGGCGTTCCGAAAGCGATATTCCAGCAAAATGGCGATGTCGTGCGACTGGCCCCCAATGGACCGAAAATATTGGGCCAAGAACGCACCGGGCGTCTGGTCGTGGATGGCGATGTGATCATCCCGGCGGACGGCAAAACTCTGAACGATCGGCGCAAGACAGCGCATAACGGAATGATTTCGGTGGCAATCGGCCTGGACCACAAGGGCAAGATATTCGGGCAACCCGTGATGAAAATGCATGGCGTACCGCTGGAGGAAGACGAAGCTGATTTTCTTGATGAAGTGATCGACAAGATCATTGCCAAATATTCCAGTCCGGTGGGCAATATCGACAAGTTCAACGAAGCGATTCGCCTGCTGGTTCGTCGCAGCGCGACCGAGTGGACGGGCAAGAAACCGATCGTTTCGGTGCTCACTGTGGAGGCATAGCAGGCCATGCAAATTTACTCCGTTGTGGCGATCTACGTCCTTTTCTGGGTAACAGCCCTGTTCATCATCCTGCCGATAGGAATCCGCAGCCATCATGAAACCGGTGCAAAAATGGTGGAAGGCCAGTCGGATGGCGCGCCGGTCAATTTCCGGCCCTGGCGGATCCTTTTGCTGACCACGCTGCTGGCGACAGCCGGGTTCGGCTTATTCTATCTCAACTATATCTATGGCTGGCTCAACATGGACACGATTGATTTCTTCAATAGCCGGGAACGGATGAAAGACGTCTGATCCTAGCTGCGCAACCGCTCGATCGCCTGAGCCAGCGCAACATAAAGCTTGCCGACGTCCGATGACAGCAGGGTCACGCTGACGGCGCTGCCATCACGGGTGGCTAGGACACCGCGCAGCATTGCTTCGAAATCATGGATGTAGCGGTTCACATGCTCGCGGAATTCGTCATTGCCGGAATATTGCGCAAGGATTTCGCGTACTTCCCGTCCGTCGAGCAAGCGCACGGCCCGCCGCGTGAAAATGCCGCGATCGCCTTTCAGATAGGCTGCCCATTCGGTGTCGGTGACATCATTGGACAGGATTTTCCCGACATCAATCGAGATGGAATTGAGCGACTCGGTCAGCTGTGCCACCCGCCGGGTGAAATTCTCGTCGCTGCTTTGCTCGGCCTTTTCCTTGGCAAACAGGATGCGCTGCTCCAATTTGATGGTCATGTCCTCGATTGCGGCCAGTTGATCGGTGAGATGGGCCGCGGTGGACTGGGTCGTTGCAACCGCGCTTGATACCGCCCGTTCCAGTTTCGGTGCGATTGAGGCGATCTTGTCGTCGATAATCCGATTCAACGCTTCTTCGCTCATTTTTTCAAAAGCATCCGTCGAACCGGCAATGGAACTTTCGAGCGCTTGCCGGGAATGTTCGGAAGCCTGCGTGGCGGTTTCCTTCACCCGCAAAAGTGCGCTGATCATCTTTTCGCCGGCGCTTTCGGCCAAAGCTTCATTCTGTTCGCGCACCGCCTCAATGGCTTTCGAAATGTCGTCAATTTGCTCAACAATGGATGTGCTCGCATCGTCACTGGCGTCGCGCAATTGGCTGATCTTTTCCTGCTGCTGGCTGATCGAATGGTCGGTTTGGGCAACCTGTTGTGCCACTCTGCCGGCATCTTCCTGCGCCTGGCGGGCTTTGCTGGCGATCTGACCGTATAGCGCCAGGCTTTCCTTCGATTGCTCCGACACCCGTTCGAAAGCAGTGGGCAGGGTTTCGTCCATTTCCCGGGCGCTGCTGTCGAGTGCGACAAGCAATCTCTCCATCCGCTCGATCATGCCATCGGCGACGCCATAGCCATTTTCCAGCGACAGCTGCAAAGCGGCACTATTCTGTTCCATCGCCGACATGGCAAAGGCCAGTTTCGCGGTTTTTTCGCCGCTTTCACTGTCGAGATTCTTGACGTTCTCCGCGATGTCGGAGATATTCTGGTTGAGGGTCGCTGCCAGTGTTTTCAGCCGGCCTTCCTCAACATCAGCAATTTTCCCGGCACTGGCCAGCGCCGTTTCCAGCGCATCAAGGTCTGCCCGCATGGCCAGGGTCGATTCCGACGCTTCGGTGGCCAGCCGCGCCCGTGTTTTGTGGATGGCCTCGACGGTTTCCGACGTTGTTTTCCGCAGCAAGGCGGTCAGCTGGTTCGATCCGGCTTCTGCTTCGTGGAGCTGTTCCGCCAGGCTGACTTTGATATGCTCTGCTTCGACCGCAAGATTTTCTACCGACAGGGCGGATTTGTCCGTCAATGCAACGAGGCTCTGCTGGGCAGCCAAACCGACTTCGCCGATTCTCTGGAGCGTCGAAACCATCGCCGCCATTTCGGTCTGGGCGGTTCGTCCGGCATTGCCAATCTGGTTGGTCACGTCCTTGGCGGTGCTGATCACCACCGGCAAATGGTCGCGCAGCTGTTCGAGATTCTTGTAGGCGGTACCGCCAACATCATCCAGCTTCTGCATTTTGCCAAGACCATCTTCCAGAGATTTCCGGATCAGGCCAGCGGCGGTGGTCAGCTTGCCCGAGGACTGTTCTCCCAGAAACTCCAGTTCCCGGCTTTCCTGGCTCAGAAATTCGCGCGCGACACTGAGTTCATTGTTGACCGTCTTCAAACGGGTCTCGAGCAATTCGGACTCGGCGCGCAGCGAAAAGGCGACATCGGCAAAGCGGCCAGCTTCCCGCGTGCTGTTGCGCATATAGAGCAGATAGACAATGCCGAGCGTGATCATCGGCAGACACCATTGGGTCAGCAGGTCGATTCCGGCCTTGGCTGTCGGCATTGTGGTAAAAATGTCGCGGTTGGCCCAGAGGAAAAATCCGGTCCAGCCGAGCGCGGAAACCACCAGCAACAGCAGCGGCAGGAAGCGGGTGCGGGCAGGGGCCGAGGCGATGTCATCGGCATAATGGTTCCAGTCGTCTTCCGAAGAATTGTCGCTATTTTGCTGATTTTCATCAGGAAAATCGTGCGATTTTGCTTCGTGCGCGCGCGCTTCACGCTCCACGCTTGCGGTTGTTTCCGATTGGTCGTCGCCGGAATTTCCATCCCGGTCGCGCCACATCCCGATAATCTTAGATTCTCCTGCCATGGTCACTATTTAACACAATATCAGATCATAGAAACCATAAGTTAACCATATCGCGTGTAAACGATAGAAATGTCATTTGATTATGGGGCTTTGGATGCCGCTCTAACGGCTGCAGTGGGGGACGATCAGCCCCTCATCGCGGAATTGCGTGCGGCGTTTCTGGAAAGTGCGAGGCGGCAGGTTGACCTGCTCGGAAGAGCACGTTGCGATGCCAATTGGGAATATGCCGCATGGCGTCTGAAGGGGCTGGCCGCGAGTTTCTCCGCGACCAAGATCCTGCAGCTGGCTGATGAAGCCGCCCATTCCGCGCCGGGCGACCCGGTGATATTGCGGAAACTGGAACGCGCCGTTTCCACAGTAGAGGCCCATCGGGACTGATATGCCGTTGGCGAGACGCTGAACGCGGCTCAATCACCAGAATATCGCTTGGCATGACCGGACGCCACCATCTATGGATAGGAACACACTTCCTCTTCATCGTTCGGGACCCAAAATTTCGTGAAACTGGCATTGATTTCTCTAGCAAAAGACGATCTCGACGGACACGGGCCGATCGCCCTGTTGCCGTTGTTCGCCGGTACGCTGCTCGATTTGCAGATCAATGCCGCGCAACGCTTCGGCTGCGAGAAATTCATCTTCCTGTGTCCGGTAACCCATGGCGCGCTTTTGCAGAAGATCGATGCGATGAAGCAGCAGGGACTGGACGCAGAATATGTCCGCAGCCCCAGCGAGCTGGTCCAATATGCGAGTGACGAGGATCATATCATCTATATGGCCGACGGCATTCTCCCCAATGCAGAGATTGTCGATCAGCTGAGCGGAGTACCGCAGGAATTGCTGTTCACCGTGCTGCATGCCGAGGAATATCAGGAATTTGAGCGTATCGACCTCAACCAGCGCTGGCTTGGCATCGTTTCGCTCAACGCATCGCGGCTGGTTGCGATGATCGATATTCCGGACGAATGGGAGATCGGCTCGGCTTTGCTCAGAACTGCGGTTCAGGCCGATTGTCCGCGCGCGATCATCTCGGATCGCAGAATGGGTTCCGGCGCGATATCTCATATCCAAAGCGAAGTCAGCGCGGCGCAATTTACGCGGCGCAAGTTGAAAGAAATGCCGGTTGAAAAGGACAATTTTCTGAACCGCTTTCTGTTGCGTCCCCTGATCAAGCGCAGCTTGCCGAGGCTATGGAGAAAAAGAGCGGCACCGCAATATCTGCAGATTTGTTCTTTGGCCGCAGGAATTACGGGCATTTTGACGGCTGGTTTCGGTGAATCCGTCGCTGCGCTGACCCTGTTTTTTATCGGCAGCATCGCGCAATTTACCCGGACATCAATGGTGCAATTTGACAATGTTGTGAAAGGCCGGGACTGGACCGGGCTGGCGCTGGATGGGCTCGTGGCAACCGGTGTCGCAATTCTCTTGCTGCAAGCCTCTGATGCGCTGACATCGGCGCCAAATCTGGTGATTCTGATCTTGCTGCTCGCGCATCTCCTGCTTTTGAGGGGCGAGCCGGGCGCCATTCGTCTGGCGCTGATAAAGCCGGATATGCGATTGGTGCTGCTGATCTTGCTGCTGGTCAGTATTTTTGGGCCGATAACTTATGGCATCTACGCCGCTGCGCTATATTCTGGCCTGTCTCTCGTTCTCGACCGTTATTTGACCAAAAAATTCGATGAAAAGGTCTGACTTTCAAGAGGAATAGCGGAATATTCGACTTAGCGGCTTGTTAACCACATTAGCGTACGGCCTAGTTATGGCACAACGAGTTTTTCCGATGGACCGATCCAAGCACCATGATATTATCCGGCACGCGACTGCGTTGGCCGACAAAGCCGCTTTTGTGGCTGATGATTTTGCTCAGGCCCTGTTTCCCAGAACCGACGTGGTTTTCAATGACCGCATGCGATCCAATGCGCAGCAATATCTGCGCAGCGTCGTCGGTCAGATTGAAAGACGCATCTGCCTGATTGCGACCCAGGATATGGGCGTCAGCCAGGAAATATTCCAGACAATCGCACAGGGCGGTGAAGGCCAGAGCTTTCCCGTGCTGGAACATAGCGGTTTGCTGAAGACGGTCGACATCGTCGAGCATCTGTTTGTCAAAACACAGCAAAGCGAGCTGGCGGCAAGATTGCTGCAGAAAATTTCGCAGGAAGATCTTGAATCAACGCTGACCCGGCATCTGGATCATGACGATCCGCTGGTTGCCGAAGCCGCCATGGGCTTGCTGGTTGCGCAATCCAAGACCACCGGTGCCGCAGGCGAAATTGCCGCCAGTCTTGAAGATTTGTCACCGGAAATTGCTTATGCCTTTGTCTGGCCAGTTACGGCCGCGCTTGCCAGACTTTCCGGGTTCCCCGGCTTGCAACTGCAGCAGGCGACGGAACGGCTGCTCGCCGCGCATGACGAGAGTGCTGGCGTGGCGCGCAAGGCAGAGCGCCTTGCCCAGTTGCTCCACCAGTCGAGGACGGAACAGGATCCCTTTCCCCATCCGATGAGAGATGGCCTGTCGCTGTTTGTTGCCCGGCTGGCCCGGCAATCCGGCTTGACCAGCGACCAGATCGTCGCCTTCACGGCCGAGCCGAATATGGCGCGATTTGTCGTTGTGATGCGCGCGGCAGATTTCCCCGTACAGGAAGCATTGTCGATATTTGCCGCGCTTGATGGCGGCGACCATATTCTGACTGCAGCAACCTATGGCGAGACGGATCGGGACCGGTGTTTGGCGCTGGTTTCGCGCTGGGCATCTCCTCATGCTTACCAGAATGCCGAACGGGTTCTTTCCGCTGACTATTTGAGCGATCAGGGAAAATGACCACGGCGCGCAAATTGGCCGAGCCGGTGCGTGGGCAAGTGGATGTCGATGGCTTGCTGCTGTCGGCTGATCCGCTGCTCATGCGGCTCCATTTGCGCTGTGGCGGCAAGGAAGGCGGGCCTTTGGCGGTCCCCGAACTGGCCGAGCTGTGCCGTCTCAGCCGGCGGCTGGGCATGAACCTGTCGCGTCCGGTCCAGGCGTCGGATGATGAATCCCGTATTGAAATGTGGGTAGAAACACGGCTTGCCTCACCGGAGAAAGCAAATGCGCTCAGTCTTTCGATCATCGACTGGAAAGAATATGCTTATGACGAGAGCGACAAGATTGATCCGGCTCGTGAGCGTGATTTTGACCGGCTGGAAGGCCGGGGCGCGATCAGGACCGACGCGGCGCTGCGGATCATTGCCCAGCAAATGCCCGGAAAGGCCGCCCAGGATTTCGATGTCATTGGCCGGTCTCTGCTCGATATATATGATGTGATTCCAGCGTCGGCAAACGCAAGATTGCTTGAGGCAGTAGCGGAGCGCCAACCAATCCGGAATCAACGGATGCGGCAGAAAATAGAAGCGCAGCGCCTGTTTGTGCTGCAAGGATATCCGCTGATCGACAAGGCGGGCCTGTTCGCCGGCTATCGTTTCACGGCGACGCCGGATGAGGCGCCAGTTGCGGTGCCAGATGATCAGCCAGCCAGCGGTACCGATATAAAACGTGCCAGCGGAAAACTGATCAGCGACAGTCTGTTCGGCTCGCAGCTGGGCCCGGCCCTGCGCCAGCCGCTCGGCAAGATCATCGCGAACGCGGAAACGATCAGCAGCAAGCTGGAAGGTCCGCTGCGCGGCGACTATGCCAGCTATGCCAAGGATATTGCCTCCGCCGGGCGGCATTTGCTCGATCTGGTCAATGACCTTTCCGATCTGGAGGCGATCGAACGCCCGGAATTCACGGTTGCCGGGGATGATATCGATCTGGTTGATCTCGCCCACCGCGCAGCCGGCCTGCTAGCGGTCAAGGCGGCGGACCACCAGATACGCATAGAGCTTCCGGACGAGGGGGAGAAACTTCCTGCCTGCGGCGAATTTCGCCGGTCGCTGCAAATTCTCGTGAACCTGATTGGCAACGCGATCCGCTATTCGCCGGATGGTTCGGTGATCAAGCTGCGTGTTTCTGCCGAACCGGGCTTTGCCCGCATTTCCGTGACCGATCACGGTGATGGCATTGCCGCGGAAGATCAGGAGCGGATTTTCGAGAAATTCGAACGTCTGGGCCGATCCGGCGACGGTGGCAGTGGCCTTGGACTGTTCATCTCTCGCCGACTGGCGCGGGCGATGGGCGGCAGTCTGACGGTAGACAGCAAGGCCGGCGAAGGCGCGACCTTCACATTGTCGCTTCCGGAACGGAAAAAGTCATAAAAAAGGGGAGCGAAATTGCTCCCCTTTCCCACAATAGCTATATTTCCTAGCGCTTGTCGATCGGCACATAGTCGCGCTTGGTCGGGCCGGTGTAGAGCTGACGCGGCCGACCGATACGCTGGCCTGGATCGGAGATCATCTCGTTCCACTGGGCGACCCAGCCGACGGTGCGGGCGAGGGCGAACAATACGGTGAACATCGAGGTCGGGAAACCGATCGCCGACAGGATGATACCGGAATAGAAATCGACGTTCGGGAACAGCTTCTTCTCGATGAAATAGGGATCGTTGAGCGCCATTTCTTCCAGCTGCAGCGCCACCTCGAATACCGGATCCTTGACCTTCAGCGTTTCGAAGACTTCGCGGACGGTTTCCTGCATCACTGATGCACGCGGATCGTAATTTTTGTAAACCCGGTGGCCAAAGCCCATCAGCCGGAACGGATCGTCCTTGTCCTTGGCGCGTGCGATATATTCCGGAATGCGATCGGGATGACCGATTTCCTTCAGCATGTTGAGCGCAGCTTCATTGGCACCGCCATGCGCGGGGCCCCAGAGGCAGGCAATGCCCGCTGCGATGCAGGCAAAGGGGTTGGCTCCCGACGAGCCGGCAAGCCGGACGGTCGAGGTTGAGGCATTTTGCTCATGATCGGCGTGGAGGATGAAAATCCGGTCCATGGCCTTTTCAATCGCCGGGTTCACGACATATTCCTCGGCCGGAACGCCAAAGGTCATGCGCAGGAAATTGCCGGTATAGGACAGCTCGTTGTCCGGATAGACAAAGGGCTGACCGATCGAATATTTATAAGCCATGGCAGCAATGGTCGGCATCTTGGCGACCAGACGGTGGCTGGCGATCATCCGTTGCGCCGGATCGTTGATGTCGGTGCTGTCATGATAGAAAGCCGACAGCGCGCCGACCACGCCGCACATGATCGCCATCGGATGGGCATCGCGGCGGAAACCCTGGTAAAAGCCGCGCAACTGCTCATGCACCATCGTGTGACGGGTGATCGTGTTGTTGAAATCGGCAAATTCATCCGCAGATGGCAATTCGCCACGGAGCAAAAGATGGGCGACTTCCATGAAGCTGCTGTTCTCGGCGAGCTGTTCGATCGGATAGCCGCGGTGCAGCAACACACCTTCGCCGCCATCGATGAAGGTCAGTTCGGATTCGCAGCTGGCGGTCGAGGTAAAGCCCGGATCATAAGTGAACGCGCCGGTCTGACCGTATAATTTGCGGATATCGACGACGTCGGGGCCGGTGGTGCCCGTCAGAATGGGATATTCGTAATTTTCCCCATTGATGCTGAATTTTGCGTTATCGCTCACGATATTGTCCTTTCTGCTCCTGATGCTCAGGTTTTTTCTATTTGATCTGCAAGACGCCCCAATGACTCTTCTTTGCCGAGAAGTATCAGGACATCAAAAATTCCGGGTGAACTGGTGCTTCCCGTCAGTGCCGCGCGCATAGGTTGTGCGAGCTTTCCTAACCCCAATTCGGCAGACTCCGCGATCGCTTTTATAACTTCTTCCGTTGCCTCGAGTGTCCAGTCTTCCAGATCAGTCAAGCCAAGGTGAATCGATTTAAGCAAGGTCCGTGCGTCAGCGTCTAGCAGATTCTCTGCCCGCTCGTCGAGGCCAAGTGGGCGTTTTTTAAAGAGAAAAAGACTGCTTTCGGCCAATTCGAGCAGATTTTTCGCCCGGCTCTTCAAAACTGGCATCGCTCGGCCGAGCAAATCGCTGTCGGAAGCGGACAAGGAATGGCCCAAATCCTGCTCGATCCAGGGCGTGGCAAGCCGCACCAGGTCTGCGTCAAGGGCCTCGCGCATATAATGGCCGTTCAGATTTTGCAGCTTTTTCGTGTCAAAGCGCGAGGGCGATTTGCCGACGCCTTCCAGCGCAAACCATTCGATCGCCTGCGCCCGGGAGATGATCTCGTCATCGCCATGGCCCCAGCCGAGGCGCAGCAGATAGTTGAACATCGCGTCTGGCAATATGCCCATGTCGCGATAGGCTTCGACACCCAGCGCGCCATGCCGTTTGGACAATTTGGCGCCGTCATTGCCGTGAATCAGCGGGATATGCGCATAGACCGGTTCCGCCCAGCCCATCGCCCGAATCAGCGCCAGCTGCCGGAACGCGTTGTTGAGATGGTCATCGCCGCGAATCAAATGGGTGACGCCCATGTCATGATCGTCGACTACGACCGCCAGCATATAGGTGGGCGAACCGTCGGAGCGCAGCAGGATGAAGTCGTCAATCTCGCCATTCTGGACCGAGACATCGCCTTGCACCATGTCCGGGATGGTTACCTTGCCAGCGGTTTCGGTTTTCAGGCGAATCACGAACGGCGCGCCTTCCGGTGCTTCCGACGGATCGCGGTCACGCCAGCGGCCATCATAGCGCATCGGCTTTTTCTCGGCTCGCTGCAGCTCGCGCATCGCGGTCAGCTCTTCCGGGGTGGCAAAACATTTATAGGCATTGCCCGATGCCAGCAATTCATGGGCGACTTCGGCATGGCGTTCAGCGCGTTCGGACTGGAAGACCGTTTCGTCATCCCAGTCGAGACCCAGCCATTCGAGCCCTTCGGAAATCGCATCAATCGCTTCCTGGGTCGAGCGCGCCTTGTCGGTATCCTCGATGCGCAGCAGCGCTTTTCCGCCATGATGGCGGGCAAACAGCCAGTTGAACATCGCCGTACGGGCGCCGCCGATATGCAGAAATCCGGTGGGCGAGGGGGCAAAGCGGGTGACGACCGCATTTGTCTGTTTCGGCTGATCGGTATCTTTTGAATTCACGCTGGCTTTGTCCCTGTGATAGGTTTTTAAAATGCGGGAAAGAGTGAGCCCGAAGAGCGCCAGAGGCACCGGTTCCGGACCGCTTGCTGTCGCCCTTAGCATGCTGTTTCATCCACGACAATTGTCTGATTTCTGGCGCGACAAACAGCCGCTGCAAAAGCTCGAAAACCTGCTCGAGCGGGAGCGGGACCAGTTGCCGCTTTGGGTGCCGGTGGCGCTCGGCTGCGGAATCGCGTCCTGGTATGTTCTGGCCAATTTCGCCTGGTCACTGGCCTTGGTCAGCCTGTGCGGCGGGCTTGGCCTGTTTGCCGCGATGACCGCGCGCGAGCTGCGGGCCGGCAAGGCTTTGTTCTGGTTCGCGCTGCTGGCTGCGATCGGCTGCGCGCTGATCTGGTTTCGCTCGTGGAGCGTGGCTGCGCCGGTGCTGGAACGGCCGCTGGTCACCATATTCAACGCCGAGATCGAGCGGGTCGAACCGGTTCTGGCGCGCAACATGGTCCGGCTGACGCTGCGCACCGGCGAAAATCCCGGGCTGCCGCCGCGGGTGCGGGTGAATGTGCCGCTCGAACAGGCCGATCCCGACCTGCAGGACGGGGCGCTGATCCAGCTGCGCGCGCGGCTGATGCCACCGGCGATGCCGGCGCTGCCCGGCGCTTATGATTTTTCCGAACGCGCCTGGTTCCTGGGGCTTGGCGCGACCGGGCAGGCGCTGGGCGAGATCAGGATATTGCAACCCGCCGATCCGCTTTTCGCCCTGTCGCGTTACCGGCAGCAGCTGTCGGCTCATGTCCAGTCGCAGATGTCCGGCGCTGCCGGTGCGATTGGTGCGACACTGGCCACCGGGGATCGCGGCGCAATCGACGAAGCGGACGCCGAAGCGATGCGGCGCAGCGGTCTGGCGCATCTGCTGTCGATCAGCGGGCTGCATGTTACGGCGGTGGTCGGCGCCATCTATCTGCTGGTGCTCAAGTCGCTCGCTCTGTCGCCGCCGCTGGCGCTGCGCTTCCGGTTGCCGGTCGTGGCGGCTGCATGCGCGGCGCTGGCGGCGGTTGCCTATACGCTGATGACCGGCGCGCAGGTGCCGACGATCCGGGCCTGCGTTGCGGCCCTGCTGGTGCTGGTCGCGCTGATGATGGGGCGCAGCGCGATCACCTTGCGGATGGTCGCGGCGGGCGCGCTATTCGTATTGATCTTCTGGCCCGAGGCTTTGGTCGGGCCGAGCTTCCAGCTCAGTTTTGCGGCGGTTACCGCGATCATTGCCCTGCACGAACATCCGCGGATCAAGGCGCTGTTCATGCTGCGCGAGGAGTCTGTGATGCGCCGCGTCGGGCGGTTCATATATTCGCTGTTCCTGACCGGTCTGGTGGTCGAAATCGCGCTGATGCCGATTGCGCTCTACCATTTTCACAAGGCCGGGCTTTATGGCGCGCTGGCCAATATCATCGCTATTCCGCTGACCACCTTCGTGATCATGCCGCTGGAGGCGCTGGCTCTGGTGCTGGACAGTGTTGGTCTCGGTGCGCCGGTCTGGTGGGCCTGTGAAAAGGCCTTGAACAGCCTGATCGCGCTTGCCCATTTTGTCTCGAGCAGACCCGGCGCGGTGACGATGTTGCCGACCATGCCGGTGATCGCCTTCGGTTTCGTGTTGCTCGGCGGCCTGTGGCTCTGCCTGTGGCGGGAGCGCTGGCGCTATTGGGGGCTGGTGCCGGCGCTGATCGGAGCGCTGGTCATCGCGACGACCCGCGCGCCCGATCTCTATATTACCGGTGACGGCCGCCATGTCGCTATTCGCAATGATCGGGGAGAACTGGCGATGCTGCGCAGCCGCAGCGGTGACTTTATTCGCGACATGATCCGGGAAAATGCCGGAGTGGAAGGGGATTCGCAGGCGCTGGAAGACTGGCCCAATGCCGATTGCAATGCCGACGCCTGTCTCGTCACCTTGCGCAAGGACGGGCGCGACTGGCAGATATTGGCGACCCGCAGTTCCCACTATATTTCCGCTCTGGCGCTGTCGGCGGCCTGTCGCCGCGCGGATATCGTGGTCAGCGAGAGATGGCTGCCGGCAAGCTGTCAGCCGCGCTGGCTCAAGGCCGACCGGAACCTGTTGGCGCAGGTCGGCGGCATGACCATCGATCTGGAAAATCAGAAAATATCCACCGCACTAGACTGGACCGGCAGGCATGTGTGGACCCGCTATCGCAGCGGTGAGGCCAAAGGCGACAAACGGGGCAACCGGAACTAGTAGCGGCGCAGCAATCCGGCCATCTTGCCCTGAATGCGCACTTCACCCTCGCCATATATTTGCGGCGCATAAGCGGCATTGGCCGGGTCGAGGCGGATCCGCCCATTTTCCTTGCGCAGATATTTCAGCGTGGCTTCTTCGTCGTGGATCAGCGCCACGACAATCTCGCCATCGCGCGCCACTTCGGTTTTCTGGATCAGCGCATAATCGCCGTCGAGAATACCGGCGTCGATCATCGAGTCACCGGACACTTCCAGCGCATAATGTTCGCCGGGACCAAGCAGGGCCGCCGGAACGCTGAGCGCCGACTGGCCTTCCATCGCCTCAATCGGCGCACCAGCAGCGATCCGGCCGTGCAAGGGAATTTCGATAACATCATTGTTCGCCGCCGGGGCAGGATTGGAAATCACTTCGCGCACCGTGGTTTCGGGGTGCAGGGCAATGACATTGGAATGGGTGGTTTCGTGGACGCCGCCCTCGGGCAGCTTCAACACTTCCAAAGCGCGCGCCCGGTTGGGCAGGCGGCGGATGAAGTGCCGCTCCTCGAGCGCGCTGATCAGCCGGTGAATGCCGGATTTCGACTTCAGGCCCAGCGCCTCCTTCATTTCCTCGAACGAGGGGGAAACGCCGCTATCCTTGAGCCTGTCATCGATGAAACACAGCAATTCATGTTGCTTTTGCGTGAGCATGTCCACTATCCTGTTCTGGGAACGAATACGGAACAATTAAGAAACAAAACGGGCCAAGTCAAGCGGGAAGTGATTATCCCCCTGGCAGAACGGTAGGCGAAATGGAAAAAATTATCCGCGGCCTCGATGGCGGCCATTCGCGTTTTCCCTTAAAAAAGCTGGCGTTCCAGACGCTCCCCAACAGTAGTCGTTCCGCGAGGAACATTCGACATGGGAAACACTGGCCTTTTGATGCGGCAGCCTAGTCGGCGGGAAATATTTTTCGGTTCTTGGCGCAGTAAAGCGCTTCGTCGGCGGCGGCGAACAACGTTTGGGGGTTATATTTGCCGTCCTTACCAGCGAAAGCGAAGCCGACCGATACCTT
>NZ_JBALTF010000052.1:0-20577 GCF_036964675.1 Parasphingorhabdus sp. | reverse complement strand
CCGGTGAAGATCGAATATTGCATCGACCGCTTTGCCATGGAGGTGAAACGCCAGCTCGATGTGCTCGACCGCCATCTTGCCGACAATGAATATATGGCGGGCGACGAATATAGCATCGCCGATATCGCGATCTGGCCCTGGTATGGCGCACTGGTCAAAAATATCGTCTATCAGGCCGCCGAATTTCTCGACACCGCCTCCTACAAGCATATGAACCGCTGGACCGACATGATCGCCGAACGCCCGGCGGTACAGCGCGGCAAAATGGTCAACCGCGCCTGGGGCGAACTCGAAGGCCAGCTACGCGAACGCCACGATGCGAGCGATTTCGAATTGCGCACGCAGGACAAGCTGGAACCGGAGGGCGAAGCGGCGGAGTAGCGATTCCTACTTCAAAATTCCGGCCATGATCAGGTCGACCGTCTGCTCGCGATAGGCATCGCGCATCCGCTCGTCGAAATCGTCGCGGCCGTAGCAATATTTCCAGACCAGCTTGCCGGTAAAGAAGCGGTCGGCCGCACCGGTGACGGCGGAATAGAACAGGTCGGGATCAACATCCCGAAACACGCCCGACTTGATGCCTGCGCCGACAAATGTCTTGTAGGCCCCCGATAGCGGCTTCAGATATTTGTCCGCGATATTGCGCGCGCCTTCTGGTGGCAGTTCGCGAATCAGGCGCATGGTCAGGCGGTTGAGATAGGGAAATTCATAATAGGTATCGATCACCGCGCCGATATGATGGCGCAGCTTGTCTTCCGGCGGCCAGTCCTTCTGGATCAACAGACCGACCTGATCCAGAATATTGTCCATATCGCGCTCAAGAATCGCCTCGAGCAGGCCATCCTTGTTGCCGAAATAATATTTTACCAGCGCGCTGTTGAGACCCGACCGGACCGACAGTTCGCTGAACGAAATATCAATCGTATCGCCTTCGCGCATGATCAGGCTGGCGGTCTCGATCAATTTCTCGCGAGCGCCTGCTTCATTTTCTTTATTCACCAATTTGTCGACGCCCATTTGTCTTCCCCCATGTGCATCACGTCACATTTTTGTCACTTATAAACAGGTTCTTCCCACCATGGAAAGCTGTCTGGCAAGTCGCTGGACACTTTATCCGGATAGTTGGGTGTGCGCTTCTCCAGAAAGCTCGCGATCCCCTCTTTGGCATCGGCGGATTTCGCTCGATTATAGATGATCCGGCTATCGACTTTATGCGCTTCCATCGGATGGGCGGCAGCGGGCAATTGCCACAACATCTGCCGGGTGACAGCGATGGATACCGGCGCTGTATTGTCAACAATCTCGCGCGCCAGCGCATAGGCAGCGGGCAGCAGCTCTTCGGGCTTGTGCAGCGAGCGGACCAGACCGCCCTTGAGCGCTTCCTCGGCATCAAAAACCCGGCCGGTCAGACACCATTCGAGCGCCTGCGCCCGGCCAACCAGATTGGGCAGGAACCAGCTGGCCGCGCCGTCGGGGGCGATACCGCGCCGGGCAAAGACAAAGCCGAAGCGCGCAGTTTCGCTGGCCAGCCGCATGTCCATCGGTAGCAGCATCGTTGCACCAACGCCCACGGCAACGCCGTTGATCGCACCGATAACCGGCTTCAGACATTGATAGATACGCAGGATCAGCAGACCACCGCCATCGCGGACCCGGGGATCGGAATAATCTTCCACCGGTTCTGCGCTGGCAAACGGCTTCTTGCCATCTTCCGGCGTCAGATCGGCACCGGCGCAAAAGGCTCGTTCGCCGGCTCCGGTAACCACCACCGCCCGCACATCATCATCGGCATCGATGCGATCAAAGGCGTCGGTCATTTCCTTGATCATCGTGCCGGTAAAAGCGTTCATCTTTTCCGGACGGTTGATCGTGATCGTCGCGATCTGGTCGGCGACGTCGTAGAGGATCTGGGTGTAATCGGTCATGCGAGGCTCCTGGGGATAAAAAAAGGGCCGCGAGTTTCTCGCAGCCCTTGAAGTTTGGTGCTTAGCGCGGTGCCATCCGGATGCCGCCATCGAGACGGACATCTTCGCCGTTGAAATATTGCGTTTCGATCATGCACATTGCAAGCGCCGCATATTCGTCCGGCTGACCCAGTCGTGGCGGATGCGGAACCATCGCGCCGAGCGCGTCACGAACATTTTGCGGCGCACCAGCCAGCAATGGCGTATCGAAAATGCCCGGCAGGATGGTGTTGACGCGAATGCCTTCGCGGGACAGATCGCGCGCGATCGGCAATGTCATGCCAACCACACCGCCCTTGGAAGCCGCATAGGCCGCCTGACCGATCTGACCGTCTTCGGCCGCAACCGAGGCGGTGTTGACCATCGCACCGCGATCGCCATCTTCCAGCGGATCAAGGGTCAGCATGCCCGCCGCCGATTTGGCGATGCAGCGGAAAGTACCGACCAGATTGACCTGGATGACGAAGTTGAAGGCATCCATCGGAAAATGCTTGATCGAGCCATCTTCCTTGGACCGGCTGGCGGTCTTGATTGCGTTACCGATACCGGCGCAATTGACCAGGATGCGTTCCTGACCATTGGCGGCGCGGGCCTTGGCAAAGCCTGCATCGACACTGTCATCATCGGTGACATTGACCTTGCAGAAAACACCGCCCAGTTCGGATGCCAGCGCTTCACCTTTTTCCTCGTTGAGGTCGAACAAGGCGACCTTGACGCCCTTGGCGGCCAAGCGACGGGCGGTTGCCGCGCCGAGACCAGAAGCACCGCCGGTAATGACTGCTGAGATATTGCTGTTGAGTTCCATGTTTTTGTCTTTCCTTTTGATCCTTGCCGTTAGTGGTGAGCCTGTCGAACCACGCCTGTCGACGAGAGCCGTCCTTCGACAAGCTCAGGACTAACGGATATTCCGATATGCCAGCGCCTAACCGAGACGCTCGATGATCGTGACATTAGCCTGGCCACCGCCTTCACACATGGTCTGCAGACCATATTTCGAGCCGCGAGCCTCCATGGCGTTGAGCAGGGTTGCCATCAATTTGGTACCCGATGCGCCGAGCGGGTGACCCAGAGCAATCGCGCCGCCATTGACGTTGATCTTGTCGCGATCGGCACCGACATGCTTCAGCCATGCGAGCGGCACGGGGGCAAAGGCTTCGTTCACTTCATAAAGATCGATATCGCCGATCTTCATGCCAGCCCGCTGCAACGCGCGGTCGGTGGCGAACAAAGGTTCTTCCAGCATGATCACCGGATCACCAGCGGTTACCGTCATGTTGACGATCCGCGCACGCGGGGTCAATCCATGATCTTTCAGCGCCTGTTCCGAACAGACCAGAACCGCGCTGGAACCATCGCAAATCTGGCTGGCATTGGCAGCGGTAATCGCGCCGCCTTCCTGCAACAGCTTCACTGCGCCGATGCTTTCCATCGTGGCGTCAAAACGAATGCCTTCGTCAACCTTGTGATGTTCCTTGCCTTCGGCCGTTTCGATTTCGATAGCGATAATTTCCTTGGCAAAAGCGCCGGATTCGACCGCCTTGATCGCCTTGTGGTGGCTTTCCAGCGCAAATTCATCCAGATCCTGACGGGTGAAGCCGTGCTTCTTGACCATCATTTCAGCGCCCATGAACTGGCTGAACTGGATGCCGGGATAGGCTTTTTTCAGGCCTTCCGACATGTTGGTGCCGAGGCCGGCGTCCTTGAACAGCTTGAAGGTCGATCCCATTGGCACGCGGGTCATGCTTTCGATACCGTGCGCCATCACCATATCCTGGGTGCCGGACATGACGCCCTGCGCCGCGAACTGAATCGCTTGCTGTGAAGAGCCACATTGCCGATCAATAGAAACCGACGGGATGCTGTCGGGCAGGTTGGATGCCAGAACCGCGTTGCGGCCAACATCGCCGCTCTGCTCGCCGCCCTGCATGACGCAGCCGGTGATCACATCTTCTATGGCACTGGTGTCAAAATCATTGCGGTCGGCAATGGCATTGAGCGTGGCAGCACCCAGATCCACCGGATGGATGCCGGCCAAACGGCCGCCGCGACGGCCACCAGCGGTACGAACCGCATCAACAATATAGGCTTCTGCCATAGTCTTATTCCTTTGATTGGTTGAGAGTCGAAATTTAACTGACCGGTTAAACCGCACAGGCGCTAGCGTCAAATGAAAAAGCCGGCGATCACTATTGTGATAACCGGCTCCTTCAAATCATATCTTGCCAGCGTCAGGCAGGCACATTGTCTTTCTTGACCGTGATCACCTGCGGATAGGTGAATTCGAGCAGGCCTTCCTTGCCATATTCGGCGCCAAAGCCGGACTGTTTATGCCCGCCAAAGGGTGCGAACGGCGACAGGTGGAGAAATTCATTGACCCACACTGTGCCGGTCTCAAGCTGTTCGGCAACCCGGACGCCTTCCTCAGGATTGGCGGTCCACACAGCGCCGGCAAGGCCATATTCGCTGTTATTCGCGCGCGCGATGACTTCGTCGGTGGTGCTGAATTTCATCAGCGGCATGACCGGACCAAATTGCTCTTCAGCAACAATCCGCGCATCTTCCGGCGGGTTGTCGAGGATCGTGATCGGCACATAATAGCCCGGAATGCTCTCATCCTGCGCTTCGCCACCGACCAGGAACTTATAGCCATTATCCTTGGCATCCTTGATCAGTTCCAGCACCCGTTCATATTGCTTCTTGTTCTGGATCGGACCGACCGCAGTACCCTGTTGCGCGCCATCGCCAACCTTCACATTCTTGGCAAATGCGGCAATCGCAGCGCTGAGCTCGTCATAAATATCCTCGTGGATATAGATGCGTTTCGCAGCGACGCAGATTTGTCCGGCATTGGTGAAGCTCGACCAGAACAGCTGTTCAGCAACTTTTTCGACATTGGCATCGGGCAGGACGATCGAGGCATCATTGCCACCCAGTTCCAGCGTGATCCGCTTGAGATCCTTGGAAGCGCCTTCCATGATCTTCTTGCCGGTTGCGGTCGAGCCGGTGAAAGTGATCTTGTCGATATTGGGATGCGAAGTCATCAACGGACCGAGGCTGTCTTCGCCGGTGATGATATTAACGACACCCGGAGGGGCAACATCCTTGATCAGCTCGGCAAGACGCAAGGTGGTCAGCGGTGTGAATGGCGATGGTTTCAACACGATCGTGCAACCGGACAATAAAGCCGGGGCAATTTTCTGCACCGCCATCATCACCGGGAAATTCCACGGCACGATACCGGCGACAACGCCGACCGGCACGCGGCGAGTGCGGCTGAAGCGCTCGTCGCTATCCTCGTTAATCTCGTCTTCGATGTCCAGCGTAGCCTGCGATCCCGCCATATAGGCTGCGCCGGCGATTTCGCCCTGCGCCTGCGCATGCGGCTTGCCCTGCTCTGCGGTCAGCAGACGGAACAGCTCGTCATTATTTTCGTTGATCACAGCAGCAATCGCCTGAACCACTTTGCGGCGGTCTTCGATCGGCTTTTTCGACCAGGCCTTGAATGCAGCGCGCGCAGCAGCGACGGCCTGATCAAGCTCGGCAGCGCCACATGCCGGCACCTGACCGATCACTTCTTCATTGGCCGGATTGACGACGTCCAGCATCTGCGAGGTGCTGACCATCTCACCATTGATCAAATTCTTATATTGGGTAACCATTTTGCTCTCCTTTGGGGTCTGCCTTTGGATTCTATTTGAGTCGCTTATAGTGGATTACAAGACCTTGCGCGCCATTCATTTTGATAGACTGTAGCGGATCGGCAGGGTTTTGAGCCCGCCAACAAAGGTCGACTTGGCGCGGATCGGTTCGCCGGCCAGTTCCAGCGTTTCGATCCGGTCGAGCAGTTCGTTGAACAATATTTTCATTTCCATCCGCGCCATGTGCAGTCCGAGACATTGATGCGCGCCGGCACCAAAAGCCAGATGCCGGTTGGGCGATCGTGACGCGTCAAATTTGCGCGGGTCGGGAAAGATGTCCGGATCATGATTGGCTGCGATATAGCTGATCATCAGCCAGTCATCCTTGGCAATTTTTTGCCCGCCAAGCTCGGTATCTTCCGCAGCCGTGCGCATGAAATGCTGCACCGGCGTCGTCCAGCGGATCGCTTCCTCGACAATCCCGGGGAGCAGATCACGGTCGGCCTTGAGCCGGGCGAATTGTTCCGGGTCGCGGGCCAGCGCCATCATCGCGCCCGCCGTCGAAGCCGAGGTCGTGTCATGCCCGGCTGCCGCCAGGATGATATAATAGCCGGCCATGTCCCGGTCGCTGAGATGCGCGCCGTCGACCTTCGCATTGGCGATCACGCTCGCCACATCATCGGTCGGATTGGCGCGCTTCTCTTCGGTCAGCTTGGCAAAATAGGCCTCGAAGTCGGCAACAGCGCCGACCACCAGCTGCATGATCTGCTCCGGCGTCATATTGGCCATGCCGGACTTGTTGAGATCTTCATCCTGGCCGCCGAACATCTGCTGGGTGAGAAACAACATGCGCTGCTCATCCGCTTCCGGGACGCCCAATATCTGCATCACCACATGCAGCGGATAGGGGGCGGAAACCAGCGGCACAAAATCGGCTTCATATTTGCCGTCTTTCTGGCTTGCATCGACCAGCCGGTCGACCGTGACCCTGGCCAACGCCCTGATCTCGTCTTCCATCTGGCTGATATTCTTGGGCATGAACCAGTCTTGCGTCAGCCGCCGATATTTGGGGTGAGTCGGGGCATCAAGGGCGACCAGCGAACGGACCAGATTGGGATCGCCGCCGGTAATCGATTTCACGAATGCACCGCTATTCTTGTCGCTGAAGGTGACGCTGCGCGGACTGTTGAGGAACAGCTTGTTGTCCTTGCTGATCCGCATCACGTCATCATAGCTGGTGACCAGCCAGAACGGATCGTGGACCTCGTCATTGACCACCCGCACAACCGGTGTGTCGCGGCGAATATCATCGAAGCGGTCGAGCAGTGCATCCCAGTCGACATAATTGGCCGGGTCAATGATCGCCTGCGCATCCGGGCCGGTTAAAATTGGTTCTGCTTGCGTTGCCATCAGGCTGTCTCGCTTCCCTGCTTGCTCCAATATTCATCGCGCAGCAGCCGTTTGTAGAGCTTGCCCGTGGCATGGCGCGGCAGTTCTGGCCGAAAGTCGATCTGGCGTGGAATCTTGACGCCGGAGAGCGACTGGCGGAGATAGGCTTCCAGCTCCTGTGCCAGATCATCGCCCGCATCCGCCATGTCCATCGGCTGCACCACCGCGACGACCTTCTCGCCCATATCCTCGTCCGGTGCGCCAATGACGGCGGCATCGGCAACCTTGGGATGGTTGACCAGCAGATTTTCAATTTCCTGCGGATAGATATTCACCCCGCCGGAAATGATCATGAAGCTCTTGCGGTCGGTCAGATAGAGAAACCCATCCTCGTCGAGCTTCCCGACATCGCCGAGCGAGGTCCAGCCCTTTTCATGGGTTGCCGCCTTGGTCTTCTCAGGATCATTATGATATTCGAACTTCGAGCCGCTCTCGAAATAGATCTGGCCTTCTTCGCCAATCGCCACTTCATCGCCATTTTCATCGCAGATATGGACGATACAATTGATCGGCTGTCCGACTGTTCCCTTGTGCGCCAGCCAGCCTTCGCTGTTGCAGAAGACAAAGCCATTGCCTTCGGTTCCGGCATAATATTCGTTGAGCACCGGCCCCCACCATTCGATCATTTTTTCCTTGATCGGAACCGGCACAGGCGCAGCGGCATGGACCGCGCTCTTGATCGAGGAAATATCATATTTGCTGCGTATTTCCTCCGGCAGTTTCAGCATCCGGACAAAATGGGTCGGCACCCACTGGCCAACATCGCACTTATATTTCTCGACCAGCTGCAGCGCATGTTCGGGATCGAATTTTTCCATCACGATGCTGGTACCGCCAAGCGCCTGTACAGCAATGTTCCAGCGCAGCGGCGCGGCATGATAAAGCGGCGCCGGAGAGAGATAGACGCAATCCTTGTGGAAACCGAAAATTGCCTCGGCGAGTCCTGCTATGCCATTGGGCCCGGCGATATCTTCATCCAGCGGCAACGGCAATTTCACGCCCTTGGGCTGGCCGGTGGTGCCCGACGAATAGAGCATGTCGATACCGGCGCGCTGATCGGTGATGGGCGTCATCGGCATCGATTCGAGCGCCGCTTCGATATTCCGCTCGTCTTCTGCGCCATATATCAGTTGCTCGACATCGGGATTCAACGCGCGCACCTGATCGATGACCGGCAGCATTTTCTGCGAACTGATCAGCAGCTTGGCGCCGGAATCTTTCAATATATAGCTGACTTCTTCGGCGGTCAGACGGCTGGAGATGGCGACCTGAAACAGGCCGGAGCGCTGCGATCCCCAGGTGACCGGGAAAAATTGCGGATGATTTTCCATGCAGACGGCAACCGTATCGCCAATCTGCAGGCCGCGGCTGCGATAGAGCTGGGCAATCTGGTTAGACAGTCTGTCCAGCTCACCATAAGTGATGATTTCCCCGGAGCTCGCCATGATCACAGCTGGCTTGTCGGGATTTTTCTTTGCGTGGACAGAAGGGTGCATAGTCTGGCGTTCTCCAAGTGTTCGATCGCCTGATTGGACGATTCGCTTTCCTGGCACCATGGTTTAATCGCACAGTTAAATCAATCGATAGTCACATCAATCGGCGATAGAAGGCAGCAATAGCCCACTAATTCTCCACATAGATATCCACAGGCACGGTCAAATCGGCAAATATCCGGCCGATTGGTGCCGTGCTGGTCGCGCCCTGCTCGATTTCCGTCTCGAGTATCGTCTGGCTGGCAGCACCCTTGAGCAGAACGACCACGGTGCGCGCTTGGCAAATCGCCGCCTTGGTGATCGTCACCAGCGGCGTGTCACCGCCTTCGGGGAGCAAGCCAATGGCGATTTTTTCCGCAGGGCCATCCAGCGCCTCTTCCATATCGGCGCTTTCCATGATTCCGGCAGTGCTGCCATCGGCGCCCATGCCGAGCAAGACCAGATCGGGTGGCCATTTCGTGTCGCGCAGCCGCGCATCGGCAGCGGCACCAGCCATATGATAATCCTCGTGATCCGGTGCCAGCGGCAGCACGCGTGCGCCGCGGGTCAGAAAGAGACTCGCCAGCTTTTTTGCATGGCTGCGCGGATCGTCGAGCGGCACCATCAAATCGTCGGTCGGGATGATCGTGACATATTTCCACTTGATCTGCTTTTCGGCCAGCGCCTCGAGCACCGGCATCGCTTCATCGCTCGCAGGCAGCGCCAGCAAGGCATCGCCGCGCGCATCCAGGGCGCTCTCGATAATGAACTGGATATCGCCGGCGACGGCATCGACCATCTCGGCCGGATCGTCAAAATCCCACCATTCGAGCATCGACTCATCCCCTTCGGGCAAGTCATCCATATCAAAACCTTCTATCGCGTCTTCGAATTCGTTCATTTTTCTGCCTGTTAGCCAATTTGCCTCGCGCTTCTAACCGGTGTTCCCGTCGAAACAAAGGTGAAACATGAGATTTTTCCGGACGATTTTCTAGTTTGCAGGCTGCCCGGCCGGCTGCTCGTCCAGCAACAGCCCCGATGGCCGCAGGATGATGAGCGAAGCGGGAGCGCCGCTGGCCTGCTCGCGCGCGCTGATGTCGACCTGGATGAAGCGCTGGTCCTCGGTCAGCTTGGCATCCTGCGCCCATTGCCATTGCCAGCCGCCATTTTCGACCGCTCCGCCCTGCTTTCCCAGCGCGGGCGGGCGCGGGTCGGTGAGGATTTCCACTGCCCGATTGCGGACCACCGATTGCGCGACCACGCGCAGTTCCAGTTCGGCGGCATTGTGCGTGGTAAAGGCCTGCAGCCGGATCAGCGAAAGAGCGGCGAGACTGAACACCGACAATGCGACCAGCATTTCGATCAGGGTGAAACCGCGCTCGTCACCTCTGGCCGCATATTTGGCGGTATATCTGCCCACTCTGATCATGGTGCTGCTCCGGCGAGCTTCACATCGCCCATTGGCGCAATCAGCACGCGGCGGCTTTGCTCCTTGCCCTGCAGGACAAGTTCGGCCTGCTCGCTGGGCAGACCGGTGCTTTCGAAGCTGATCATCATCGGTCCGGTCTCGCCGGTTTTCGCGGTCACGCCGCTCGACCAGTTGGTCGATACAAAGGGCTTGTCCTCGATCACCAGCCAGCTGCCCTTGCGCCGTTCGAGAAAACTGTAACCGGATGGCGTGACCTGCACCGCCATCGGTCGCGATTGCAGGATTGCATTGTCGCGGAGCGCCGCCGTTCGCGCGGCGAATCTTTGGGCATCTTCTTCCAGGTCGCTGCTGCCGCCGGGAAAGGAAAAAACCACGACCGAAGCCATCAGTCCGATGATCAGCAGCACGACCATCAATTCCACCAGTGTGAAGCCAGCAGCATCATCGCCAGAGATAAGAGGGTTCCGCCGGGTCATCATGAGATCATTTACCGATTAGGTTCGAGCGAGTCTTGCAGAATCCAACATCCCCTGCAATGACGGTGCCATAGAAAAGAAACGCAGGGCAAAGGAATTTCTGATGGATGACGTCACTCTCTACGAGAAAAATGACCGCATCGTGACAATCACGTTGAACAAGCCGGAAACGCGCAATGCGCTGTCGAAGGATCTGTGCGAGTCCCTGGTCAATGCGATCAACAAGGCGGATGCCGACGCCGGGGTAAGCTGCGTCGTGCTGGCCGCCAATGGAAAGAGCTTCTCCTCCGGCGGCAATCTCCACGAGATCAAGGCGATGACCGCCGACCAGCATATGACGCCGCTGGAAATCGAGAATTGGTACAAGACCGGTATCCAGCGGATCCCGCTGGCTTTCTCGCAAATCTCGGTGCCGGTGATCGCCGCGGTCAATGGCCATGCGATCGGCGCAGGCAATGACCTGACCACCATGTGCGATATCCGCATCGCCGGCGAAGACGCGATTTTTGCCGAAAGCTTCCTGCGCGTCGGCATCATCCCCGGTGATGGTGGTGCCTGGTTATTGCCGCGGATCATCGGACAGGCGAGAGCCAACCAGATGCTGTTTACCGGTGAATTTATCGATGCGCACAAGGCGCTGGATTATGGCCTCGTGTCGGAGGTTGTTGCCAATGACCAGCTTATGGCACGCGCCTATGAGCTGGCCGAAATGGTGGTTGCGCTGCCGCCGCTGGCGATTCGCAAGACCAAGGAACTGGTGCGCACCGCGCAGAGCGTGACGCTGAAGGAAAATCTCGATCAGGCGGCGCTGTTCCAGGGCGTCTTGCAACAGCTGGACGACCATCGCGAGGCGATTGATGCGATATTGGAAAAGCGCAAGCCGGTGTTCAAGGGCGCGTAATTGCTGGGGAGACGGTTCTGCCGCGCAGGCGGGAGTCCATCTCCTTAATGCCGCGTCGAGGAAATTTCGGGAGATGGGCCCCTGCCTTCGCAGGGGAACAGGTAGGAGAAATAGAATGAAAAAGACCGCTATTTTGATCGCAGCCCTGATGTCGGCTGCTCCAATATGGGCAGCTCCTCCCGAAGGCGTCGCCACCCCGGCAACAAAAGCCGCCAATGCCAATGTCGCGGCAGAGCTGCCGATCGCCGACCAGACCGATTTCGAAAATGCCAATCGCGGCTTTCTTGCAAAAATTCCAGGCGACAAGATCCTCAACGAGGATGGCTCGGTTGCCTGGGATTCGCATCAGTTCGACTTTATTACCGGCGCGGCCCCTGACACGGTCAACCCATCGCTGTGGCGACAGGCAAAGCTCAACAGCGTCCACGGTCTGTTCGAGGTCGTTCCCGGCATCTATCAGATCCGCGGCTATGATCTGGCGCAGATGACGCTGATCGCCGGCAAGACCGGCTGGATCATTGTTGATCCGCTGACCACGCCTGCCCCGTCAAAAGCCGGGCTGGCTCTGGCCAACAAGACTCTCGGCGAACGGCCTGTGGTCGCGGTCATCTTCACTCACAGCCATGGCGATCATTTTGGCGGGATTGCCGGTGTCGCTTCGCCCGAGGATATCAAATCGGGCAAGGTACAGATCATTGCGCCGCACGGTTTTCTCGCCGAATCCGTTGGCGAAAGCGTGATCGCCGGGACCGCAATGAACCGGCGGGTACAATATCAGTTCGGCACCGCCCTGCCGGTTGGCAAGACCGGCCATGTCGGCGGCGGCCTCGGTCAGAAATTGTCGAGCGGTGATGTGTCGCTGGTGCCACCGACCCGGTCGATCAGCAAGACCGGCGAGACGCTGACCGTCGATGGCATAAGCTTTGACTTCATGGATGCCGGCGAAACCGAAGCACCGGCCGAGATGGTTTTCTACATGCCGCAGTACAAGGCGCTGCATACCGCAGAAGTGGCGACCCGCACCTTCCACAATGTCCTGACCCCGCGCGGCGCACTGGTCCGCGACACGCTGAAATGGAGCAAGGTGATCGACGCGATGCTCGCCAAATATGGCACGCAATCCGACGTCATGCTGGCCTCGCATCACTGGCCGACATGGGGTGCCGATAATGTCCAGGCGGCGCTGAAAAACCAGCGCGGCATCTATCGCTATGTCCATGACCAGACCATGCGCCAGGCCAATCAGGGCGCGACCATGCACGAGATTGCCGAGAATATCGGCGAGCCGGATTTCGCCAAGAGCGACTTTGGCGTGCGCGATTATTACGGCACGCTCAACCATAATAGCAAAGCGGTCTATCAACGCTATTTCGGCTGGTGGGATGCGGTTCCAGCGCATTATCATGAACTGCCGCCGGTCGAAGCCTCGAAAAAATATGTCGCGGCAATGGGCGGCACCGAAAAGGCACTGGCAGAAGGCGAAAAGGCATTTGAAGCCGGCGATTATCGCTGGGCAGCGACCGTGTTCAACCATCTGGTGTTCGCCGATTCGACAGATGAAGCGGCCAAGAAATGGCTGGCCGCCACATACGAGCAGCTTGGGTTCCAGTCCGAGGCCGGAACCTGGCGGAACATTTATCTGGTCGGCGCCAAGGAACTGCGCGAGGGCAATAACGTCAAGAACAGCATTTCCACCGCCAATGCCAAGGTGCTCAGCGGCATCCCGGCGGTTGACCTGTTCGACGCGATGGCGACCCGCTTCAATCCGGCGAAGATGCAGGGCGACGGCGGCATCCTCCGCTTCTGGTTCCCCGACCGCAAGGAAGCGGTGAGCATTGATCTCGGCAAGAGCGTGATGTTCCCGCGCCGAGAGGATTACGCGATTACCGGTGAGGGATCGGTCGTGCAGATCACCATCAGCCGCGCGCAGTTCACCAAGCTACTGATGCGGGAAACCAGTCCGATGGAGCTGATCCGGGACAAGCAGATGATCATCAGCGGCAATGATGCACTAATGGCCACCATGTTTCTGGCGCTCGACGAGGTAAAACCACAATTCGATATTGTCACGCCGTGAACCGGCCTGCGCCCATCACCGTTCGCACTGAGCTTGTCGAAGTGCGTTTGTCCCCACCACCCGTCCTTCGACAAGCTCAGGACGAACGGAAAAAAGCCAATGCAGAGATTTAATTTTCCTGTCGTTCAACCCGATCCCGCTCTGGAGGAGTTGCGCGCCGACTTGCAGGCGTTCCTCAAGGAAGAACGGGACGCGGACAATTTCAAACCCGAACCGGAATGCTGGATGGCCTCCGCCGATCCCGAATTTTCCAGGAAAATGGGGAAGCGCGGCTGGATCGGGCTGACCTGGTCGAGCCAATATGGCGGCCACGACAAGAGCGCGCTCGAACGCTATATTGTCACCGAAGAGACGTTGCGCGCGGGCGCTCCGGTTGGTGCCCACTGGATTGCCGACCGCCAGCACGCGCCGATGCTGATTGCCCATGGCACCGAAGCGCAGAAGCTCGATATCCTGCCACGCATTGCTGCGGGGGAATGCTATTTCGCCATTGGCCTGAGCGAACCGGGCGCCGGCTCCGATCTCGCCAATGTCAAAACCAGTGCGGAGAAAGTCAGCGACGGCTGGAAGATCAACGGCCAGAAAGTCTGGTCCTCCGGCGCCCATATCTCGCATTATATGGTGGCGCTGCTGCGCACCTCGCCCGCCGATGGCCGCAACCGCCATGTCGGCCTGTCGCAGATCATGATCGATCTCAGCCTGCCCGGTGTCACCATCAAGCCGATTGTCGATCTGTCCGGCGATGCCCATTTCAACGAGGTCTATTTCGAGGATGTGATTGTGCCCGAAGACTGCCTGCTCGGCGACGAGGGCGGCGGCTGGGCCCAGGTCACCGGCGAACTGGCGATGGAACGGTCCGGACCGGAACGGTTCCTGTCCAGCTATATCACGCTGGAAACCGCATTGCGGCAGCTGAGCGGAAAAATGGGTTCGGATAGCCATGGTCGGCTGGGCAAGCTGATCGCCAATCTGCGCACACTGAAAGGCATGTCCTGGGCGATCGCCAATCTGCTCGATCAGGGCGTGTCGCCCGAAACCGAAGCGGCGCTGGTCAAGGATCTCGGCAACCGGCTGGAAAATGACCTGACCCTGCAGGTACGCGCGCTGCTCAACGACCTGCCCTCTGAAGACTGGAGTCCCGACATGCGCCGGATCATGAATATCGGCGTGCTGCGTTCGCCGCCCAACACCTTGCGCGGCGGCACCACCGAGGTAATGCGCGGGATTACCGCGCGGCAATTGGGGTTACGCTGATGATAAATACAGAAGGAATGGTCGCCGAAACGGCCACGAAAATTTACACCGACCTGTGCGGACGGGAAGTGCCGCACCAGGCGGAGGCTGGCGAATATCCGCAGGCGCTCTGGGATGCCTTGCAGGAAAATGGCTTGCCGCTGGCCTGGGTTGGCGAAGCCAATGGCGGCTTTGGCGCCGACTATGACGAGACCTTCGGCGCGATCTGGGCGTCGGCGCAGGCGGCCTCTCCGGTGCCCTTTGCCGAGACGCTGATCGCCAACTGGATGCTCGACCGGGCCGGCCTGGCGCCAGCGGATGGCACCGCCAGCTTCGCGCTCAGCGGCCACACGCCCAGCGCCGACATCCCGTTCGGCATGCACGCCGACAAGATCGTCCTGTTCGACGAGGCGCATCAGGAAATATCCCTGTTCGACAATCGCGTAGCGGTCCGGTCGCCCGAGGCAGCGCTGTCGCCGGATGGCATGACGCAATTCATATTTTCGGGCCATTTGGCGGAACAATCGGCCAAGACCAACCTGTCCCGCCGGGCGGTGGAAGCGCTGATCCTGACCGTCCGCGCGGTACAAATGGCAGCGGCGATGGAGACAGCATTAAATCTGTCGATCGACTATGTCTGCCAGCGCGAACAATTCGGTCGGCCCCTGTCGAAATTTCAGGCGATCCAGCAGCAACTGGCAGTCGCTTCTTCCGAATGCGCGGCCGCGACCATGGCCGCGACGCAAGCGGCCAGCGCCATCGCCCGCCATGCTGATGATCCGGAAAAAGCCTGGCACGAAGCAGTGATCGCCAAAGTCCAAATCGGCCATAGCGTCGAGGCGGTTACCGTGCCTTTCCATCAGGTCCACGGCGCAATGGGCTATACTCAGGAATATGATCTGCACCATTATACAAGGCGGCTCTGGGCCTGGCGCGACGCGCTTGGCAATGAATATCACTGGTCGAAACGACTGGGCGAGGAACTTTCCCGACAATCCCCAGATCAAATCTGGAAAGGCGTGACAACGGGCGACTGGACGAGCGGCGAGCGGGTTGCTAGTTAACCGAGCGATTAAATGATTCTTTTTGCCGTTAGTGGTGAGCCTGTCGAACCACGCTTCTCAAGGATAGGCATCCTTCGACAAGCTCAGGACTAACGGAAACCATATAGTAGATTCCGACATTCGCCGGAATGACGCACAAGGAGCATATCCCATGAAAACACGCATCACGGAACTTTTCGGCATCGAACATCCGATCATTCAGGGCGGCATGCATTATGTGGGATTTGCCGAACTGGCCGCCGCTGTGTCCAACGCGGGCGGGCTTGGTATCATTACCGCACTGACCCAGCCTTCGGCAGCGGCGCTGGCCGATGAAATCGCCAAATGCCGCGAAATGACCGACAAGCCGTTCGGCGTGAACCTGACCTTCCTGCCGGTGGTCAATTCGCCCGACTATGAAGGCATGGTCAAGGCAATCATCGAAGGCGGCGTCAAGGTCGTCGAAACCGCCGGCAATAATCCGGTTCAGGTGCTCCCTGCGCTGCACGGCGCCGGCATCAAGGTGATCCACAAATGCACCGCGGTGCGCCATGCGCTGAAAGCCCAGAGCATCGGCTGTGACGCGGTTTCGGTCGACGGCTTCGAATGCGGTGGCCATCCTGGTGAAGATGACATTCCCAACATGATCCTGCTGCCGCGCGCCGCCGACGAACTGGATATTCCTTTTGTATCCTCCGGTGGTCAGGCCGACGGCCGCAGCCTCGTCGCCTCGCTGGCGATGGGCGCTGAAGGCATGAACATGGGCACCCGCTTCATCGCCACCCAGGAAGCGCCGGTTCACCAGAATGTGAAAGACGCGATTGTCGCCGCCAGCGAACTGGATACCCGCCTGGTGATGCGGCCCTTGCGCAACACCGAACGGGTGCTGACCAACCCGGCGGTCGAACGGCTGCTCGAAATCGAAAAGGAAAAGGGCGCAGACCTGCAATTTTCCGATGTCATCGAGCAAGTCGCGGGCGTCTATCCCAAGATCATGCTGGAAGGCACAATGGACGCCGGTGCGTGGAGTTGCGGCATGGTCGCCGGCCTGATCCACGATATCCCGACCTGCAAGGAACTGATCGACCGGATCATGGCCGAAGCGGATCAGATTATCAATCAGCGGCTCAAGGGGTTTCTGGCCGCCTGATGCTGGAGCCCTATCAGCCCCTTAGCCGCTCCATCGCCGGCAAGATTGCGATCGTCACCGGCGCCGCCAGCGGCATGGGCCGGGCTACCGCGCATCTCTTTGCCTCCGAAGGCGCCCATGTCGCGGTCACCGATCTCGATCAGGCCCGATGCGATGCCGTAGTGCGGGAAATTCAAGACGCGGGCTATAGTGGCAGCGCCAAAGCCTGGGCGCTGGATGTCAGCGATCCAAATGCGATCAAGACGGTTGTTGGCGCGATTGCCGCTGCTTTTGGCGGGGTTGATATTCTGGTCAACAATGCCGGATTTGCCATTCCCGCCGACATCGCGGAAGAAAGCTATGAAGACAGCTGGGGGCCGACACTGGCGGTCATGCTGACGGCGCACCAGCGGATGATTCGTGCGGCTTTGCCCCATCTCCGCAAGGCGGAACATCCGCGGATCGTCAATATCGCCTCCACCGAAGGCCTCGGAGCATCGCCTGGCAACAGCCCCTATGCCGCCGCCAAACATGGCGTGATCGGCCTGACCCGTGGTCTGGCCGTAGACCTTGGCCGCGAAGGCATCACCGTCAACTGCGTCTGCCCCGGTCCGATCCGCACGGGCATCACCGATGCGATTTCCGAAGAACATAAAACCATCTATGCCAAGCGCCGTGTGGCGCTGCGCCGTTATGCCATCCCGGAAGAGGTTGCGCATATAACCTTGTCCTGTGTGTTGCCGTCGGCAAGCTTTCTCACCGGCGTCGCCATTCCGGTCGATGGCGGGCTGACGATCAAGAACGCCTGAAGCAAAAGCCCCCGAAATCGCTTTCGGGGGCTTGCTCATAAATTTGGATCGGCCGGTATTACCGATAAATCGCGTTGCCGATCACCGCGCTGATACGACCGCTGGTGACCGCGATCAGCAGCGCATCATTGCCGGACCGAACCCATTGATAGCCACGCGGCGCATTGGACAAACGGTAGGCACGAGGATTGCTGATCACCCGGTAATTGGTCGCATAACGCCGGTCGAATCTTTGCCCCTTGGACCAGTTCCGGTGAGAAACGGCACTATAGCGCTTGTCATTGTAACGATCGCGCTGGTCGACTTTCCTGGTCGTGGTCTTCGTCACCACCCGCTGGCCATTCCGCTTCGTCTCGGTCTTTTTGACTTCGCGCTTGCCATTCGTATTTTTCACCGACTTTTCCACGGTCCGGTGCTGGGCGGCCTGAGCCTGCGCGGTAACCATCGGCGACACCGCCATGGTTGTCACTGCCAAAGCCATCAGAATTTTTTTCATGTTCCATTCCCTTTTCTATCGGGCGCCAACTGCGGCGTCACAGGCAGAAATAAGGGCAAGCTGTCGCAGGCATTTGTCAGATTCGCTGTTTTTTGTATTGGTTTGTCGCAGAACCCCGATCCGGTTCATCTGCCGATCAGCTAGCGGATCATCAGTGCTCCCAAAGCGCCAGCACCGACCGCAGCGCGGTCACCAGCGCCAGCGGTTGATCGAGCATCAGATGATGTTCGGCTTCGGGTATTGCAATCATCGGAATATGGCCGCCGCCGAGCTCGCGCAGATAGGCGGCGCTATCAGCGTCGAACAGCTTGCTATTCTCGCCATAGATGATTGCCAGCCGATGCGGCAGATCAACAATCCGCTGTGGCGCCTGCAGCCATTTTGCCTGATCATTCACGCTGCGGTGGAAAACCATCGGATCGAATTTCCATGACCAGCCGCCATCGACCCGCTGCATCGAATGATAAGCCATATATTCGAGCAGAAACGGTGCTTGCGCTTCCTGGGGTGGCGAAAGGACAAAGCGTCCGCGCGCGGTCTCGTAATCGGGATAGATATTGTTCGGCTTGTCAGACTTGCCCGATCCCGGCGGGCCGTTGGAACCCTTGAAATGGGCCATCAGTTTTTCCGGCCGCATGATCATCAGATCGCAGATGATCAGACCGCCAAAACGCTCTCCTGCCAGTTCCATTGCGGTGAGGGCAACGCCGGAACCAAAGCTGTGGGCGATGATCTTCGGCTTTACCGGTCCGGAGAACAGATCAAGCGCTTCGGCCACGGCAACCATGCCTTCGGCACGCGTATCGCCATCGCTGTCCGGGACCATCTCGCTCTCGCCCATGCCCGCCAGGTCATAGGCAATGACGTCATATTCTTCTGCCAGAAACGGCGCGATAAAGGCAAAGCAGCGCGCATGGGCGAGAAAGCCGTGGGTCATCAGCAACGGCGGCTTGCCGCGCGTGCCCCAGCGGAAATAATGGACCTTATAGCCATCCACTTCGACAAAGGCTTCTTCGCGCGGCACCGCCATCGCGTGCCCGAACCATGACGGCAGATCCTGATCGCCAGCCCAGATATCGACAATATCCGGGCTGGCTGTTTTCAAATTTTCATTCATCGCGGGTGCTTATTCGCCCTTCCAGTCCGGCTTGCGCTTCTGCGCAAAAGCGAGCGAGCCTTCCTGCGCATCTTTCGAAGCGAACACCGGCATGGTGATTTCAGCCTGTTTCTTCCAGGCTTCTTCGCTGGACCAGTCATAGCTTTCATTGATGATCTTCTTGGTCGCTTTCAGCGCCAAGGGACCATTGGCCGCAACCGTGGTTGCCAGCTCGATGGCCGCATCCAGAGCAGCGCCTTCGGTCACACGGTTGACAAAGCCCACTTCATAAGCGCGCTGGGCGGAGAAGAAATCTCCGGTCAGGGCCCATTCCATGGCGATGCGTTTGCCGACCAGCTGCTGCAGCTTGATGACGCCGCCAGCCGCAGCCACCAGGCTGCGTTTGACTTCCGGAATGCCGAATTTGGCGTTGACGTTGGCGACGCACAGATCGCAGGCCAAAGCCAGTTCGAGGCCGCCCGCCAGCGCATAGCCTTCGACCGCAGCGATCAGCGGCTTTTCCGGACCCTTTTCGGTGATCCCGCCAAAGCCATAGCCTTTGACCGAAGGTGTTTCGCCGCGCAAAAAGCCCTTCAGGTCCATGCCGGAACAGAATGTCCCGCCGGCGCCGGTGATGATCCCGGCGTTGAGGCTGTTGTCATTATCGAGCTGCTCCATCGCCGCGCGAATGCCTTCCGCTGCCGCCTTGGTCATCGCGTTTTTGGCTTCGGGCCGGTTGATGGTGACGATGATGAAACCGTCGCGAATTTCGGTGAGCACTTCAGACATTTTTGTTTCTCCTATTTTTCCTCGAACCGTTAGTCCTGAGCCTGTCGAAGGACGCTTCAAGTCCATAGACGCACTTCGACAAGCTCAGTGCTAAAGGCAATTTCCACCTGCAATCAAATTTCTCACGCGAAGCCGAGAAGGCGCAAAGATAATTTTCTTCGTGGCTTCGCGGCTTCGCGTGATAATTCTGATTCCTTCTTTTTCAATCAAACAGCAAGCTTGCCAGTTTCGACCGTTGATAGGCGGCATCGCCGATCAGGGCACCTGCCAGAATTGCCTTGCGCCGGTGCAGTTGGGCATCGCAATCATGGGTGAAGCCAAAGCCGCCATGAAATTGAATCGCCCGGTCGGCAGCGGTGGCATAGCTGGAATGGGACTGGGCCGCCGCCATCCGGACGGCAACCTCGCCACGTCCCTGCTCGCCCCAGCTGTGGGCGGCGCTGTACAGATGCGTGCGCGCCTTTTCATATTCGACATAATTGTTGACGGTCGGATGTTTCAGCGCCTGATAGCTGCCGATAATCTTGCCGAACTGCTTGCGGGTCTTGAGATATTCCAGCGTATAATCGATCACCG
>NZ_JBALTF010000051.1:0-20993 GCF_036964675.1 Parasphingorhabdus sp. | reverse complement strand
CTGCTGTTACGGATGTTATTATAGGAGTTGACGGTTTCTGTGCGGTTCCAACGGCCGTCAAAGTAAAAATTGGATCTGTAGATGTAAGGCGTGCCCGGCGTATAATCGACCACCACATTTTCCGGCCGGGTGACTGCTTCGCGCGACTGATAGGTCCAATTGTCTGCCAGGAATTCATTCGGCAGAAGTTTTCCGACGTTCACATTGGTGCTATACGGAACAAAGCCAAAGCGAAGATGAGCGGTATTTTCGCTGCCCGCTGCCGGTGTTGATCCGCAATTTTCGTTACTATTCCGTTTCGCCAATGTTTCATAAAAACATTTGACGGCAGAGCGCAGCCCCCGGATCTTGGCGTTGGATGCTTCCTGATTGCCATTATTACCACAGCTATACGATCCGGTATCCGGGCAATTCATCGACCCGGTCGTATCCAGAACGAACATGACGTCGGTATTGGGAATGCTCATCGAGGCATCGCATACGACGGCAACGCTTTTGGTGCCGTAACCGAACATCTGCATCACCGCCATGTCCAGTTTTACCGACGCAGTGCCGGTAACTGTCCCGGCATTTTCGGAAAATGTCGATGTTCCATCGTAAGTTCCGTAGGCATCGGTATCGAAATTCGCCCGGAACATATTATTGGCTGCGGTGTTGGCTGCATTGTTGTTGGCGGTCCAGGTGCCACCACTCATTTGCCGCCGCCCGGCCAGCGCACCAGCATCGCATGCTTGCTGTAACCGCGTCTGCACCAGATAGATGCGACTGACATCAACACCGCCGCCGATCATGGCGGCAAGCGGAAAGATCGCCATTCCGGCCATGGCAAGTGTGTTACCAGCGGTGTTTGAACGCAGCGCTTGCAAAAATGATTTCGCTGATTTCATCTCGTTCCTGTCAAACATGCCGTGCCCTTGATCTGTAATCTGCGCGCGAACAGCTGCGCCATTCCATGCCATTTCTATGTGCCTGATAGAGAGAAAAGGGTTAGCGACGGCGAAATAGGCATGGTTAAGAGGAAGTTTACCTTGATTTTGCCCGGAAAAATCGCGAGCGCGGCGTCATGAGTGATGCGCTGCAAGAGCTGGAACCGCTACAACGGCTGATCGTCGCCTATGCAGGGCCTGAAGACCGTGATCGCTATGCTCTGCTTTTTGCGCTTGATGCGCGGTTCGCAGAGATTGTCCGGTCGACAACGGAAATATTGATCGGGCAGATGCGGTTAACCTGGTGGCGGGACATCCTGATCAAGCCTGCGGCAGAAAGGCCGGCAGGTGAACCGCTGGTCGAGCAAGTCAATCGGATCGAAGACCGGGGCGAAAGCCTCGCTCCGCTTTTGAACTTGCTCGATGGGTGGGAAGTGATGCTCGATGATTTTCCCTGGGAGGATCGTGAGTTTGACAATTATGCCACTGCCCGCGGTTGCGGAACATTCGCATTTGCTCTGGCGGGTGGCAAGCCACTGAGCGAGGGGCAAGCCGAGCTGGGCAGGGCCTGGGCGTTATGGGATTTTGCCCGCCATTGTTCGGATGCCGGCATGCGGGCGGCTGCGTTCGACCGCTGTACCGAGATTATGACTTCCCAGCCGCAAGCCAATTTTGACAGAAGCGGACGACCAGTCTCAATCCTCTGCAAGCTGATGATCCGCGATGTTAGGAAGGGTCAACTGACTGCTGATCTTTATCGTCCGGCCAGCGCCGCGCGCATCATCTGGCACGGGGTTACCGGCCGCTAGATCGACAGTCGCTGATCCGCGGATTTCGCTTATGAAGAAATTTGCCGCCGGTGCCGCCGGCATATTGCTGCTGCTAACCGCTGGCCTGTTCCTTTGGATCGGTGCGCAGGGACAGGATGTTCCGATTCCCGCAGCGCCGCCGCCGCCGGAGGCGGTCGAAGCTGAAAGCCTGCCGGAAGCTGATCTGGATGCGCAAACCGTCGGACCGGCACCACCGACACCGCCCAAGGCCTATAAGGCCTCTCGTGAAGAATTGCGGTTCAACCGCTATGACCGCAATCGCGACGAAACCATCACCCGTCTGGAAATGATGAGTAGCCGCACCGATGCCTTCCGGAAACTCGAGAAGGACGGGAATAATCTTTTGACCTTCGAGGAATGGGCGGTCGCCACCAGCGATAAATTTGCCGGAGCCGACCGCGACGACAATGGTCAGCTTACCCGAACCGAATTTCGGACCACGCGGCCCAAGCGAACAGCGCCCCGCTGCAAATGCTAGGGGGAGGACCTAGGCGAGTTGCAGGCCTTTTGCTGACAGCGGCTGCAACCAGTTGGCGAAATCTTCCCGGGCTCTGCTGGTATAGGCTTCCTTGCGCTCCTTCTTCTTCACAGGTTCCTCGAAGGGCGGGAAAAGGCCGAAGTTGACGTTCATCGGCTGATAGTCGCGGGCATCGGCGCCGCCGGTAATATGCGATAGCAGCGCGCCAAAAGCGGTTGTTTGCGGCGGCAGGGTGAAGGGCTCTCCGCGCAATTCTGCTGCAACCATCCGGCCGACCATCAGCCCGACCGCCGCGCTTTCGACATAGCCTTCGCAGCCGGTGATCTGGCCGGCGAAGCGAATATGCGGCGCTTTTTTGAGACGCAGCTCCTTGTCGAGCAATTTGGGTGCGTTGATGAAGGTGTTGCGGTGGAGACCGCCCATCCGGGCGAACTCGGCATTTTCCAGACCGGGAATGGTTTTGAGAAGATCGGCCTGAGCGGCATATTTCAGCTTGGTCTGGAACCCGACCATGTTCCACAGCGTGCCGAGTGCATTGTCCTGCCGGAGCTGGACAACGGCATAACAGCTTTCGCCATTATGGGCATTGGTCAGCCCAACCGGTTTCATCGGCCCAAAACGCAGGGTCTCGGGACCACGCGAGGCCATGACTTCGATTGGCATGCAGCCTTCGAAATAGGGCGTGTCTTTCTCCCATTGCTTGAAGTCGGTCTTTTCGCCGTCGAGCAGTCCCTGGATGAAGGCGTAATATTGGTCGCGGTCCATCGGGCAGTTGATATAATCCTTGCCATCGCCTTCCGGGCCGACCTTGTCCCAGCGTGACTGCATCCAGGCGATGTCCATATCGATGCTCTCTTTATAGACAATCGGCGCGATGGCGTCGAAAAAGGCGAGCGAATCCTCACCGGTGGCGGCGCCAATGCTTTCCGCCAAAGTCATCGCGGTGAGCGGACCGGTGGCAACGATGGTCAATCCGCTTTCGGGCAGCTGGTCGACTCGCTCGCGGACAATTTCGATATTGGGATGTTCGCTCAGCCGCCTGGTGACCCCATCGGAGAAATGATCGCGATCAACGGCAAGCGCGGAGCCAGCCGGCAGGCGATGGACGTCACCTTCACCGATGATGATCGAGTTGAGGTCGCGCATTTCCTGATGCAACAGTCCGACAGCATTTTTTTCTGCGTCATCAGACCGGAAGCTGTTCGAGCAAACGAGCTCGGCCAGACCTTCGGTTTGATGGGCAGGGGTCATCTCGCCGCTCCCCCGCATTTCGGAAAGGCGCACTTTCACGCCCTGTTCCGCCAATTGCCATGCCGCTTCGGATCCGGCGAGTCCGCCACCAATTATATGTACATCTGTCATGCGGGCCTTAGTGTTGTGGTAAGACTATAATGTCAATCTGGCAGTCGTGCCTGTTGCGTGATAGGGATGATTTTGAAGTGGGGACCATGATATTCCAATGAAAAGCGCATTTGCCGAATCCAGACCATTTCTGCTGCTCAGCTTGTTGTTCGGGATCAGCTACTATTTTGCGTGCGTTCTGAACAACCCGGAACTGCCCGAGCCATTGATCGTTGCCTGGAAGGGCGCTGGCGTCGGATTCCTGGCGATCTATGCGCTGATTCGTCTGCACCGTCTTGATGGCAAGATTGTTGGCGCGATCATGGCGCTTGGCGCAATCGGCGACATGGCTCTGGAATATGACCTGATCCTGGGCGCTGGCGCGTTCATGGCCGGGCATCTTCTGGCGATAATTTTCTATTCCCGTTTCCGCCGCCATAAACTGGGGTTCAGTCAGAAGTTGTTTGCTATCATATTGGTGCCGCTTTCGGTGCTGATCGCTTGGGCTTTGCCCTTTGACCGGTCAGAAGCGTTGGGCATCTCGGTATATTGCCTGTCGGTCGCGGCGATGGCGGCGATGGCGTGGACGAGCCGCTTTTCACGTTATCAGGTCGGCGCCGGTGCGATCATGTTCCTGATTTCCGACTTGCTGATATTTGCGCGAATGGGCCCGCTGGAAACCAGCATCATTCCGGAGATGCTGATCTGGCCCTTATATTATTTCGGCCAGTTCATGATCGCGACTGGTATCGTCGCGACCTTGCGTCACGAAATGGCGGCGGACAGCGCCGACCCGGTTCAGGCCTGATAGGCGGCGATCGTTGTCCGGTGCAGCAACCGGTCATGGCCGTCATAACCACCGGTCGCGCAATGCAGCACCGAGCGATTGTCCCACATGACCAGCATGTCGGGCTGCCACTGGTGGCGATAGACAAATTCGTCGCGGCTTTGCCAGGCGTATAATTGCTGGAGCAAGGGCACGGCGTCTTCCTGCGCCACGCCTTCAAAGCCTATGATATAGCCCATGCAGCTGAACAGTCCGGGACGACCGGTTTCCGGATGTTCGCGGATCAGCGGATGAGTCTGGGTCGCGCGCGCCGATTCATCGGGACGGATCGCCATGCTGCGGCCTTCGTCCTTTTCACCATAAGCGCCGTCGGGGGCATAAGCCATTTGCGCGCTGTGGATCGCGGTCAGGCCTTCATATTTTGCGCGCATTTCGGGCGGCATCGCATCGAGGGCGGCATGTTGATTGGCAAATAATGTGTCGCCGCCAACCGGCGGGATGGTGATCCCCAACAGGCAGGTTCCAGCAGGCGGCTGCGCCTGAAAGCTCCAGTCGCTGTGCCAATTTTCGGCAAAGAGAGGACTTTTCTCATCAGCATCGCGCCGGATCGCCGCAATATGCTGGCGACCTTCGATCGGATCGAAAAACGGATCATGGCCGAAACCGCCGAAATATTGGGTAAACCGTTCGAGATCATCGTCGGTCATCGCCTGGTGCGGGAAAGACAGAACATGATGTTCCAGCCATGCGGATCTTATGGCAGCAACGGTTTCATCGGCAAGCGGCTTGGTCAGGTCTACGCCCGTCACTTCGGCTCCGCAGGCCTGCCCGGATGGGGTGATTTTCATTGGCTCTCCTCTCGACTCAAACCCGTTCGTGCTGAGCTTGTCGAAGCATTTTTCTACCCCGACAACGCATTTTTTTCGCGAGGCGTCGTTAGCCACGCTGACCTACGGTTCGACAAGCTCAGGACTGACGGAATCCAGCTATTCGGCGGTGTCTTCTGAGTCTTCTGGCTCATCGGGTGCCGCCGCTTCGCCATCAGAAATGCCCTGATCGACCATTTCGTCGACCACTGCGTCTTCCGCTTCGTTTTCCGGCTCTTCTTCTTCGTCAATCTTGGCCGCGCCGACAACATGTTCGCCCTTGGCGACATCGAACAATTTGACGCCCGAGCTATTCCGTCCAATCACCCGCATATCCGCGACCTTCATGCGGATCAGCTTGGCCTGGTCGGTGACCAGCATGACCTGCTCGTCGTTGCTTGCGCGGAAACTGGCGACAACCGTGCCATTGCGCTTGATATTGTCGATATTCAATATGCCCTGACCGCCGCGTCCGGACTGGCGATATTCGTAGGCGCTCGAGCGCTTGCCATAGCCGTTTGCACAGACGGTGAGGATGAAGTCTTCGGTGTCGCTGAATTCAGCCATGCGCTCGGCGGACAGTTCCGGTGCGTTCTCATTGTCCTTCCACGGAGCAGCCTTGAGATATTGGTCGCGTTCCTCGGTCGACGCTTCAAAACCGCGCAAGACCGACAGCGAAATAACCTCGTCATCGCCCTTCAAGGCAATGCCGCGGACGCCGGTCGATGTGCGGCTCTGGAAAGAGCGGACGGCGTCGCCGGCGAAGCGGATGGCCTTGCCGTTTTTCGTCGCCAGCAGGACATCATCATTGTCGGTCAGCAATTCCACGCCGATCAGACGGTCATCGCTATCCTCGTCAAATTTCATCGCAAATTTGCCATTGGACGGCACATTGGTGAAGCTGTCCATGCTGTTGCGCCGGACGCCGCCCTTGGCAGTGGCAAACATGACATGCAGCGCGGCCCATTCGGCTTCGTCTTCGGGCAATGGCAAGACCGTGGAAATGACTTCCCCGTCGGCCAGCGGCAGCAGGTTGACCATTGGCCGGCCCTTGGTCTGCGGGCCGCCTTCCGGCAGTTTCCAGACCTTGAGCCGATAGACCTTGCCATGGGTGGAGAAGAATAGAACTGGTGTATGGGTCGATGTCACGAACAGCTCGGTGATCGCGTCTTCGTCCTTGGTTGCCATGCCGGCGCGGCCCTTGCCACCGCGGCGCTGGGCCCGGAACGTGTCGAGCGGGGTGCGCTTGATATAGCCACCATGGGTCACGGTCACGACCATTTCGGAGCGTTCCATCAGATCTTCATCTTCCAGACCATCCCAGGCGGCGGTGATTTCGGACAGGCGCGGCGTGGCAAATTCGTCGCGCACTTCTTCGAGCTCTTCGCGCATCACCGCATAAAGCTTTTCGCGGTCGGCCAATATTGACAGATATTCCTCGATCGCGGCCGCCAGTTCCTTCAGCTCGTCGCCAATTTCTTCGCGGCCGAGCGCGGTCAGTTTTTGCAGACGCAGATCGAGGATCGCCTTCACCTGAACCTGGGACAATTTGTAGCTATCGCCCTCAATCTCGGTTTCCATCGCCTCGACCAGCCGGATATAGGATGCGATCTCGGCAATCGGCCACTCGCGCTGCAGCAGCGCTTCACGGGCTTCTGCCGGGGTTGAGGACCCGCGAATGATCCGGACGACCTCGTCCATATTGGTGACCGCAACTACCAGGCCGAGCAAGATATGGGCCCGTTCGCGTGCCTTGTTGAGTTCAAATTTTGTTCGCCGGGTGATGACTTCTTCGCGGAACTTGACGAAGGATTCGATGATGTCGCGCAGAGTGAGAACTTCGGGACGGCCGCCGCGAATGGCGAGCATGTTCGCCGGGAAGCTGGACTGGGCAGGGGTGAAGCGCCAAATCTGGTTGAGCACGACGTCAGTGGTCGCATCGCGTTTAAGCTCGATAACCACCCGGACGCCGGCGCGGCTGGATTCATCGCGTATGTCGGAGACGCCCTCGATGCGTTTGTCCTTGGCGGCTTCGGCAATTTTTTCGACCAGACCGGATTTGCCGACCTGGAAGGGAATTGATGTCAGGACGATCGAGCGTTTGTCGCCCCGTCCTTCCTCGATGATATGACGCGCGCGCATCATGATCGATCCGCGGCCATCCTTATAGGCGGCGCGGGCGCCTGCCTGACCCAATATCAACGGCGCAGTCGGAAAATCTGGTCCGGGGACAATCTCGATCAGCTCGTCAATCGTGATTCCTGGATTTTCGATATAGGCGAGGCTGGCGTTGATCACTTCGCCGAGATTGTGCGGCGGAATATTGGTGGCCATGCCGACCGCGATGCCGCCGGCGCCATTGACCAGCAGGTTCGGGAAGCGGGCGGGGAGAACATTGGGTTCTGCACGGCTGCCGTCATAATTGGGAACGAAATCGACGGTATCCTTGTCGAGATCGTTAAGCAGGAAATTGGCAACCTTGTTCAGCCGCGCTTCGGTGTAACGCATCGATGCCGGCATATCCGGATCCATCGAACCAAAATTACCCTGACCGTCGATCAGCGGTACCCGCATCGACCAGTCCTGGGTCATCCGGGCCAGTGCCATGTAGATCGCGCTGTCGCCATGCGGGTGATAATTGCCCATCACGTCACCGACGATTTTCGCGCATTTGCGATAGGGCCGTCCGGCGACCATGCCGCCTTCCTGCGCGGCGAACAATATCCGGCGATGAACCGGCTTCAGGCCATCGCGTACGTCAGGCAGTGCGCGGCTGACGATGACCGACATGGCATAATCCATGTAGCTGGTTTTCATCTCATCAACGATGTCTATCGTTTCAATATTGGACGGTGACGGTGGAGTGGTTTGTTCGTTCACAAACGGGCCTTTTTCATGGGTTTTTTCTTGACGGTTCTTCTAGGGGAAGGGGCCAGCAAAAGCCAGCCTTTCGGGCCAGTTTTACAATAATAATACAGTGCCGGAATCAGGGTTGGATTTCCGCTCCGTCCCACGCAAAAATTTTGCCGCTATCTGCTGGTTTCAAAGCATCGAGAACATCCAGAAGCTGTCGCGCGGCGCGCTTGGAATCAAACAGTTTCGCTGATGGAACATTGCCCTGAAATGGCTGGCTCAGCGCGGTGTCGACGGTGCCCGGGTGCAGCGCCACGATGATCGACCTGTCATTCTTGCGGGACCATTCAATCGACAGGTTGCGGATCATCATGTTCAGCGCCGCCTTGGCTGCCCGGTAGCCATACCAGCCGCCGAGCCGATTGTCCGAGATACTGCCGACCCGGGCCGAGAGCACGGCGAATCTCAAAATCTCCTTTCGATCCATCAGCGGCAGAAAATATTTGGCGATCAATGCCGGACCGACCGCGTTCACCTGATAGCTTTTCAGGAGCCAGTCGGCATCCAGTTGCCGGATGCTTTTTTCCGGTCCTCTCTTGTCATCGTGAAGCAAGCCAGTGGCGACGAACACCATCGACGGCGAAATCCTGTTTTCTTTCATCCAGGCAGCCGCATCGCGGATGCTCGCCTCCGATGTCAGGTCGACGGGGACCGGGCTGTCGCCGGCGCGGGAAAAGCGCACAACATCATCAAAACGGCTGTCGGCTTCGAGGGCATCGGCGATCGCCGAGCCAATCCCACCGGTCGCGCCAAAAATGACGGCAGATTGTCCGGTCATGTACGAATGAAGCGAAGGCTGTTTTCTGTGCTGGCTTCGGCATCATAGCGGTAGCCGTCATGGTCAAAGCCCTTGAGCATCTCCGGATCGGTCAGATGGTTTTCGCAGATATAGCGGGCCATCATCCCGCGCGCGCGTTTCGCCTCAAAGCTGATGAACTTCGGGCCGTCGGGGCCGTCCTTGCGAAAATCCACTTCGATGATTCGCCCGGGCAATTTCGCGCTATGCGGTTTGACCGATGCCCAATATTCATTGCTCGCCAGATTGACGATGATGTCGCTACCGATCTGTTCGAGATCCGCTGCCAGTGCCTTGGCAATCTTGTCACTCCAGAAATCGGTCAGCTTGTTGTAGCGGGGGGCCCATCTCGTGCCCATTTCCAGCCGGTGGGGGCGAATCGGATCCATTGGGCGGAGCAATCCATAAAGGCCGGAGAGGATGCGCAAATGATCCTGCGCAAAGCCGATGGCTTCCTCTCCGAGGCTGCGCGCTTCGAACCCGGTGTAGACGTCGCCATTATAGGCGAAAATCGCGGGTCTTTCCGGCTGATCGAAAAATTCGGCATAGCGCTGCTGGTTGAGGGCGATGAGCTTGTCGGAAACCGGCATGATCGCCTTCAGCTTCTTGGTTGTCAGATTCCCGATTGCGTTGGCCAGCCTTTCCGTTTCCTCGGGGAAGCGGTTTTTGGATGACGGGATCGCCGGAATTGCGGATTCAAAATCCAGTGATTTGGCGGGAGAAATAATTGCAAGCACGCGATTTTACCTCATAATATTATAGGAAATGCTCAACGGTGCCACGGAACTGCAACCGTTCAACCTCTATTCAGCGGATTCACCCTAGAAAAGCGGTGAAAGCTTGGTAATAGGGCCAAGAGTGTGTGGTGCAACCATATTCCGGGGAACCTCTTTCCCCCAAATAATAATCATTCGGAGGATATTCATGCGTTTTTTATCTCATTTTTCCATGGCTGTTGCGTTGGCCGCTGCTGGCACCCTGGCGGTAACGGCATTGCCGCAGGAAGCCCAGGCAGCGAAAAAGAAAAAAGAAAAGGATTCCGGGCTCAAGATTAGCAAGGAAGTCCAACCAAAAGTAGCGGCAATTCAGGCCGCCATGGCCACGGAAACTCCCGAAACAGCGAAGCCGCTGGTGGAAGCTCTGCTGGCGGAAACTCTCGCGCCTGATGATATGTTCGTCGCGGGCCAGTTGGCCATTCAGCTCGGAGGCAAGATCACCGATACCGCGTTGCAGGAAAAAGGCCTGATCACCTCGCTAAACAGCGGGCGCACCGGGGCCGAGCAATTGCCTTCCTTCAACTTTTTTGCCGGTAATTTCGCTTATGGCGCTGAACGATGGGCAGAAGCGGCGCAATATTTTCAGGCAGCCTATGATCTAGGTTATCGTGCGAACAACATCGAACCATTGCTGGCAGAGAGCTTTTTCAAACGAAACATGTTTGCCGAAGGCTTGGTAAAATGGGATGAAATCCTGAACAACGCCAATGCTTCGCCGACCAAAGCGCCGGAATCCTGGTACCGACTGGCCCGCGATCGCGCTTTGGCGAGCAAGGACAAAAATCTTTATACCACTTGGGCAGCGAAATGGGCTGCTGCCTATCCGTCGGGCGATTCCTGGGGAGATGCAGTCGCGGCCTACCGCAGTGCCTCCCAATCTGACGCTGTCCAGAATCTTGAAGTCTTGCGGTTCATGAAAGCCACCGGTGCGCTCAATACATCGCGTGACTATAAGGAATTTGCCGAGGAGGCACAGCGCAAGAATCTATTTGGCGAAGTGGTTGCTGTGCTGGAAGAAGGTAAGCAAAAAGGCATCGTAAGCGCCACTAATCCGCTGATCAAAGAAGTCCTTGAACCGGCTCAGCGCGAGGTGTCGGGCGATCGTGCGTCACTACCTGCTCAGCCTGCCGGAGTCCGCGGATCCGGCAGCAGTTCGGTGATGATGAATTTCGCCGATGTTTGGCTGGGCTACAAAGGTTATGACAAAGCTGTAGCATTTTATGAAGCCGGGCTTGCGAAACCTGGAGCCGATATGAATCGCGGCTATATGGGGATCGGTACAGCCCAGGCTTTTGCCGGCGACCTGGCAGCAGCAAAGCAGGCCTTTGCGAAGGTTTCTGGAACCCGTTCGCCGCTGGCTAGCATGTGGCAGACTTGGATCGATCAGCAAACGGCGCCTGCAGCCGCAGTTGCCGCTCCGGCTCCGGCAGAACCGACCAGCTAGTTGAATCTGATAAGGATATTTGAAAAAGTGCGCCATTGGCGCCCTTTTTTATTCCAGGATCGGAACGCCGGGCAAATGCTTGGCCGACCGGATGGTAAGCGATGTTTTGACGCTGGCCACATTCGGGGCAGCGGTCAGCTGGCTGGTTAGAAAGCTTTGAAATTGCTGAAGGTCTTTGGCGACCACCTTCAATATAAAATCGATTTCGCCATTGAGCATATAGCATTCTCGGACTTCGGGGAGCTTTTGCACATGTTCTTCGAAGGCCTGCAAATCGGTTTCTGCCTGGCTTTTCAGGCTGACCATTGCGAATACCGTGATCGTGTAGCCCATTTTGGCGGGATTAATCGCTGCATGATAGGAATTGATCACCCCCTGGTCTTCCAATGCCCGCATGCGGCGAAGGCAGGGCGGGGCCGTCAAGCCAACGCTGTTGGCGAGTTCCACATTGGTAATCCGGCCATCATCTTGCAACCGCTGCAGAATTTTCAGGTCAATTTCATCTAAGTTCGTGTCAGCCATAGAAATGTAATATCCGTTCGCGAATCATTTGATCGTTATAATATAATAAGCAGGCCAAGCAACGCTTTCTCCCATGTCCCACATTGTGACGCGAAAATTTCATCGCTTCCTGTAGCCCGCTGAAAGGGTTATCACCCGGTTAACAATTGGCTATACCAATGATATTCGGGATCTAATATTGCGCTTTGATGACCGCCTGACCACCGTGCTCAAGGGGAGCCTGCCGGAAGGCCCGGGCGCTGCTACGCAATGGCGTCAGGTGATTGATCTGTTGGCGCAGAAACCCGGGGACTTGGCCAATCAGGACGTTCAGGCGGGATTTACCCGGTTGCGTGATCTGCATGACCGGGTTTCCGAACAGGATCGTCTGGCTGCCGTGCAATCACTGAACGGCCGATTGCGCTCCGCGCCACTACTGGTCTATTTGACTGCCGATACCGATACTGTCTGTGATGCAGCGATGGCGGCCGCGGATCTGACCCCGGAAATTTGCGCGGACGCATTCCCCAGGCTTTCGCCACGCGCGCAGCAACGCTTGCAATCACTGGGTTTCGTGGTCGCAGATGACCAGCAGGACGAGCCGACTCCCCAAGCTGGAAAAGAGCCGGCCGCAAAAGAGGCGCCCGGTCTTGGTTCGGTTAAAACATCTGCGATCGATTCGCCAGCAGACCGTTCAGGCGATCCGGGCGAACATCTGGCAGAATCACAGATTAGCGCGTTGGTGGAAAAAATCGCCGACTATCAAAAGAATCGTCCAGTCGAAACGTCGCGTCTACCGATCAATGATGGCGGCAACAAAAGTTTCTTTGTCGAATCGCTCGAATCAATCCGGTTCGAAACTGATGAATCCGGTACGATTACCTGGACCGAGGGGCCACCGAAAGGGGCCATTGTTGGCGTCACCATATCCCAGCCGGCCTTTGATGAAGGACCCGGCCCTGACGCTTATGGTGCGGCGGCATTTCGTCAGCGCATGCCGATGGAACATGCCCGGATGCGGCTCTGCGGAGCGGCGATCGTCGCTGGCGACTGGCGGATGAGCGCGATACCCTGTTTCAGCGAGGAAACCGGACGTTTCGAGGGCTATCGCGGAATCATGCGGCGGCCCAATATGGCCGAGGATGCCGGTCATGGCGGGATTGACGTCGAACGCCGCGAACAGCTCCAGCAGCTGATCCACGAACTGCGGACGCCGCTGAATGCCGTGATCGGGTTTAGCGAGATTATCGAGCAACAACTCTTCGGACCTGCCTCCTATGAATATCGGTCGCTGGCGCGCAACATCATGGATGAAGCGCGGCGATTGCTGGCAGGTTTTGAAGATCTGGATATCGCCGTGAAAGTCGATTCGGGACAATTGCCGGAATCCAACGGTACCACCAAGGCCGACTGGCTGTTTGAGCGGATGACGCAGCGCCTGCAGGGGCTGACGCAGAGCAAGGTGGTCGATCTCAATATCAGTAAGGCAGAGCCGGTTCGGCCGTTCGCGCTGGACGGTGAGGCGGTTGAACGGATTTTTGCTCGCTTGTTGTCGGCCGCGATTATTTCCTGTGAGAATGGCGAAACCCTGAAGGGTGAATTGCGGACCCGCATAGGCGTGCAACCGACCAACCAATTCACCCTGTCGCGGCCCTCGCGGATAAAAGATGTTGCCGAGAGCATATTGCTTGATCCATCGCAGGGCATCGACGGTGAAGGTGGTGAATCCTCGTTGCTGGGTCTTGGTTTTTCACTGCGTCTGGTGCGGAATCTCGCGCAGTCTGCTGGTGGCTCGCTCACTATAAACGAGGATAACATTGCCTTGACCCTGCCAGCCGCGGCGACTAGCAAAATCAATATTCGGGAAACGGAATCGGAATAGCCTGCCTGTTCGTGATCTGTTTTTTTTGAACATTACGGACAAAATGGAGTGACAGAAATTTCTGCACAGGGTCATCCGCCGATGAAAATCCGAAGACCGGATCGTCATGTCCAATGGCCCGAAAAATTTGGCAGGCGCTTTCTCATTTCAGTAGACACGGAAGAGGAATTTGACTGGGACGCCCCGTTCCAGCGTAGCGGCCACACGACCGCATCGGTTCCCAAGCTACGAGAATTTCAGGATTTTATTGAGGCTCACGGAGTCAACCCGGTCTATTTTGTCGATTATGCGATTATCGAAGATGATAGGGCTGTGGCGTTTCTCAGGACGGTTGCTGAGCAGCAAACTGCCGCAATCGGCGTTCATCTCCATCCCTGGGTCAATCCGCCTTTCGACGAGCAGGTGAACGTTCATAACAGCTTTGCCGGCAATTTGCCGAAAGAGCTGGAAGAAAAAAAGCTGGTGCACTTGCGCAATGCCATTCGCGATAAAATAGGGGTCACGCCGACTATCTTCCGCGCCGGACGATACGGGATTGGTCCGCATACGATCGAGCTATTGGTCAAACATGGCTTCGTGCTGGACAGCAGTATTCGGCCTCGCTTCGACTATAGTGAGCAGGGCGGTCCGGATTTTCTGTCTGTTGGCTCGCAACCCTATTGGTGGAACGGGGATGACAAGCTTCTCGAAGTGCCCCTGACGACCGTCTATTCGGGCCTTTTGCGCAAGCAGCCGGGCCTGGTGGCGGGGATCATGAACAAGTCCCCCCTCATCAATGCCTTATTATCCCGCAGCAAGATGCTGGAACGCATTCCGTTGACGCCCGAAGGAGTTTCGGCGCGCGAAACAAAAGAAGCCATTGATGTCGCGCTGGACGATGATTTGCGGTTGCTGGTATTTTCCTTTCATTCTCCTTCGCTAGCGCCCGGCCATACGCCTTATGTGCGGACAGAAGAGGATCTGGAGGGTTTTTACGACTGGTGGCGGGAGGTGCTTGAGCATCTCGAGACTCGCAATGTGAAGCCCATCGATATCGACCAGTTGATGGCAGCTGCGGTCGGCGCCTGATAAAAGTTTGCCGCCTACCGGCCGAATTGCAATGATCGGTCTTGCCAAATCATGACGGCTTCCGCTATCGGACCATCCCATTGAGATCTGCCTGGAAAAAGCTGCTCATATGGGCCTGTAGCTCAGTTGGTTAGAGCTGGCCGCTCATAACGGCTAGGTCGGGGGTTCGAATCCCTCCGGGCCCACCATTTTTTTTCCAACGCCGTGAATCGCTCAGCTTCTGAGCAGCGGCAAAAAGAAGCGTGAAAAACCCTTTGCTTTTCCCAAAAGCACCGCCTAGGGGAAGCGCGCGTCGGGGAGTGGCGCAGCCTGGTAGCGCACCTGTTTTGGGTACAGGGGGTCGCAGGTTCAAATCCTGTCTCCCCGACCATTTTTCCGTCTCTCTGTATCTTGCGCTCCGTATCTTGGCTGACCAGAGTCGGCTCACTGGCTAGCTTCCGCTAGACACTATTTTTCGCCAGAGCCTGTAGCCTTTGTAGACCAGAACAAGGCAGAGCAATAACAGCGCGGATGCGATGATCAGCGCGGCGACCGGATTGGTGAAGGCCAGCAATAGCAGGCTGCCAGATGCAATATCTTCGCCGGTTGAGACGACCGCGTTGCTGACCGGCTCGGGACTGGTATTGATGAGGGCGCGGGCACCGGCCTTCGCGCCATGGCTTATCAGCGCTGCACTGCCCCCCAACAGGAAAACAACGACCTGCCAGACAGGATCACTGGCATCGACAACGGCCAGCGCGAGCAGGGCACCGCCCAGCGGCCGGATCGCGGTGTGAATCGTATCCCAGATAGAGTCGAGCCAGAGAATCTTGTCGGCGAAAAATTCGGCCAGTGCCCCGAGGGCGCTGATCGCCAGAACCCAGGGATTGGCGAGGGCATCCAGCATTTGCAGATTCTCGGGCAGGCTGATCCACTGCAGCCGCATCGCCAGGCCGGTTACGAAGACCGTGAGATAAAGCCGCCAGCCGGATATCAGGCTGACGCTACCGGCCAGTCCCAATAGCTCGACAATTCCCATTGCATGACTTTGCCATGCCGCCAGAATTTTGGCAAATCCGTATGTGCCAGGCGGAGAGGGTCAAAACACTTTGCAAAGCGGTCACTTGCTGTTCATATGAAAATATGACCGAAACAAATACCAGCCTCGAAGCGCCCGCCATGGACGCGATCACCGGCAAGCCGATGCCCAAGCCGATTCCCGCATCAACATTGGTGATCTTCCGAGATCAGCCAGGCAGCGACGCGCCCGATCTGCTGATGGTGGAACGCTCGGCAAAAATGGTGTTCGCTGCGGGTGCTGCGGTTTTTCCCGGTGGCCGGATCGATGATGCGGATTTTGAATTTGCCAAGACGCTCGGTCATGCGGATTTCGACGAATATGGAGCGCGCATTGCGGCGGTCCGGGAATCGATCGAGGAAACCGGGATTGCGGTCGCGGTGGAAGGCAATCTCGATGCCAAGCGCGTTTCCGATGCCAGACACGCGCTTCACCAGGGAACCAATCTGGCCGATATCTGCAACCAGTTTGACTGGCAGCTGGAACTGGAGAAGCTGATACCTTTCTCGCGCTGGTGCCCTCCCTTTGCGGAAAAGCGGGTTTTTGACACGCGATTCTACATGATCTCGCATGATGACCACAAGGCGCAGGCCACGGTCGACGAAACCGAGAATTACAATCTGTTCTGGGGCAACGCGCAGTCGGTGCTCGACCGGGCCGAAGCGGGCGAGGTGAAGATCATCTTTCCGACCAAGCGCAATCTCGAGCGTCTTGCGCAATTCGGATCCTTTGACGAGGCTGTTGCCCATGTGAAGGACCATCCCTCGGTGATGGTATCCCCCCATATCGAGAAACGCGACGGCGAGACCCATTTGTGCATCCCGGAAGGCATCGGCTATCCGATTACATCGGAGTCGATGGACGCCGTCCAGCGTGGCTTCAAAAAATAGGAAAAATGGTGCGCCCGGCAGGACTCGAACCTGCTGCCTCAAGATTAGAAGTCTCGCGCTCTATCCAGATGAGCTACGGGCGCTTAATGTTCCGGGGCTTTAGCGGTCTTTTGACCGGCTGCAAACCGTGATCTGCCTGCGCCAGCTAAAATGTTGAAATGTCGCGGATGTGGGGTAAGAACGGTTTATGAATAAAAGCCCCATCCAGCGGACCTCCGCTGCCAGCCAGACCGGTCATCACTTCCGCTATTATGATTTCGTGATGGCGGCCTTTGTGACCGTGTTGCTGCTCTCCAACGTCATCGGTGCGGCCAAGCCCACCTTCATCATGATCAGCGGCGAGCAGTGGATCTATGGTGCGGGCATATTATTCTTTCCGCTTGGCTATGTGATTGGCGACGTGCTGACCGAAGTATACGGCTATGCGCGGGCGAGACGGGTCATATGGGCCGGTTTTGGCGCGTTGCTGTTCATGGCCTTCATGAGCTGGGTGGTGGTGTCCCTGCCACCGGCAGCGGGCTGGGAAGGGCAGGCGGCCTATGAAAGCGTGTTCGGTCAGGTCCCGCGCATCGTCGGCGCCTCGATTGTCGCCTTCTGGGCCGGGGAATTTGTGAACAGCTATGTGATGGCGCGGATGAAAGTCTGGACCCAGGGCAAGGCCCTCTGGAGCCGTACCATCGGTTCGACGGTGGTGGGGCAGGGCGTCGACAGCCTGATCTTCTATCCGCTGGCATTCTGGGGACTATGGGAACCCTCGGCGGTGATTACCGTGATGGTGACCAATTGGCTGCTCAAAGTGCTGTGGGAAGCGGTACTGACGCCGGTGACCTATTTGGTCGTGGGATGGCTGAAACGGCGCGAGGGTGTCGACATTTATGATGAAGACACCAATTTCACGCCGTTCAGCACATCATCCTGAGCCTAGTGCAGCAGGCCATTTTTTTCTGCCTGTCGCGAAAATATTAGAAAGCCCAGGGCAAAGGCAACAACCAGAGCCGGTATCGTCCATCCCTGGCCGGCAATAAACTCCACATAACCGTCGATGATAAAATAGCTGCTGAACTGGACGATTACCGCGAGCAGCGAAACCAGGAACAGGCGAACCGCGACCCGCTTGCGCATCAGCAAGGTGATGGTCGCGGCAAAGCCGGCAAAAACAGCGATCGCAAAGGCCGCAGATACCCAGGCAGGCTGTGTGGCCAGAAGATCCTGTTGCGACTCGGGCAGGGCGGCAAATTCCTCGGCGCTCATCAGGGCCTGCTGAATATAGGCAAGCAGGCCAAGCGCATTCCAGATCAGAGCCACTGCGCCAGTAATCCAGAACCAGATCGGCGCTTTTGTCGTTTCAGTCATATCCTAACCCCATCCCCAGAAACTCGCGAACATTCTGATGTTTTGCCCGAGGGCTTTCAAGCGAAACCGGCTATTGAGTGATTATGTAAATCAGTAAGGCAGAATAAATCAATTTAGCCGATAAAGGAATCGATGTTAATTGCCGGTCATTCAAACAAATGGAGCCAAAGATGATCGGTAGAAATATCCCCCAAGTTACCCTGAAAACCCGCGTTCGTGACGAAACTGCCGAGGGAGAAAATCCCTTTCGCTGGCAGGATGTAAACACCAAGGACCTGTTCGCTGGCAAGCGCGTTGCGGTCTTTTCTCTGCCGGGAGCCTTCACGCCGACCTGTTCGAACGAGCAGTGCCCGGCTTTTGAACGCCTCTATGACGAGTTCAAGGCGCGCGGTGTTGACGAGGTTTATTGTATCTCTGTCAATGATGCGTTCGTGATGTACCAGTGGGGCAAATCCCTGGGTCTGGAAAAAGTGAAGCTGCTTCCCGACGGATCGGCTGACTTCACCCGCCGGATGGGCATGCTGATCAAGAAAAACCACCTCGGTTTTGGTGATCGCAGCTGGCGCTATTCGATGATTGCCGATGACGGCGTGGTCAGCGCCTGGTTTGAAGAGCCGGGCATCAACGACGATGGTGTCGACAATGATCCCTATGTCGAATCGACGCCGGAAAAATTGTTGAACTGGCTCGACAATGATGCGGCGGAACGCAAGGCCGCCTAAGTAGTTTTGTCCCCCCGAAACGAACCGCGGGCAAGAAATTGCTCGCGGTTTTTTTCATCTGCGATAGACCGGCATCATGGAGCGTCTCAACAAACCCATCATCATGACGGCGCAAATGGGCAGGGCGGAATTCGCCTGGGCTGACAGCCTGCGCAAATGCTATTTTCCACCGGAGCGGAACATAGTAAGCGCTCATATTACATTGTTCCACCATCTGCCGCCGCAAGCGCTGGATGAAATCAAGGCCGCTGTTATCGCGCTGACCAGCAGCATGCCGAAGCCCGAGGCGAGGCTGGCCGGCCTGATCCATCTCGGACGCGGTGTGGCCTATCAGCTGCACGCGCCGGATTTGCTCGCCCTGAGAATGGAACTGGCCGACCGGTTCTCTGGATTGCTGGTGGCGCAGGATCAGCAGAGACCAAGGCTGCATATCACCGTCCAGAACAAGGTGATTCCGAAAGAAGCCCAGCGCCTTTTTGAAGAGCTGTCAGCCGATTTCGAACCGCGGCCCTTTGTCCTTCACGGGATCGGGCTGCATTATTATGTCGATGGTCCCTGGCAGGATATCGGCACATGGCCGTTTCGCGGGCGCTAGCGGATACCGACTTCCTTGATCGGAATCTCGATATTGGCGAGTTCGTCCTTGTCGAGGTTCAGTCCCTCGACGACGGCTTTGCGGCCCTGCACATAATCCTTGGTGGCGTTGACACAGTCGAGCGCCACGACCTTGCCGTCGCGATAATAAATCACGGAAAAACTGCGCGAATCCGGATCGCCGCGAACGACATGGCTGTCATGGCCGGTCGAAAGACCGACGGTTTGCAATCTCAGGTCATATTGATTCGACCAGAACCAGGGTACGGCATCATATTCGGTTTCTTCACCCAATATGTCGAGCGCGGCCACTTTCGCCTGGTCATTGGCATTCTGGACCGATTCCAGCCGGATCATGGCACCGTCGGCATAAGCGTTGCTGTGGGCGGCGCAATCGCCAATTGCATAGACATCTTCCAGACTGGTGCGGCAATGCTGATCGACGTCGACACCGTTGCCGGTCGCTGCGCCGGCCGCCACCAGCGGACCGGTCTCGGGAATGATGCCGATGCCAACCACGAACATGTCCGCTTCCAGCACCCGTCCGTCGGCAAGCGTAACCGCGGTGGCAATACCATCATCACCGGTCTCAAAACCGGCGACGGTTGCTTCCAATTCTATTGTCACGCCGTGGCGGCGATGTTCCGCTTCATAAAAACGCGAGAGTGGCTCACCGGCCACGCGGGACAAAACCCGATCCAGCGATTCGACGATGGTCACCTGCTTGCCCAATTTGGTCAGCACCGCAGCCGCTTCCAGCCCGATATAGCCGCCGCCGACGACAACGACTTTCTTGACTGTCGGCAAAGCAGCCATGATCTTGTCGACATCGGCGCGGGAGCGGACGGCATGAATGTTGCGCGCCTGGCTGCCCGGACAATCGAGCATCCGCGGAGAACCGCCGGTCGCCCAGATCAGCTTGCCATAGCCAATTTCATCATCGGACGCCAAGGTCACTTTCTTGCCGACCGGGTCGAGTTTCGACACCCGGCGGCCGGTGAGCAAATCAATATCGCGCTCGGCCCAGAAGCTTTCGGGCCGCAGCAATATCCGTTCAAATGGTTTTTCGCCGGCAAGATATTCCTTGGACAGCGGTGGCCGTTCATAGGGCGGATATTTCTCATTTCCGAGCAGACCGATGGAGCCTTCAAACTTCTTCTGACGCAATGCGATGGCCGCTTGCGCGCCTGCATGGCCCGCGCCAACAATCAATATGTCATAAAATGCGTTCATATCTGCCCCTTGGTGCCACATATCGGCCTGAAAAGCGCTGTTAGCGCGGATCGCATTGGCCGTGCAAGTTTTAGCGTATTTCTCGCTTCAGCTTGTTGACCGGGCTGAACGCTATGACTATAGCGCCGCCGTCCAGAGAGAGTTTTGTGGTGATTGAATCAATCGCCCGGACCCGATTGATGGCGGAGTAGCTCAGGTGGTTAGAGCAGTGGAATCATAATCCATGTGTCGGGGGTTCGAGTCCCTCCTCCGCTACCAAAATTTCCAGACATGATTGGATGTCGCTTGCGCTGGCTGAACGCCCTCGCGCCTGTGCTCGCTTGGGGATGGGGAGCGGACATTTATCACCTCTATTGCCAACAATGGTGGACAAGGGTCGACGGGCTAGCCGAGAAACCACTTGGGACGCTTGTTCGAGAGTGATATGCTCTCGTCTCAATCAAAGGAGGACCCAATGAAAAAGCTATTTGTCATTACCAGTGTCGCGATGCTCGCAGCTTGTGGAAGCCCGGAAGCTGAACAAGAAACCGTAGCGG
>NZ_JBALTF010000050.1:0-21255 GCF_036964675.1 Parasphingorhabdus sp. | reverse complement strand
GTCTCGGGATGATCGACGCGCTGCTCGCATGGCGCGACGATGACGAAGTCGAAGCGGTGATTATCGACCATAGCGAAGGCAGAGGGTTTTGCGCTGGGGGCGATATTGCCATGCTGCGCGAGTCCGGCATGACCGACGGCAAGGAGGGGCGCGAGTTTTTCTACAAGGAATATCAGCTCAACCATCTGTTGTTTGAATATTCCAAGCCGGTGGTCGCCTTCATGAATGGCATCACCATGGGTGGCGGAGTCGGCATTTCGCAACCGGCCAAATATCGTGTCGCGACTGAATATACGCGCTTTGCCATGCCGGAAACCGGTATCGGTCTATTCCCTGATGTTGGCGGCGGTTGGTATCTGTCACGGCTTGAAGGACGGCTTGGACAATTTCTGGCGCTGACCGGCGCGCGACTGGACGGCGCCGAGTGCAAGGAAGTGGGCATTGCGACCCATTATCTGCAATCGGAAGCTCTCGAAGAAGCCAAGCAGCGGATTTCGGAAAAGCCGGACCGGATCGAGGGCATATTGGGTCAGCTTTCGGGCACTATCCCGGAGGCGCGGATCGCCAAAAATCTCGACAAGATCGACAAGTTTTTTGCCTTCGATCGATTTGAGGACATATTGGCAGCGCTGGAAGCCGATGACAGTGACTGGGCCACGAAGGAACGCGATACGCTGGGCACCAAGAGCCCGCAGACCTGCAAGGTCGCTCTGCGTCAGCTCAAGGAAGGTGCTGCGATGGAGAGCTTCGCTGACGAAATGCGCAACGAGTACCGGATCGGCTATCATGTGCTGGTGATGCACGATTTCCTCGAAGGCGTGCGGGCGTTGATTGTCGACAAGGACAATGATCCGAAATGGAACCCGCCGACGCCAGAGGATGTCACCGCCGACTGGATCGACAATATTTTCGCGCCGTTACCGGCAGAGGAAGAATGGAAACCGCTATGACCTATGAAACCATCCTGACCGAAAAAAGGGGGCAGGTTACCCTGATCACCCTCAATCGGCCGCAAGCCCTGAACGCACTCAACAGCCAGGTGCTCGACGAACTGATCGATGCCTTTGCTGCGTTTCAGGCGGATGAGACGCAGAATTGCGCCGTCCTGACCGGTTCCGGCGACAAGGCCTTTGCCGCTGGCGCCGATATCAAGGAAATGTACGATAAATCCGCCGCTGATTTCTATCTGGAGGATTTCTTCGCCAAATGGACCAGCCATATCGTCAAGGCGACCCGCAAGCCGTGGATCGCGGCGGTCAACGGTTTCTCGCTCGGCGGTGGCTGTGAACTGGCGATGATGGCGGATTATATCATTGCCAGCGACAAGGCTAAATTCGGCCAGCCGGAAATCAAGCTGGGTGTGGCGCCCGGCATGGGCGGTTCGCAGCGGCTGACCCGCGCGATCGGCAAATCCAAATCGATGGAAATGTGCCTGACCGGCCGGATGATGGATGCCGCAGAAGCCGAACGCTCCGGGCTGGTCGCCCGCGTTGTGCCGCATGATGATCTGCTCGACGAAGCGATGAAATCTGCCGCGCTCGTCGCCTCGATGCCGCCAATGGCCGCTCAGGTGAACAAGGAAATGGTCAATGCGGCGTTCGAGAATAATCTGGAACAAGGCCTGGTGCACGAACGGCGCCTGTTCCAGATCCTTACCGCCACCGAAGACAAGAAAGAGGGCATGGCTGCGTTTATCGAAAAACGCGAAGGCCAGTGGAAGGGACGCTAGGAATAGCTGCTTCCACCTTGCAAAGCTGTATTGCTTTGTTTCGCTGACAATCACTGGAGACTAAAATGAAAATCGGATTTATCGGCCTCGGCAATATGGGCGGCGGCATGGCTGCCAATCTCGCGAAAGCAGGACATGAGGTCTATGCCTTTGACCTGTCGGGCGAAGCCTTGGCTCGCGCAGGCGAGGCGGGCTGCCATCCAGTCAGCGATGCCGCGCAGGCGGTCCAGAATATGGAAGCCGTGGTCACCATGCTCCCGGCTGGCGCCCATGTCCGCAAGGTCTATGAATATGAGATCATCATCAATGCCAGTCCCGGAACTTTGGTCATCGACTGCTCGACCATCGACGTCGACAGCGCCCGCGATGTCGCGACCATGGCCGAAGCCAAGGGCCTTGTACCCGTGGATGCGCCGGTATCCGGCGGTATTGCGGCGGCCAATGGCGGCACGCTGACATTCATGGTTGGCGGCAGCGACGAAGGCTTCAAGCGCGCCGAACCGATATTGTCCGACATGGGCAAGGCGGTGATCCACGCCGGCGGCAATGGCGCGGGACAGGCAGCGAAAATCTGCAACAACATGCTGCTTGGCGCATCGATGATCGCGACTAGCGAGACATTCAAGATGGCCGAGAAGCTGGGCCTGGATCTGCAGACATTCTACGACATCTCCTCAAAAGCATCGGGGCAGAATTGGTCGATGACCAGCTATTGTCCGGTGCCCGGTGTCGGCCCGCAAAGTGCGGCAGACAATGATTATGAAGGCGGGTTTGCCGCCGCATTGATGCTGAAAGATTTGCGTCTGGCGATGGAAGCGGCACAAAGCGCCGGTGCGAATGTGCCGATGGGCGCCAAAGCCGCGAAACTCTACGAACAATATGCCGAAGCACAGGGGCAGGGCGGCAAGGATTTTTCCGGCATCATCAACATGATCGACAAGGGCTAAGCCCAAATGCCGCCGCTGTGGATAGTGATGTGCAGTATGTCCGGGACAATTGCCGTGATTTCGGAAATCGGCAACCGGCGGCGCAGCAATCGCCGCGATATTGAAGATGTCGGTTTCATGCCATGGTCAACCATCACCGCCTTGGCGTTGCTGACCTTTGGCATATCCATTGCGTTCGGTCTGGGAATAATCTCGACCGGATAAGATGGTGATTACAGGCAGGCTTCCAGCAACGGCTGGTCAAAGCCATATTGGCGGGCTTTTTCGAGCGTATAGGGGCGCAGGCCTGCCGATACATATTCGCCGATGATCTTGCCGTCGGCATCCTCGTCGAGATATTGATATTTGAACAATTCCTGGGTGACGATGACATCGCCTTCCATGCCGATCACTTCGGTGATGTTGGTGGTGCGACGGGAACCATCGCGCAGTCGTTTGACCTGAACGATCAGGTCGACTGATTCGGCAATCTGACGGGAAATCGCTTCCTTCGGAATCTTGATGTCACCCATCAGAATCATATTCTCCATACGGCCGAGACACTCGCGCGGGCTATTGGCGTGAAGCGTACACATCGAGCCATCATGGCCGGTGTTCATGGCGGCGAGAAGGTCGAAACATTCCGCGCCACGAATTTCGCCGAGGATGATCCGGTCTGGCCGCATACGCAGGGCGTTCTTGACGAGATCGCCGATGGTGATCGCGCCTTCGCCTTCGAGGTTGGGCGGCCGGGTCTCGAGCGGCAACCAGTGCGGCTGCTGCAGACGAAGCTCGGCGGCGTCCTCGATGGTCAGCACGCGTTCGCCGGGATCAATCATCTTCGACATGGCGTTGAGCATGGTCGTCTTACCCGAACCGGTACCGCCGGAGATCACCACATTGAACCGGCAGGCGCCAGCAATCTTGAGCACCGTGCACATCTCGTCGGACATCGAGCCAAAGCCCTTCATCAGGTCGAGCGTGATCGGCTTCTCGGAAAATTTACGAATCGAGATCGCGGTGCCCTTGAGGCTCAGCGGCGGCACGATAACGTTCACACGCGAACCATCCTTCAGACGGGCATCGGCGAGCGGTGTGGTCTGGTCGACGCGGCGGCCAACCTGATTGACGATCCGCTGGGCAATCTGGAACAGATGTTCCTCATCGCGGAACTGGATCGGGGCGATTTCAAGCTTGCCCTTGATTTCAATATAGGTCTGTTCGGGGCCATTGACCATGATATCCGAGATATCCGGATTGCTGAGCAGTTCTTCCAGCGGTCCAAAGCCGAGCAATTCGTCGACCAGCACTTTTTCCAGTGCAAATTGTTCGCGCCGGTTGAGCGTCAGTTTCAATTCGGTCAGCACTTCCATGATGATCGGGCGGAATTCTTCGGTCAGTTCTTCCTTGTTCAGGGTCGCGGCGGCTTCCGGGTCGACGCGCTCGAGCAGACGCGGGAGCACCTGTTCCTTGATCTTGTGGACAGAGGCACCAAAGCCTTCTTCCTTGTCGGATTTTTCCGCCAAGGGCTGCGAGCGCTCAGAAAGTCGGGCCATCGCCTCACTTTGGGCGGGTGCTGGTGAGGCCGGCGTCTCTTGGTCGGAGAGCGGAATGGATTCAAGCGGCGGAAATTGATGGCCGCCCAGATTGTCGTCGCGATTTTCAGATTCGGCATTTTTCTTGCCGTCGCCGGTCATTGGCTTTGCTACGCCAAAGGACGGCTTGCCGCCGCCCAGTCCACTTTTCTTGCCAAATGCGCTCATGCTGTTCTGTCCGATATGTCTAATGTCACACGATCAAGCCCCTCTTTCCCTTAAAATGGTTAATAAACTGGTAAATCTGACGGATCGGGCGAGGATCACTGCTCATGCATTTTTGTGACTTGTGCGGCGCAGAGCAGCCGCTAAGCCATGAAAATGAACAGGGAACGAAATTTTGGCTGCTGATCATTCTCGGGAACGGGCAGCTGCGGCAGGGGGGATCACGCTTGCGCTGGTAGCATTTGCCGGTTTCCCGCTTGGCGACGCTGTGATCAAGTCGATGGCCGGCGACTGGCCCGCGCCAGCGGTGGCCGCGCTTCGTTTCACGATCGGCGCGCTGGCTCTGGCTGTAATCCTGTTCATGCGGGAAGGGCGTCGCGGCTTTCAGGTCAACCGGCCCTGGCTCCACATGGCGCGCGGTTTTGCCCTGTTCGTCGGAACCATCAGCTTTTTCTCCGCTATCTATATCATGCCGCTGGCTGATGCGGTGGCGATATCGTTCATCAACCCGATCCTCACCGCATTATTTTCCGGCTGGTTTTTGAAAGAAAATATGCCGCCCCGGACATGGGTGGCGACGATCATTGCCTTTTGCGGGGTGCTGATCATGCTGCGGCCCAATGTCGCTGCCTTTGGCTGGGTGGCTATATTGCCGCTTATTTCGGCCTTTGCCATGTCGACAATGCTGATCCTCAACCGCATGGTATCGACTCAGCGGTCGATTTTTGCGGCGCAATTTTACATTGCTTTCTGGGCGGCCATATTCCTGATCACTGCCACGGTGATTGGGCACTGGCTGGTCCCCGTCATGGCCGTTCCCGGCACCCCGGACTGGGACGTTGTCCTGCGCTGTCTGCTGGTGGCACTGACCGCCACCGGCTGCCATTTCCTGCTGTTCATGGCAACCATGCGAACGACGGCGGCAGCGATTGCGCCGATTGTCTATATCCAGCTGCTGATCGCGACGGCGATCAGCGTCTTCGTCTTTGGTGACCCGATTGACCAGACCGCGATGCTGGGTGGGCTATTGATAATTTTCAGTGGCTTGCTGCTCTGGCGCAGCGCACGCCGGGCAAATACAGTGCTGGAGGCCTAAGATATTCGGCAAACTTGCTGCATAAGCTTGAGATGCTGATCAACACTATTTTCGATGGCATAGGCGGTTGCGCATGCCCTGAGCGGCTCGATCGGTTGAGGTGAGTCAATCTCATCCCTTATCGCTTTGGTAAGCGCTTCGGGATCCTGGATAGCCACAGTGTCCTGACCGATCTGATGCAGAATTTGCGTCAAGCCGTCCGAACAATCGGTCGCGACCACGGCGCAACCGGTGGCCATTGCTTCTATAGGAACCGCCGGAAAACCCTCCCATTGCGAGGACAGGACGAGAATATCGGATTGCGCGAAATAGGGTGTCACATCGGCAACAAAACCGACGAATTCGATCCGCTCGATCAAATCCAGCTTTCTAGCCCTTCGCTTCACGTCTTCTATAAGCGGCCCATCCCCTAAAATCGTCATCGACCAAGGATGGTCGACAATCAGGGCCAGGGCTGACAGTAATGTCAGATAGCCTTTCTGCGGTGCGATCCGGCCGATAGCGAGCAGTCGCGTGGACATTTCCGGATCGCGGGCTATCCGAATTTCACCCGATGACAACATTTCAGGGGTCACGTAAGGATTGGGCACCGATTGAAACTTGCTGGCCGCGTGCGGATATATTTCAGCATATTTTTCGGCATCAGCGGCGCTCAGGGTCAGGGACAGATCGCCCAATCTTGCGGTGAGGCCAAATCGCCATTTCCGGTAGATTTTCACCCACGTACCAAAACTGGGTCGCAGCACCGGGTTGGTAATTTTCTGGAGGATCTTTGTCGGGCTGTCTCCGGCGATTTTATTCGCGATTGCCAGCGACAGGTTCGTCTGATTGCCGGCAGAAAAGATTGCCCTGGGTTGATGCTGGCGGATCATGCGCGCGACAGCGGGAATCTGCAGGAACAAGCGTAACCCTCGTCCGCCAAATCGGGGCGAAGGCACCATCCGGACTTTTACATCGGCTGCGATTAGATGGGCGACCGGGCCAGTGGCCTTGGTCAACCATAATTCGGTTGATATTCCGCGTTTGGCCATGCCATTGGCCAACAGGATTGCAACACGATCCAGCCCGCCATTGCCCGGTTCGTAAAGAAAATGGACGATGGGAGCTGAACTGGTCATCGATTAGCCGAAGAAGGGAAATCCGCTGATCTAAACATGCTTCACAAAATATCGCCGGTCGTTCTGGTCTGGGACCAAATCACCAACGCGCCCTGGAATCAATATAGATTCTCCAGACATAGGATTGTGAAAACCTTTCATAGATCCAACTGGGCGTTCGCTGTCCTGGTCGGGAAAGAGGGGGATTAAATTCAAAATACCGCCGAAGAAACGGCGGCAGTCTTGTTAGCTAACCGCTTCGGCCAGAACCGTCAGACCCTTTTCGTTGACCTGGGCAAAGCCGCCCTGCACGGAAATAGTCTCCGGCGTCGCGCCTTCGCTGGAATAGATCACCAGATCGGCATCGCGGATCGTCGACATCACGCCGGCATGATTGGCCAGCACGCCAAAATCACCCTCGGTACCGGGTACAACCACCATGAACACATCTTCCGACCGGACGAGTTTCTCTGGGGTTACGAGTTCGAAATGTAGATCTGCCATTTTCATTCTCCACCCCTCCTTTTCAAAGGAGGGGTAAGGGGTGGTTTATGAGCAGATTGGCTCGATGCCGATCTGCGAATTTGAGGGTGAGAACATGCCCCACCCCAACCCCTCCCCTGAAGGAGAGGGGCTTGATTGCTTAAGCCGCTTCAGCAGCCATTTTCTTGCCTTTTTCGATCGCTTCTTCGATGCCGCCGACCATGTAGAAGGCGTTTTCGGGAAGATGATCATATTCGCCTTCGACAACAGCCTTGAACGATTTGATCGTGTCTTCGAGATCAACGAACTTGCCTGGGATGCCGGTGAAGACTTCGGCAACGTGGAACGGCTGCGACAGGAACTTCTGGATCTTCCGGGCGCGTTGTACGACCAGCTTATCTTCTTCAGACAGCTCGTCCATGCCGAGAATGGCAATAATGTCCTGCAAAGACTTATATTTCTGCAATGTTTCCTGAACAGCACGGGCCGTATCATAATGTTCCTGGCCAACAACGCGTGGTTCGAGAACACGCGAGGTTGAATCGAGCGGATCAACAGCAGGGTAGATGCCCAGCTCCGAAATCGCACGGTTCAAAACGGTGGTTGCGTCCAAGTGGGCAAAGGAGGTTGCTGGTGCAGGGTCGGTCAAGTCATCGGCAGGAACGTAAATCGCCTGAACCGATGTAATCGAACCCTTGTTGGTCGAGGTAATACGTTCCTGCAACGCGCCCATGTCGGTCGACAGGGTAGGCTGATAGCCCACAGCCGAAGGAATACGGCCGAGAAGCGCGGACACTTCCGAACCAGCCTGGGTGAAGCGGAAAATATTGTCGATGAAGAACAACACGTCCTGGCCTTCGACGTCGCGGAAATATTCCGCCTGGGTCAGGCCGGACAGAGCCACACGCGCACGCGCTCCTGGAGGTTCGTTCATCTGGCCGAAGACCAGCGCCACTTTAGAACCTTCCGACTTCGGATTGCCGTCGGCATCCTTGGCGATAACGCCTGCATCGAGAAATTCGTGATAGAGATCGTTACCTTCGCGGGTACGCTCACCAACACCGGCGAACACCGACGTACCGCCGTGCCCTTTGGCAATATTGTTGATCAGTTCCTGAATAAGCACGGTCTTGCCCACGCCGGCGCCGCCGAACAGGCCAATCTTGCCGCCTTTTGCATAAGGTGCGAGCAGGTCGACGACCTTGATGCCGGTAACCAGAATTTCATTTTCGGTTGACTGGTCTACAAAAGCAGGAGCTTCCGCATGAATAGGAGAGGTCAATTTGTTGCCGATTGGGCCGCGTTCGTCGATTGGCTCACCGATCACGTTCATGATCCGGCCAAGCGTTTCGGGGCCAACTGGCATCATGATCTGCGAACCGGTGTCGGTCACTTCCTGACCGCGGGTCAGACCTTCAGTCGCATCCATGGCGATCGTGCGAACGGTGTTCTCGCCGAGATGCTGCGCGACCTCGAGAACCAGCCGGTTACCGTTATTGTCGGTTTCCAGAGCCGAGAGAATTGCCGGGATCTCGCCATCAAAGGTGACATCGACGACAGCGCCGATGACCTGTGAAATGCGGCCTACATTTTTGGTTTTTGCCATTTTTACGTTTCCTTGCGTACGTGCTTTAGAGCGCTTCAGCGCCAGCGATGATTTCAATCAATTCGGTGGTAATCGCGGCCTGACGGCTGCGGTTGTAAACAATCGTGAGGTTGTCGATCAGATCGCCGGCATTGCGGGTCGCATTGTCCATGGCGGTCATCGATGCACCCTGTTCCGATGCGTTATTTTCCAGCAATGCGCCGAAAATCTGGGTGGTCAGATTGCGCGGCAGCAGCACGGCGAGAATTTCTTCCTCGTCCGGCTCATAGTCGACTGCGCCTTCGGATTCAGCGATTGCACCGTCCAGAACAGCGATCGGGATGATCTGCTGAACCGTCGGTTCCTGTATCAGGGCGGACTTGAACTTGCCGTAGAACAGATGAGCGACGTCAAATTTGCCTTCGTCGATCAGTGCGGTCAGGTCCGCAGCAATCGCCTTGGCCTCTTCATATCCCGGTGCTTTGACAATCGACGTATCGAAATGCTTCAAGATCTGGCCGGGGTAGAAACGCTTGATGATCGGAATGCCCTTGCGCCCGACCATGTAGAACAACACTTTATGGCCTTCGCCGAGCAGCTTTTCGGCCTTGGCGCGGGCTTCCTTGACGATATTGGCATTGAACGCGCCGCACAGGCCGCGGTCCGAAGTGGCAACGACCAGCAGATGGGTTTCAAGCTTGCCTGTGCCCGCCAGCAGTTTCGACGAATTTTCGTCAATCGAAACCTTGGTGGCGAGGCTCGCCATTACCTTTTCCATCTGGCTCGCATAGGGGCGCGCCGCTTCTGCGGCCATCTGTGCCCGGCGCAGCTTCGCCGCTGCAACCATCTTCTTGGCCTTGGTGATCTTCTGGGTCGACTTAACCGACGCGATCCGATCTTTCAGTTCTTTAAGACTAGCCATTTCGTTCCTTCAATTGTCATTCCCGCGAAGGCGGGAACCCAGTCTAATAAAAACGTCGCTTCGCGGCTTTTCTATTCGCTGGACCCCGGATCAAGTCCGGGATGACAGTTTCTCCTTATACGAACGTCTTGCCAAATGCCGCCAGAGCCGCTTCGAGAGCCGCCTTGGTGTCATCCGCCAAGTCACCGCTTTCGCGGATCGTTTTCAATATGTCGGCATGTTCGCTGCGCATATGGGCCAGCATCGCGGCTTCATAACGCACAACGTCATTGGCTGCGACAATGTCGAGATGCCCGTTGGTACCGGCATAGATCGACGCGGTCTGTTCTTCGAACGGCAGCGGCGAAAATTGCGGTTGCTTGAGCAACTGTGTCAGACGCTCACCACGTGCGAGCAATTTTTGCGTCGATGCATCGAGATCGGAACCGAACTGCGCAAATGCAGCCATTTCGCGATATTGTGCCAGATCGAGTTTGATCGAACCGGACACTTTCTTCATCGCCTTGGTCTGCGCGGCAGAACCCACACGGGAAACCGAGAGACCCACGTTAATCGCAGGACGGATGCCCTGGTTGAACAGGTCGGTTTCGAGGAAGATCTGGCCGTCGGTGATCGAAATCACGTTGGTCGGGATATAGGCCGAAACGTCACCAGCCTGGGTTTCAATGATCGGCAATGCGGTCAGCGAACCAGAACCATTGTCTTCGTTCATTTTCGCAGCACGTTCGAGCAAGCGACTGTGAAGATAGAAAACGTCACCAGGATAAGCTTCACGTCCTGGAGGACGACGCAGCAGCAGGGACATCTGACGATAAGCCACAGCCTGTTTGGAGAGATCGTCATAAACGATACAGGCGTGCATGCCGTTATCGCGGAAATATTCACCCATCGTCACACCGGTATATGGCGCGAGATATTGGAGAGGTGCAGGCTCGGACGCGGTTGCAGCAACCACGATCGAATATTCCATTGCGCCATTTTCTTCGAGGCTCTTGACGATCTGTGCAACCGTCGAGCGCTTCTGGCCGATGGCGACATAGATGCAGTAGAGCTTCTTGCTTTCATCGTCGCCGGCATTGACTGTCTTCTGGTTGATGAACGTGTCGATCGCGACAGCGGTCTTGCCGGTCTGACGGTCACCAATGATCAATTCGCGTTGGCCGCGGCCAACAGGAACGAGAGCGTCGAGAGCCTTGAGGCCGGTCTGGACCGGTTCGTGAACCGATTTGCGCGGGATAATGCCCGGTGCCTTGACTTCCACACGGCTACGCTGGGTGGTGTTGATCGGACCCTTGCCGTCAATCGGGTTGCCGAGACCGTCAACCACACGACCGAGCAATTCCTTGCCGATCGGAACGTCCACGATCGTGCCGGTCCGCTTGACCACGTCGCCTTCTTTGATTTCAGCGTCGGAGCCGAAGATCACGACGCCGACATTGTCAGCCTCGAGGTTCAGCGCCATGCCCTGAATTCCGTTGGAGAATTCGACCATCTCACCGGCCTGGACCTGATCGAGGCCGTGGATACGGGCGATACCGTCACCGACGGCTAGCACGGTTCCGACTTCGGAAACCTGGGCTTCATTGCCAAAATTGGCGATCTGGTCCTTGATGACCTTTGAAATTTCTGCGGCGCGAATATCCATGTGTATCTTCCTTTAGCCCTTCATGGCCTGCGATAGGGTGTTCAAACGGGTTTTAATCGAGCTGTCGATCATCTGGCTGCCGATTTTCACGACCAGCCCGCCCAGGATGGACGGATCGACTGCGGTGGAAACGCTAACATCGCTTCCCACACGTTTCTTGAGCTGCGCCTTGAGCGCATCAATCTGCTTGTCATCCAGCGGATGGGCTGAGGTGACTTCGGCGGTGATCTCGCCGCGATGGCTAGAAGCCAGCGTGGAGAAAGCGCGAATGACTGCAGGGATCTGGTCGAGCCGCCGGTTGGCCGCGAGCACGCCGAGAACATTGGTCGACAGCTTGTCGAGGCCAAGGGCCTTGGCCGTGGCTGCGATCGCTCTGCCGGCATCGTCGCGGGACAGCACAGGGCTGCTAGTCAGCGCCCTGAGGTCCGCCGATTCGGCCATCATCGCGCTCAATGTCGCGAGACTGGCCTGCACCGTATCGATGCTGTTATTTTCTTCTGCGAGCGCGAACAAAGCCGTGGCGTAACGCCCCGCTAAACTCGCTCTTATGCCGCTGGAATGATCCACGCGTTTGCTTCTCCCTGACCGTAATTTGGTCTGAAAACCGTTCATGAAATGGTCCGCTTAATGGCCGGAAATCCTGCGATTCCGCCCACGGATGCGCGGCGTCTAGCAACCATTTTGCTGCGATGCAAGATGGCTTTGGGAAAGAATTGGGAGAATCACGGAAATGGCAGTTTTTGGCGTCGTTTCCAGCACTCACTCCGTTCGCCCTGAGCCTGTCGAAGGGGCGTGGCCATAACCCTTCGACAGGCTCAGGGTTAACGGGATTGATAGACGTAAACGAGAATATTTCGTTTTGATCGCAAGATACGGGAAGCGGTCCTGTGCGGATGCGTCCAAATGGGTTACATCAGTAACGACGAATCTCGGGGCAAGGCATGATCGACGAAAAAACAGCATGGCAAGCCGTGGCCGACCGCGACCGGTCATTTGACGGAAAATTTGTCACCGGCGTGCTGAGCACTGGCATCTATTGCCGCCCATCCTGTGCCGCTCGCCATCCCAAGCGGGAAAATGTTCGCTTTTTTGCCAAAGCGGAACAGGCCGAAGCCGCTGGGCTACGCGCCTGCTTGCGCTGCTGTCCCAACGATTTGGCGCGCGACGAAGCGGCGGTCAAAGCGGTTATCGAAGCCATTCGCATGGCGGAAAGTTCGCCCAAGCTGGATGCGCTAGCTGATGTCACTGGCTATTCGCCGGCCCACCTTCAGCGCATCTTCAAGCGTGAAACCGGATTGTCGCCAGCAGCCTATGCGCGCGCCTTGCGCTCCGAGCGGGTCAAGGATGCGCTGGATGGCGGGGCGTCGGTAACCGAAGCTATTTACGAAGCGGGCTACGGCTCGGCTTCGCGTTTTTATGAGGACAAGCGGATGGGAATGCAGCCAAGCGTCTGGAAAAATGGCGGGGCAGGGGCGATGGTGCGCTGGGCCAGCGTCGCAACAACGCTCGGTCCGATGATGGTTGCTGCGACCGACAAGGGGGTTTGCTGCCTGTCGTTCGGGGAAGGCGAAGCAGAATTGCGCGGGCGCTTTCCGAAGGCGGAGCTGCAACAGGGTGGTGATGATTTTGAAAAGCTGCTTGGCGACGTGGTCGCGCAAGTCGAAACACCGGCCCGCCCGCATAATATCCCGCTCGATGTGCAGGGCACTGCCTTTCAGGAAGCGGTGTGGCAGGAATTGCGCAAAATCCCGGAGGGCGAAACCCGCAGCTATGCCGACATCGCCGTCGCCATCGGCAAGCCGAAAGCCGTCCGCGCCGTTGGCAGTGCTAATGGTGCCAATCACGTCGCCGTCCTGATTCCCTGCCACCGGGTGGTGCGCAGCGACGGGACGATGGGCGGCTATGCTTATGGGCTGGAGATCAAGCAATTGTTGTTGGAGAAGGAGCAAGGCTAAGGCTTTTTCGAACAGCCCTCTTTGCCAACGCCTCGCGACCGCCTGCATAGCTTGAGGCAGAAAAGCGACTTGTCGATTTACGGGGATTTGCCGGCGCTCCCCATCACCAGAGCTGGGATCAGCGCGAGTGAAGATCAGGCGTTAGCGCGGCGCAAAGGCGTAAAAGTAAATCTGTTCTGATGAATTGGCCTTAATTAAAACCTCCTTTTCCGTAACCAATTGCAGATGACCCAGTATAACTCTGTAAATAATTTGAGCCAATCAGCCATCGAAGCGTTCCCTGACGGAAAGCTCAAAGAGGCAATCACAGGCTTCAAACCATTGGATCGATTCCGGTCAATATCGTCCTGTAAATGCGGAGTGGAGCAGGCGTTTCTTTTGCAGAGCCTGCTTCCACAATAGTTAGGTCAGTGTCCGGATGAATATTGCAGCTAGACTTCCTGACTCCGTCGGCAGGCGCATTGCCGTTTTTACAGGGATCGTCGCGGCCTTTGGTATCTTGTCAGCTGCAGGGATATTGTTGACCCGTGGGGAAGCAGATTTTTCAGCATTGTGGATATCGAATGGCTTCCTGGTCGCCGCCTTGTTGCGATATGGTAGCAGGGCATCCGTCCTGCATATTCTGGCTTGCGCAGCTTTATGCTTTGCCATTGCAATCGGCGCGGGCGATAGTTGGCTGAAAGCCATGGTCATCTCGGTCGCCAATGCTGTCGAAGTTGGCATGGCGATATTTCTTATCCGCCGGAAATGTGGAACGGACCCCAATTTTGCAAATACAGGGAATTTGATCTGGTTTGTTGTGCTCGGTGGTTTGGTTGCGCCCATGGTTTCGGGTGTGCTGGCATTGACGCTATTTTCAATGTCGAGCCAATATGTGTCGATGCTTGGATGGCTTGATTGGCTGATTGCGCACAGCCTTGGCATGCTGATTTTTGCACCGATCTTCTCCATGTTTTTCGGAAATACCAACGGTATCCATCGATGGAACAAGAAAATGGATATCGAATATCTGCTCATCTTCGGTATCGGTGGGCTCTTGACCCTCTACGTCTTCAGCCAGACCTCATACCCGTTTTTGTTCATGACCTCGCTTTTTGTGCTCATTGCCACAGTCCGCAAGGGTATTGTGGGTGCTTCGCTATCCGCTGCGATCATTGCAATCATCGCGATTGCAGTAACATTCAGCGGTTCAGGACCGGCGCAGTTGGTTGATGGTGATCGTCACGGCTATATCTTGGTCGTCCAAATTTTTCTCCTGTTCACATTCGCCAGCGCGCTGCCTTTTGCCAGCATATTGGAAGCGCAAACCGTTTCGCAGCGGGAGTTGCGGTTCCGGCGTGATCAAACCCAATCCATTTTTGATAACATGCGCGATATCGTTTTCCGCACCGACAAGTCAGGGCGGTGGCTGGTTTTAAATCCCGCCTGGGAAACCATCACGGGCTATTCCATCGAACAGGCGCTGGGTTGGCCTGCAACCAAATTGTTGACCAAGGAAACTCTGCAGCAAACGGAGGCAGAATATCTCCGCCTTGTGAGGGGAGAATTGAACACTCTCACTCTCAACCAGACAATCATTCGGGCTGATGGACAAGAACGCCTTGTTGAAGTGTTCCTCGAGGCAGTAAGTGATCAGAAGGGGCAATTTGCCGGAGCAACAGGCAATATCCGTGATGTAACAGAATCCCTCGCGGCATCACACGCGCTGGAAGAGAGTGAGGCGCGGTTTCGCAGACTCGCGGAATCCTCTCCTGTCGGATTTTTCCAGGCAGATGCAGACGGCAAAATATTCTATGTGAGCAAGACATGGCGAGACCGGATTGGACTCAGTGAGGAAGAAGTCAAAAGCGACGGTTGGATTCGGGTCCTGAAAGACAAGACTTCGCCTGAAATGGCCGAGGCATTTACCGGATTTAATAAACCTGGAGACAAGCGTGAACGGGAATCTTGTCACATCACACAGGAAGGCGTGGAAATCTGGGTTCGCACCGTGAACCAGGCCGAGTTCGACATTCAGAATAATATTATCGGCTATGTCGGCGTAATTGTCGATATTACCGAACAGCGCAAAGCGATTGAAGATTTGCGTCAACGGCAGAATGAACTGCAGGAATCACGCGACATCGCGGAAGCGGCGGCAGAGGCGAAGGCGTCATTCCTGGCAAATATGAGCCACGAAATTCGCACGCCCATGAACGGCGTGCTCGGTTTCGCAGAAATGCTCCGTCAATCGGAGCTGGATGAACAGCAGGCAAAATATGTCGAGTTGATTCAGGAATCCGGCACGATAATGATGGCTTTGCTGAACGATATTCTGGATGTTTCCAAGATTGATGCCGGATTGTTGGTTTTGTCGACGGAACCGTTTGAACTGGTCGATTTGCTGAAGAGCACCTGCAACATGATGCTGACGGCTGCTGATAATCAGAAACTCGCGCTCAATCTGGAATATGCCGATGATCTGCCAAAGTTTATCGTGCACGACAAGCTGCGTCTCCGTCAGATTCTGACCAATTTGATCGGCAATGCGATCAAATTTACCAAAGTCGGTTCAATAACCGTCAAGGCCGAAGTTTCAGGCGATGACAAAAGCAAATTCAAAATCAGCGTCATCGATACGGGTATAGGAATTCCCGAAGACCGTCAGCGATCCATATTTGATGAATTTATACAGGCGGAAGATAATACGCAGCGCTCCTATGGCGGGACTGGCCATGGCCTGGCGATTTCTAGCAAGCTTGTCCAGATGATGGGTGGCAATATCAGCTTGGAAAGCATAGCCGGTACGGGAACCACATTCTGTGTGGAAATACCTTTGAGCGAATGCGTCGATCCCAGTATTGAGGCAGCTGAGCGCGTCATTGCCGACAACAGTCTGATCACCTTGCCGGCCGCTAATCGTACCATATTGCTTGTCGAAGATCATGAAATCAATCGGCTGCTTGCAACCGCGATGCTCGAGCGCATGGGCTGCACCGTGGTTTGTGCCGAAAATGGCGCGCAAGCATTGGATGTTCTGACCGGAAGTGCTCATCCAGGCCATGATTTTGGCCTTGTTCTAATGGATATGCAGATGCCGATCATGGATGGAATCGAAAGCACGAGACAGATCCGTCAAGCCGGTATCACGGCGGATCAGCTTCCGATCATTGCATTGACCGCCAATGCTTTTGTCGAGGACAAAAATGCCTGCGCGGCGGCTGGCATGCAGGATCATGTCAGCAAGCCCATTCAATTTTGTGATCTGCATCAAGCGGTGAGCAGCTGGTATTTCGATCCGCGGTCGCATGACCGGGCTTCGGCAATAGCAGTGGCCGATGAAGACCCAACCATCGCTATGCTGCGTCCGAAATATGAGGAGTTTCGGACCAAAACACTGGATAGCTTATTGGCTGGCATTGGCACAATCGATAGCTGGTCGGCAGCACGCAGAGCAGATATTGCAAGCATGTTGCACAAGCTGGCGGGAACTGCGGGTACATTTGGTGAAGGCGAAATTGCCGCAGAAGCCAGACAACTGGAAGATGCGATCAAAAAGGGAAGATCGACGGATCTCTTGACGTCACTATGCACCCATCTGCTGACCTATATGCGACATACAAATGGGGCAAAAATCAACTAGGTCCGAGCCATGCTGAATTGGCCAGGCTCGGCGTTGCGAGGATCCGTCACCGACATCGCATCGGCCCCGGCGATGCGCTGGCTTGCCGGGCAGGTGAAAACAATATTCGAGGGCGGTGAACCCGGTTATTGAGCCAGCTTCTTGCACTCATAAACCAGACTCTCGTTCGCCTGGCTCGGCAGTTCCGCTCGAATCGCCTTCACCATATCCTCGATATCGGTCAGCGCCTTGACGTCGGTGGTGCAGGCCCTGTTGCCATATTTGGCGCGGATCGCCCTTGCTCTGGTCATCGCGTCCAGATCCATCAGATAGCGCTCCTCGGTAAACTCGCTGCTGTCCGGCTGGAAGCTGCTAATGGTGACCGTCTGCTCCTGATTGGGGACAAATATCCGGGACCATTTGGCGCCATCGCGGCCATATTGGGTGCGGCCGTTGACACAGCCGCCTTCTGCCCATTCGAGCGGAAGTTCTTCTTCCTGCGATACGGTGATCCGGCTACGCTGCGGGTTGATCGTGCATAGATATTTACCCGATGTGGCCACACTCATCTGCTGCGGCCTCCTGTCTCCGGCTTTTTCTTCCATCGCTGCGGCAACGCGGTCATCAATTTCGCTGAAATCCGGACGTGACAGGAAGATGATGACGGCGCCGAGCAGCAGAACCGCTGCACCACCGGCTGCACCGATGCCGGGGTTGCGCTTGCCCTGAACCATCAGGACACCCGCGCCGCCGGCGGCCAGCAGGGACAGTGCCAGCATCAGCGCCGCTATCGCTATCCGGTTTTCCCGCTCGGCGATGATATCCTGCGATATGCTGGTGCGCAATTTGGTCTCGGCGCGTTCGCGCTTGTCGGCTTCCGCTTCTTTGGCCGCGGTCACTTGCGCACGGGCTGCCGCTTCACGCCGTTGTTCTTTCTCGCTAATCTCGGCGGCGGACCGACAGGGCGTCGCGGTCACTCCGACGTTTACGCCTGCCTTGCGCAGGAAGCTCAATATCTCTCTGGCTGATACGGCAAAGCCAAATTCCGCATCATTGCCATCGCTTATCGAGCCGAAGCTGTTCGCGCCCAGCACCCGGCCACAATTGTCGATCAGCGGACCGCCGCTATTGCCCGATGCAATCGGCGCGGTGTGCAGAAGCGTGTCAAATTGCTTGGTCGTGCGTCCGCCCGACACCGTGCCGGTCGTCTTGACCGGTGACATCGGGGTGATCAGGTCATCCAGATCAAGTCCCTGCGCCCGGTCGACAGAACCGGGATAGCCGATCGCCACCACATCCGCGCCATCGCCAACCGGACCGCCAAACATCGTCATTGGTGGCAAGCGTCCGCCATCCAGCACCTGAATGAGCGCGAGATCATTGCTCGGCGAATAAGCGATGATCCGGCCGCCATAGCTGGTCCCGCCCTGCGAGGGGATGATACCGATGACAACCGACGACTCCTGTCGCGCGATCTCGACGACATGAGCGTTGGTAACGATCTTGTCCGGCGCCACCACGAAGCCGCTGCCATGGCCGACAAAGGCAACATTGTTGCCATCTTTTGCGGCGAGCACGACCCGTACCACCGAGCGGCTGGCGGCGCTGATATCGTTCGGATCGGCCTGGGCCGGGCCAGTTGCCAGGGTTGCGGAGGTGATTGCGACGAGCAGGAACAGCTTTTTGATCATGGACTGGCTCATGCTTTAATTCGACAGGATTTTCAAAGGAGTTTTTATATTTGCTAAGCCCATCCCTTGAAAGTGAAGGGTTCTTGGCAATCAAACAAAACTATAGGGGTCGACATCCACCCCGACCCGAACTGCGCGCGGCCATTCCAGCTGTTCCAGCCAGTCGCGCATGATATTCTGCAAGTCGACGGACCGCAGGGCATGGACCAGCAAACGATGCCGGTGCCGGCCGCGGAGCATCGACAACGGGGCCGGAGCAGGCCCGTAAACCGAAAACCCGTCGAGCTTGGGAGCGGTCTGGCCGATCAGCCGCGCCGTCTCCATCGCTTCCTTATTATCCTCCGACGACACGATAATCGCTGCCCAGCGCGCGAACGGCGGCGCCAGGGCCTGCCGCCGCGATTCAATCTCGGCGGCGTAAAAGCCTTCCCGATCATTCTGGATCAGCGCCTGGATCACCGGCGCGTTGGGCATCCGGGTCTGGACATAGACACGGCCGGGTTTTTCCGCTCGTCCGGCCCGCCCCGCGACCTGCGCGATCTGCTGGAAACTCCGTTCGGCGGCGCGCAGGTCACCGCCTTCCAGCCCGATATCCGCGTCGACCACGCCGACCAGAGTCAGATTGGGAAAATGATAGCCCTTGGTCACCAGCTGCGTGCCGACAACGATATCAATCGCTCCCGCTTCCATCTGGTTGACGAAATCGGCGGCCCGCTGCGGCGACCAGATCGTGTCGGACGTGACAATCGCCGTGCGGGCTGCAGGGAACAGCATTTTGACCTCGTCGCAAATCCGTTCGACTCCCGGTCCGCAGGCCACAAGGCTGTCCTCGTCGCCGCATTCGGGGCATTTCTCCGGGATCGGCATGACATGGCCGCAATGGTGGCAGGCAAGCCGGCGGGTCAGCCGGTGCTCGACCATCCAGGCGGTGCAATTGGGGCAATCGATCCGGTGGCCACAGGTCCGGCACAGAGTGAGCGGGGCAAAGCCGCGGCGGTTGAGGAACAATAGCGATTGTTCGCCGCGTTCGAGATTTTCCTCCAGCGCAGCGACCAGAGTCGGGGCCAGCCAGTGTCCGCGCGGCGGCACATCCTCGGTCAGATCCAGCGCCTTGATATCCGGCATCGTCGCGCCGCCAAACCGCGCCGGCAGTTCGAGCAGCTCATAATTTCCCTGTTCGACCTGATGGCGGCTTTCTATCGCCGGCGTGGCCGAGGCCAATATCACCGGGATCTGCTCATATAGTCCGCGCATCACCGCGACATCGCGGGCATGATAGCGCACGCCATCTTCCTGCTTGAAGCTGGTCTCATGCGCCTCGTCGACGATGATCAGACCGAGATTGGCATAAGGCAGGAACAGGGCAGAACGCGCGCCGACAATCACTTTGGCATTGCCTTCGGCCAGCGCACGCCAGTTTTTCTTGCGGTCCGACTGTTTCATGCCGCTGTGCCAGGCCAAGGGTTCGGCACCGAAACGCACGCCAAACCGGTTGAGAAACGGCTCGGTGAGCGCGATTTCGGGCAGCAGCACCAGCACTTGCTTGTCCTGACGCAAGGCTTCCGCAATCGCCTCGAAATAGACCTCGGTCTTGCCGGAGCCGGTCACGCCATCGAGCAAAAAGGGTTTGAACTGCGATGCGCGCACCGCTTCGATCAATATATTGCTGACCTTTTGCTGATCATCGCTGAGGTCAACCGCGCCGAAATCGGGCGAGGGGTTGGCGGTGGCAGCGAAAGGGGAAACGTCTTCCCGGTCAAACACGCCCAGCTTTTCCAGCCCCCGGATAACTGCCACCGATACGCCGGCTTTAACGGCCAGTTCGCTGATCGTGCCTTGCGTGTCGACCAGCTTTTCAAGCGCCTGTTCGCGTTGCGGCGTCATCCGTTCGGGAATCTTGCCGTTCAGACGATATTCGCTGATCGGACGATTGTCGGCAAAGGCGGCTCCGCTCGACAGCACCATGCGCAACACCGATGCCGGTGAAGCAAAATAATAGGCGGCGGTCCACTCGATCAGCCGGCGCAGCGGTGCGCGCAGCGGCGGCACATCGCGCACCTCGAGCAGCGGCCGCAATTTTTTCGGATCAATTTCCTCGACCGGAAAGCTCTGTGCCTCCCACACCACCCCGGGCACTCTGCGCGGACCAAGCGGAGCGATCACGATCGAGCCCGGCTCGACTCGCATGCCATCGGGCACCCGGTAATCAAGCGGACCCAGAGCAGCGTTAAGGAGGAGTACACGAACGCGATTCATATTGATGCTATAGGCGGGGAATTGCCATTCGTCATTCTTGCTTTGGCGAAAACGGGAGAGAGTAATGATCTATCATCGCAGAGCGGTATTGGGCCTGGGTGCCGCCGCCGGATTGCTTGCGCTTCCCGGTTGTTCAAGTCTGCCGGGTCTTAGCCTAACCGAAGCGGTCAAGCGGCTGCTCACCCTGTCGTCCCAGAATGCCTTTGCCGAACTGTTCCAGCCCAATGGTTTCTTTGACAGCCAGGTGGCCCGCATCTCGGTGCCGGATTCGCTCGGCGGATCGCGGGTGACCAGCATCGCAACCGCCTTGTTGCGCTCCAGACCGATTCAGGATCGCCTGCTCAAACAGGTCAACCGCGCCGCAGAAACGGGCGCCGAACTCGCCGCTCCGATCGTGGCGGAAACCATCCGCAATATGAGCATCGCCGATGCCGTGGCGATCATCAACGGCGGGCCGCGCGCGGCGACCTCTCTGCTGCAGGGGCAACTCGGCAACACATTGGTCGACC
>NZ_JBALTF010000049.1:0-21666 GCF_036964675.1 Parasphingorhabdus sp. | reverse complement strand
AACAATGATCTCACAACACAGGTAAACAGTCGCTTTCTGGCAATGTGCAGTGCCATTAAAAACCAGAATATTACCTTGTGGGTTGTGTCATTTGGTGACGGCGTAAGTTCAAGTGCGATAAATAATTTGCGCAATTGTGCGACCTCCGGCAAATTCTACAACGCCAGCAATAGTGCCGAATTGTTGACGAATTTTCGTTCGATCGCAAACGACATCTCGCAACTGCGACTGACGAACTGATGCCGGAATTTCTGAACAAATTCCGCACCCTTAAAAAGGATGATGTGGGCGCGGCGCTGGTCGAATTCGCGCTGGTCGCGCCCGTGCTTATCCTGTTGATAATGGGCATGTTGGATATTGGACATCGCATTTATGCGACAGCCATATTGCAAGGTTCCGTGCAAAAGGCCGCGCGCGATGCCAGCCTTGACAATGGCTCGGCCGACGCCGGCGCTATTGATGATCGCGTGAAGGAACTGATGTTGCCCGTCATTCAAGACGAACCGATTTCAAATTTTGAATTTCAACGTCAGAATTACAATAGTTTTTCGGATGTCGCGCAACCTGAAGATTTTACCGACAGCAATAATGACGGTGAATGCAATAATGGCGAACCTTATGATGACGTCAATGAAAATGACAGTTGGGATGCCGACAGAGGCGCTAGCGGGCAAGGCAATGCAAAAGATGCCGTATTATATACCGTCAGGATTACATATCCCCGTCTATTTCCCGTGGCGGAACTGATCGGGCTTTCGCAAGAGGAAGTTATTCAGGCCAGCACTGTTGTTCGCAACCAGCCATTCGGTGAACAATCCGCACGCGGGGGGATAAAAAATTGTACCTAAGCCGAAAGCTTGGCGGGCTGAAACCCTGCTTGTTTATCAAACGGACATTGTCTGCTCTTGCGGTCAATACGAGCGGCCTTGCGCTCATTGAATTGGCATATTCCCTGCCGATTTTAATGGGTATTGGAATGTATGGTGCCGAAGTCGCAAATGTTGCGATGGTCAGAATGCGTGTCAATCAGGTTTCCATGCACGTTGCCGACAATGCATCGCGTATTGGCGAAGGCTCATTATTGTCTGCCAAGAAAATTTACGAAAGCGATATTGATGATCTGCTTGTCGGTGCGGACAAACAGGCCGGTAAATATATAGATATATTTGAAAATGGCCGTATCATCATCAGCAGTCTCGAAATGCATAGCGATGGCGATCAATATATCAATTGGCAGCGATGCAAAGGCAAAAAGACGCATATATCCAGCTATGGAACCGAGGGCGCAAACTCTTCATCCCGGCCGACCAACGGCATGGGTCCGCCAGGTGCCCGCGTAACAGCCCCTGCCAATCAGGCCGTTATCTTTGTTGAAATTTCCTACGACTATCAGCCCTTGATATCGAGAAGCTTCACCAACACGCGCACGATCACGACGCGCGGCGCCTTCAACGTGCGCGACCGTCGGGATTTGACGCAAATCTATGATCGAACGGGCAATGATCCGGTTGCCGATTGCGATATATATGATGGTTTCAGCTAAACCGCTTTAGAACAGCAAGACCCTATCGATAGCAGACCTTTTTCACCGCTGTGATGATCCGGTCGCTGTCGATCAGCGCCGCTTTTTCCAGATTGGCGGCATAAGGCAGCGGGACATCTTCATTGGTCACCCGCAGCACCGGCGCATCGAGATCGTCAAAGCCCTGCTCCATACACAAGGCGATGATTTCGCTCGATATCGAACAGGTCGGCCAGCCTTCTTCGGCAACAACCATTCGGTTGGTCTTGGCGAGACTCTTGAGAACCGTCTCTGTATCCAGCGGCCGCAGCGTGCGCAGATCGATGACTTCCGCTTCAATTCCCTCAGCGGCCAGACTGTCTGCCGCTTCCAGCGCCAGACCGACGCCGATAGAATAGCTGACAATCGTGACATCGCTGCCTTCGCGCATGATCCGCGCCTTGCCGATCGGCAGCGTATAATCGTCGATTTCGGGCACTTCGAATGACCGACCGTAGAGCAGTTCATTTTCCAGAAACACGACGGGATCGGGAGACTGGATCGCCGCTTTCAGCAAGCCTTTGGCATCCGCCGCATCATAAGGCGCGATCACGATCAGTCCCGGAACCGAGGCATACCAGGGTCCGTAATTCTGACTATGCTGCGCACCCACCCGGGAAGCCGCGCCATTGGGACCGCGAAACACAATCGGACAGCGCATCTGGCCGCCGGACATATAATTGGTCTTGGCCGCCGAATTGATGATCTGGTCGATCGCCTGCATGGCAAAATTGAAGGTCATGAATTCGACAATCGGCTTCAGACCACCCATCGCCGCTCCGGCACCAATGCCGGCGAAACCATGTTCGGTAATCGGTGTATCGATCACCCGCTTGCCGCCAAATTCCTCGAGCAGGCCCTGGGTAACCTTGTAAGCACCCTGATATTCGGCGACTTCTTCGCCCATCACAAAGACCGTGTCGTCCTTGCGCATTTCCTCGGCCATGGCATCACGCAACGCTTCCCGAACCGCCAGCGAAACCATCTTGGTGCCTTCAGGCACAGACGGATCATCGGCCCTTGAAATCGGAGCCGGTGGTGCGCTTTCCATAATTTCAGGCTTCGCTTCCTCAACGGCTTCGGGCTTGGCTTCTTCCTTGGCTGCGCTGGCTGGCTCTGCATCAGCGGCCGGGTCGGCCTCTTCATCTTCTCCGACCATTTCGGCAATGACTGTGCCGACCGCAACTTCATCGGTTCCTGCGGCGATCAATATTTTCGTGATCACGCCTTCGTCGATCGCTTCAAATTCCATCGTTGCCTTGTCGGTTTCGATTTCCGCCAAAATGTCTCCGGAAGTGACGGTATCGCCTTCCTTGACGAACCATTTGGCCAGCGTGCCTTCTTCCATGGTTGGCGACAGGGCGGGCATTTTGAGTTGGATCGCCATCAATATTGCTCCACCAGCACGTTGGTATACAGTTCGGACAGGTCCGGTTCCGGCGATTCCTCGGCAAAGTCAGCCGCTTCCATCACCGTCTTGCGGACCTTTTTGTCCAGTGCTTTCAAATCCTCTTCTTTCACGCCTTTTTTCAGCAAGGCCGCTTTCAAGCGTTCGATCGGATCGGATTTCTCGCGCACATCCTGGACCTCGTCACGGCTGCGATATTTGGCCGGATCGGACATGGAGTGGCCGCGATAGCGGTAGGTCTTGAGCTCCATCAACACCGGACCACCGCCGCTGCGCACATCCTTCAACACTTCTTCCACGGCACCGCGAACCGCCAGCACATCCATGCCGTCCACTTGCACGCCTGGAATGCGAAAGCTTTCTCCGCGCCGGTACAACTGGTCTTCGGCGGAGGAGCGATTGACGCTCGTGCCCATGGCATATTGGTTATTCTCGATCACGAAGATCACCGGCAACTGCCAGAGTTCCGCCATGTTGAAGCTTTCGTAAACCTGCCCCTGATTGGAAGCGCCGTCGCCGAAATAGGCCAGGCAGACGCCGCCATCTTCTCTATATTTATGGGCAAAGGCCAGACCGGTGCCGAGCGAGACCTGCGCGCCGACAATGCCGTGACCGCCATAAAAGCCGTGGTCGACCGAGAACATGTGCATCGAACCGCCCTTGCCTTTCGAAATACCCGACGCGCGGCCGGTGAGTTCCGCCATCACGATATTCGGGTCAATCCCGCAGGCCAGCATATGGCCATGATCGCGATAGCCGGTAATGACGCTGTCCTTGCCGGGGTTGATCGCCGATTGCAGACCGGTCACGACCGCTTCCTGACCAATATAGAGATGGCAAAATCCCCCGATCAGGCCGAGGCCATAGAGCTGCCCCGCCTTTTCCTCGAAGCGGCGGATGAGCAGCATCTGCTCATAAAAGTCCAGCATCTCTGCCTTGGTTGCATTGTAAATCGGTGCCGTCAGTCCGCCCGTGGAATGAACCACCGGCTTGGCTTTGGCTGGCGCGCGCTTGGGCGCAGCAGGTTTTTTGGCTGGGGCGGTTTTCCGGGGAGCTTTTGCCACGCGAGCGGGATCCTTTTTTTGAAGAGCCATTAGCATAGCCAAAACTACGCCGTTACCCAAGCACTTAGACTCGGTCACCATCCAAAATTTGTGATTGCCAGTGGAAACAGCCGAACGCTATTTCAGCGGAACGATAATCTCGTCGGGATGGACCACATTGACCTTCTTGCGCAGCAGCTCACCGATCAAATCCGGATCAGCGCCCTGCGGATCCAGCAGCTCTACCCGGTTCTTCAAAGCAGCGCGTTCGGTTTGCAGCTTGGCTAGCTCGACCCCGCGCGTTTCCAGTTTTGCCTGATATTCGCCCCATGCCAAAACCCCGGTTGGTCCGAGCACGGCATAGCCCGCAATGGCAAGCAGAGTCATCAATGCAAATCCGGGCCCAAGAGCCGCTCTTATCAAACCTGAAATTTTTTCGCGTTGCGCCATAGATTTACCTTGAATCAGAAAAGTGATTCGCTGGCAAGAGGCTTAATAACCAATTTGGCGTTTCAGCGCCCAAACGCCCGCCAAAAACGAGGAGTTGGCGATCAACTGAAAATTGAGCGTCCTGCGTAACGCGCAACATTGCCCAATTCTTCCTCGATCCGGATCAACTGGTTATATTTGGCCAACCGGTCCGATCGTGCCAGACTGCCGGTCTTGATCTGACCGCAATTGGTGGCAACCGCCAGATCGGCAATAGTCGAATCTTCGGTCTCGCCGGATCGGTGCGACATTACCGCCGTATAGGATGCATTTTGTGCCATCCGTACGGCCGCCAGGGTTTCGGACAAGGTTCCGATCTGGTTGACCTTCACCAGCAGCGAATTGGCCAGCCCGTCTGCAATACCCATGGAAAGGCGTTCGGGATTGGTCACAAAAAGATCGTCGCCAACCAGCTGCACCTTATCACCAACCGCATCGGTGATCAGTTTCCAGCCCTCAAAATCATCTTCAGACATGCCATCCTCGATCGACTTGATCGGATAGTCCCGGCACAGATCGGCCAGATAGTCTGACATTTCAGCCGGGCTGAGCACCTTGCCTTCGCCGGAAATGTGATATTTGCCATCCCTGAAAAATTCCGTGGCGGCGCAATCCAGCGCCAGCACCACTTCATCACCGATCTTGAACCCGGCCTTTTCCACCGAAGCCATGATAAAATCGAGCGCTTCGCGGGTTGACCCGAGATTGGGAGCAAAGCCGCCTTCGTCGCCCACCGCCGTGGCCAGTCCTTTTTCGGACAGGCCCTTTTTCAGCGTATGGAATATTTCCGATCCCCAGCGGACCGCTTCCGAGAGGCTTTCCGCGCCCACTGGCATCACCATGAATTCCTGAAAATCAATCGGATTGTCGGCATGCTCGCCGCCGTTGATGATGTTCATCATCGGTACCGGCAGGACATGCGCCGAAACGCCGCCGACATAGCGGTATAAAGGCAGGCCCCGCGCGTCAGCAGCGGCTTTTGCTACGGCCAGACTGACACCCAATATCGCATTGGCGCCCAGTCTGCTTTTGTTTGCCGTACCATCAAGCGCAATCATCACCGCATCCAGTTCCTCCTGGTCTTCGGCATCCAGATCGGTCAGCGCATCCTTGATCTCGCCATTGACTGCAGCAATTGCCTTGAGAACGCCCTTGCCGAGATATTTGCTCTGGTCGCCATCGCGCAATTCGACCGCTTCATAGGCCCCGGTGGAAGCGCCGGAAGGGACCGCCGCGCGGCCAAAGCTGCCATCCTCGAGCAATATATCAACCTCTACCGTCGGGTTACCCCGACTATCCAGAATCTGGCGGGCATGAAGGTCGATTATTGCGGTCATGATGATGCTCCGAATGAAGGATAAATGTTGGCCATGGCCTTATCGCGATGACCGGCTTCTTGCAATCCATTGCACCGCTTTTATCGCTGCCTTGCCCTTGATTCAAAAGCAAATGATCCCATTTCGAGTATAAGTGGAGCTACAAATGGGACGCTTTCCGCTTGTGGAATGTTGGCAAGAGACAAATGAAGAAGGAATATTGATATGGCAGAAGTCAAGAAACCAACCGCAAAGTCGACGACAAAAGCCGCGGCAAAGAAACCCGCCGCCAAGAAAGCCGCAACCAAGAAGGCTGCGCCCCAAAAAGACACATCGGAAACGCGCACAACAAAAGCGCAAAAAGCTGCTCCGCTGAAAGCCGGCGCGACCAAAGCTGCGGCAACGAAGAAAGACACCACGGTGGATTTCAAGGATCGCGCTTTGACGAAAGCCAAATCGGCTGCCAGCCAGGGCAAGGAACGCACCGGCACTGCGATCGAGAATCTGAGCAAGATGATCGAGGATAGTGCAAGAACCATCGACGACAATGTCGGCGAAAAATACGGCGACTATGCCCGTTCGGCAGCAGACGCCGTGTCCTCCTTTGCCGAAAAGCTCAACGCCAAGGAAATTGATGAAATGGTTGATGACGCGCGCGACTACGTCCGCAAAAGCCCGGCCGTGGCCATCGGTGCAGCAGCCGTGGTCGGATTTCTGATATCCCGCTTGATCAAATCAGGGATGGATGATCGCGACGCATGAGTGTAGCATGGCGCCACCATATTAACGGGTGACGGATGTTGCAGGACAAGGATATTCCAGTTTTGGATGACGAGCCTCTTCCCGGCGAGGCCGCAGCGTCGGCTGCGGGTGACACGGAAGAAAAGACTCTGACATCACAGGTCACCGGCCTGATCGAGGACGTGCGCATATTGGCCCGTGCCGAGGTCGAATATTATCGTGCCAAACTGTCAGTCAATATGGCAGCGACCAAGCGTGTTGTGGCGCTGGCCGGCATTGCGATACTATTTGGATCGATGGCGATCATTGCCCTGATCCTGGGAATATTGCTGGTCCTGTCTGACTATTTTGGCCCGTTGGCTTCAACAGGCATAGTTACGGGGTCGGCGCTGCTGGTGGCCACGATCACCATGAGCATGGCGATCAAACGGGCGAGAAAGCTGCCGTTGGATGAAAATGATGCGTGAGAATGATGATGCCGAGAAAAAATGACGAGATATTCAGCCTGCGCGACCTGGCGATCGACCGGGATCAGGCGCGTGCGAATCTGAAGAAGGATACGGCCGAGACAAGGAAGCGGTTGCAACCGGCCAATCTGATAACAGAAGCAAAGAGCAAGGCCGCAGGGCGCGTCCGGAAAGCCGGGGCAAGCGCAATCGGCGCAGTCCGGGCCAATCCGGGCATCACCGCAACCGTAGCAGCGACCGCGACCCTGATCGCGATGCGCAAACCGATTGCCAAGCTTATCGCCAACCGCAAAACATCAGAGCCAGATCCAATCGAGGAATAGACTATGAACAAACTGACCGACAATATTGACAAAGCCCGCGCCGCATCCCGCGAACGGCTCGAAACGGCAAGAGAAATTGCCACCGAAGGTTCTCTCGTCGCCCGCGAAAAAATGTCCGAAAGCAAAGCACGGGCAGCAGCCCTGCTTGGCGAAGGACGTGAAAAAGCCGCTGAAAGCGTCGCGGCTACCAGGGAGGCAGCGAAAAAGGCTGCGGCCCTCCTCGGCGAAGGGCGCGAAAAAGCCGCCGAGAGCGTGGCAGCAACCAGGGATGCGACGAAAAAGGCCGTGGCCAAGTCCGAAGAAACCATTTCCAACAGCCCGCTGGCGATTGTCGCTGGTGGTGCCGCTCTGGGCGTCCTCATCGGGATGCTGCTGCCGAAAAGCAAAGCCGAAGAAAAATATGTCGGTGGCGCTGGCCGCAAGATCAACGAGACCGCAAAAACCGCTTATCAGGCCGCCAAGGATGCGAGCCGCGACCAGATCGGTGAACTGGGTCTGAGCAATGACAATATGCGCTCGCAGTTCAAAGATCTGTTTGGCAAAGCCATCGAGGCTGCTAAGACCGCGATGGCCGCAGCACAGGATGCGGTGAAAGAAGAAAATCAGGGCAAAAAATGAGCGAACAGCGCAGCAAAATTCATCTGGTGATGGGCGGACGGGTCAAGGATCCACGCGGAGTGGAATTCGTCAATCTCGACCAGATGGATCTGGTCGGAGTCTATCCCGACTATGACGCAGCGGAGGACGCCTGGCGTTCAAAAGCCCAGATGACGGTCGACGATGCCGAGATGAAATATGTTGTCGTCCATTTGCACAAGCTGCTCGAGCCGGACCTGCCGGACGAAGCCTAGGCGCTGCGGAAACGCCATTCGAGCAATGGTCGAGTAAGTAGCAGGCCTGCAACAAATCCGCCAATATGCGCGAAAATTGCGATGCCCTGAAGGCTTCCGCTGGTGGCTACGCCGATCATCAGCTGAATGCCGACCCACGCCAGCGTTAGCCATATGATGCGCACGACATGACCCGGAATCGGCCCAACCGCATCAACCCGGTTGCGCGCGAACAAAAGCGCATAGGCGCCCAATATTGCAGAAATCGCGCCGCTCGCGCCGACCATCGGGATCATCGAACCGCTGTCGACTGCATATTGCGCAAAGGCCGCCGCATAGGCACCGACGACATAGAGGATCGCCATCAGCCCCGGCCCCATCGCCTGCTCGACAAACCGGCCGCAAAACAGCAGCATCAGCATGTTGAAACTGATGTGCAGCAGCCCGCTGTGCAAAAAGGCCGAGGAAAGCGGGGTCAGCCAGGCCGGCACCAGCCAGCCATAGGCGGCCAGATCAAGCGCTTCTCCGCTCAACCGGATCGGGAAAAAGCCGCCGCGCAGCAGCGCTTGCTGCTGCCAGCCGAAAATCCAGATTATCAGGAAAATCACGACATTGGCGATGATCAGCCCGTTGGTCAGTTTTCCCGCTGGCATATTCATCGGATTTAGATGAACTCGATCTTCTCGAGCAGGAAATATTTGTCGCCGGACGGCACGGTCACTTCGATATCGTCGCCGACACTGCGGCCGATCAAGGCCCGGCCAATCGGTGAATTATAGCTGATCATGCCAGCCTTGGCATCGGCTTCCGCCTGGCCGACCAGCTGATATTTTACCGCCTTGTCATTTTCGTCGCGCAAGGTCAGCGTTGCGCCGAACACAGCCTTGTCACCGGACAGGGTCTTCGGATCAATGACCTGGGCGCGGGACAATTTGTCCTCGAGATCGCCAATGGTGGCCTCGACCTGGCCCTGGCGTTCCTTGGCAGCATGATATTCGGCATTTTCCGACAGATCGCCATGAGCGCGCGCGGTTTCGATCGCGTCGACAATGATCGGACGCTCCAGTTTCAGCGCCTTGAGTTCGGCTTCCATCTTAACATGGCCTTCGGCCAGCATTGGTACTTTTTCAACAGCCATTATTTTGGCCTTTCCTTATTGATACGCTACCGATTTCAGCCGTGCAGCGTCAAAAACAGTTTCCCGGCGCGCCCCTTTACGAAGACCGCCCGCAGTGTGACAAATGTCGGAAAATTAAGTCTGCGAAGCCTTATAATAGGACTGTAACGCGCGAACTTCAAGAGTCTGATCGCGCAGGGCCTCAATCGCCTGCATCGCGGCATTGCTTGCGGTGGCGGTTGTATAGATCGGAATTTTACCAACCAGCGCCGCCGCCCGGATCGATTTAGAATCCTTGAGCGACTGCCAGCCTTCGGTTGTATTGAAGATCAGATTGACATCGCCGTCCTTGATCCGGTCGACGATATGCGGGCGTCCCTCGGCGACCTTGTTAACCTTCTCGACCTTGATCCCCTGTTCGGTCAGATAATCTGCGGTTCCGGACGTAGCGATCAGACGGAAGCCAAGCTTCTCGGCCAGCCGCGCGGCCGGCTCGATCACCTTCTTGTCGGTTTCCTTGACCGAGATGAAGATCGTCCCGCTATCCGGCAATATGTTGCTCGCACCCAGTTGCGCCTTGGCAAAGGCGATCGGGAAATTCTGGTCGATGCCCATGACTTCGCCGGTCGATTTCATTTCCGGCGACAGCACCGGATCGACACCGGGGAAACGGTTGAACGGGAACACCGCCTCTTTCACGGCAATATAGTCGATATGCCGGTTGATCACCGGCAGGTCCTTGAGCTTTTCTCCGGCCATCACCCGCGAGGCGATCTTGGCAATCGGCACGCCGATCGCCTTGGCGACGAAAGGCACCGTCCGGCTGGCGCGCGGATTGACCTCGATCAGATAGACTTCACCGTCCTTGACCGCGAACTGGATGTTCATCAGCCCCTTGACCTTCAGACCGAAGGCCAGTGCCTCGGTCTGCCGTTCCATTTCGGCGATGATCTCATCGCTGAGATTATAAGGCGGAATCGTGCAGGCGCTGTCGCCCGAGTGGACTCCGGCTTCCTCGATATGCTGGAGCACGCCGCAAACCACGACTTCGTCGCCGTCGCAGATCGCATCGACATCCACTTCGATCGCATCGCGCAGATATTGGTCGACCAGCACCGGACTGTCACCCGACACCTGCACCGCGGTGTTGATATAATCTTCCAGCTGGGCCGGGCCGTCGACAATTTCCATCGCCCGGCCGCCAAGCACGAAACTTGGCCGGATCAATACCGGATAGCCGATACGCTCGGCGATTTTCACCGCTTCGTCGCGGGTCCGGGCCATGCCGTTTTCCGGCTGCTTGAGTTTCAGCTTGTGGACCAGCTTGGCAAAACGCTCGCGGTCTTCGGCGAGATCAATCGCATCCGGCGAGGTGCCGAGGATCGGGATACCCGCGTCTTCCAGCGCCTGCGCCAGTTTCAGCGGCGTCTGCCCGCCAAATTGCACAACCACGCCAACCAGTTCGCCGGACTGCTGTTCGACGTGCAGGATTTCGAGTACGTCCTCGGCGGTCAGCGGCTCGAAATAGAGCCGGTCGGATGTATCATAATCGGTCGACACGGTTTCCGGATTGCAATTGACCATGATCGTTTCATAGCCGGCATCCGACAGCGCGTAACAGGCGTGACAGCAGCAATAATCAAACTCGATCCCCTGCCCGATCCGGTTCGGACCGCCGCCGAGGATGACGATCTTCTTGCGATCCGATGGCTGCGCCTCGCATTCCGGCGCGCCAAAAATCGGCGCTTCATAGGTCGAATACATATAGGGCGTCTTGGCTTCAAATTCCGCTGCGCAGGTGTCGATCCGCTTGTACACCGGCCGCACGCCCAGCTTGTGGCGCAAGGCCCGGACATCGGCTTCGGTCGTTGCCCCCGCCATTGCGGCAAGCGCGTCATGCACCAGCCCGCGTCCGCCAGCAACCGCGCGCCCGGCGCCGCCGGCAATATGGACCGAATCAATCGCCAGCTTGGCCAGCCTTTGATCGGAAAAACCCATGGATTTGAGCTTGCGCAAGGCCTGCGCATCATTGGGCAGACCATGGTCGATTACGTCCTGCTCGGCATCGATAATTTCCCGAATTCTGGCCAGGAACCAGGGATCGAACCCGGCAATGTCATGGATTTCGGCGTCGGTAAAACCTTCGCGCATCGCTTGTGCGGCAACCAGCAGACGGTCGGGCGTTGCCCGTGCCAGTTCTGCGGCAATATCCTCGCGCGATGCGCCAATCAGCGCCTCCACCCGGTTGAAGCCGTCGAGACCGGTTTCCAGTCCGCGCAGCGCTTTCTGCATCGATTCATGGATATTGCGGCCAATCGCCATGACTTCACCGACCGACTTCATCGCGGTCGACAGCAACGGCTCGGCACCCTTGAACTTCTCGAAGGCAAAGCGCGGAATCTTGGTGACGATATAGTCGATCGTTGGCTCGAACGAGGCCGGAGTAGCGCCGGTAATGTCATTCTCGATCTCGTCGAGCGTATAGCCGACCGCCAGTTTCGCGGCGACGCTGGCAATCGGGAAGCCGGTGGCCTTGGACGCCAGCGCAGAGGAGCGCGAAACCCGCGGATTCATTTCGATCACGACCAGCCGGCCATCCTTGGGATTGACCGCGAACTGGACGTTCGAACCGCCGGTTTCGACGCCAATTTCGCGCAGCACCGCGATGCTGGCGTTGCGCATGATCTGATATTCCTTGTCGGTCAGGGTCAGCGCCGGCGCAACGGTGATACTGTCACCGGTGTGCACGCCCATCGGATCGACATTCTCGATCGAGCAGATGATGATGCAATTGTCCTTCTTGTCGCGGACAACCTCCATCTCATATTCTTTCCAGCCGATCAGGGATTCGTCGATCAGCACTTCGTTGGTCGGCGATGCCTCCAGCGATGTCTTGACAAAATGGACGAATTCCTCGCGGTTATAGGCCACGCCGCCCCCGGCCCCGCCCATCGTGAAGCTCGGCCGCATGATCGCCGGCAGGCCGATTTCCTCGAGCGCCTTCATCGCATCTTCCATATTATGGGCAATCGCCGAACGCGGGCTTTCCAGACCGATCTTGTCCATCGCCCGCTTGAACTTCTCGCGGTCCTCGGCCTTGTCGATCGCCTCGGCGTCGGCGCCGATCATCTGCACGCCATATTTTTCGAGCACGCCCATCTTGTTGAGCGTCAGCGCCGTGTTCAGCGCCGTCTGTCCGCCCATAGTGGGAAGAATCGCATCAGGCCGTTCTTTTTCGATGATCTTTTCGACAATTTCGGGCGTAATCGGTTCAATATAGGTCGCATCCGCCATTTCCGGATCGGTCATGATCGTCGCCGGGTTGGAGTTGACCAGGATGATCCGGTAGCCCTCCTCCTTCAGCGCCTTGCACGCCTGCGTGCCGCTATAGTCAAACTCGCAGGCCTGGCCGATGATGATCGGGCCAGCGCCAATGATGAGGATGGATTTTATGTCAGTTCTTTTGGGCATTGGTCAGGTGAACAATCTTTTGATATTATGAACGGGAAATGGAGACAGGCAGCATAAACCCTCGTCCCCTTCAGGGGGAGAGGGACAGCCGCGAAGCGGCAGGGAGCGGGGGCCAGAGCAAAGCGAAGCGAGCGTGACTTGGGGATCAGAACGACTCCCCCCGCTCCCTGCTTCGCACTGCGAAGCGGTCCCTCCCCCCCTGAAGGGGGCGAGGGATGGCAGCCATCTCCGAAGATGAGGGTAGAAGATATATCAGATCCCCCAACCATCAAGCCGGATTCTCATCAGAAATTTCGCCATTCTCATTACACGCAAAACAGCCCCAGCCATCATGGTCGATATCATATTCGCTTTCGATCTCGAGGCATTTGCGGGTCAGTTCGCGGATCGTGTCGCGCCTGGTGTCGAGGTCAATCTGCAGCTCGATCACCCACTCGTCATCCTCGTTGTTGACCAGCGCCGAGCGAAAGCCCCATTTCGCCGCATCATTCTTCAGCTTGTTGAGATCGGTAACGGCCCCGACAAATTGCACGTTAATTTCGCGCACAACATGCGACAAATCGCCGCCAGCTGCCATATTTTGCAGGATTTCGTCATCAATTGCCCATTCTTCGGCAAGATGCGCAGGATCAATTGGTCCGCTCATTGGCTTGGGCCTTCGATAATTTTTGCCGACAGACAGACAATTCCAGGCAAGGAAGTTTTAATGAGGAAGGCCATTATTCGCCGTCAGCCCCCAAGGTCGTACCGACAATATCGACACCCCATTGTTGCAACTGACCATAGACGCACTGCGCAGCGTCTGTCTGGTCCCTGTTTGATGGATCATCATAGAGGCCGACGCGGCCATTGCCTTCTACAAGCACGGAATCACGCGGAAAACTGCAACCGTCGGCAATCGCGTTCAAATCGTCCTGAGTCAGGCTTCGAGCCGACAGGCCGGTCAGCGCCAGAGAGGCAACGGGCAAAATCAACATCATTTTCATCGGCGCTCTCATTGGCTCTCTCCTGTTAAACCACGTTTTTCATGGGGCATCACGACAGTCCCCCGACAAATTTCTCGAACAGATAGAAACTGTCCTGCGGGCCAGGGCTCGCTTCGGGGTGATATTGCACACCAAAGGCGCGTTTGCCGATGATTTCGATGCCGCAATTGCTGCTGTCGAACAGGCTCTTGTGGGTTTCGTGAATATTGTCGGGCAGCGTCTCGCTGTCCACCGCAAAGCCGTGGTTCATGCTGGTGATCTCGACCAGCCCTTCGGTTGCGTCCCAGCCGCCGCCGATCCGCTGCACCGGATGATTGGCGCCGCGATGGCCCTGGTGCATTTTGACCGTCTTGGCGCCCGCAGCGAGGGCGAGCATCTGGTGACCGAGGCAGATACCGAACAACGGGATATCCTGCTCCAACAACTGCCGGATCACCGGAACCGCATATTCGCCAGTCGCCGCCGGATCGCCGGGACCATTGGAGAGAAACACACCTGCCGGCTGCAATGCCATGATTTCTTCATAGGAAGTTTCAGCAGGAACTACAGTAACTTTCGCGCCAGCCTTCACAAGGTTTCTGAAGATATTGCGCTTCGCGCCATAATCAATAGCCACCACATGCGGGCGGGTGGTCGAAGATGCTTCCAATTCTTCCAGCGGCGCATAGCCATGACCCAGCCGCCACATGCCACCTTTGTCCCAAAGCTGCGTCTGGTGCCCGGTCACTTCCTTGGCCAGATCCATGCCTTCCAGCCCCGCCCAGCCCCGCGCCTTGGCGAGCAACTCGTCGATATCGAACTTGCCCTCCGGATCATAAGCGATCACCGCATTGGGCGCGCCCGCTTCCCTGATCCGCCGGGTCAAAGCCCTGGTATCCACACCGGAAATGCCAATCCGGCCATTTTCCGCCATCCACTGGTCAAACGGCTTCTGGTCGCGGAAATTGGACGGCGCAGTAATATCCTCGCGGACGATACAGCCCAGAGCATGCGGGCTGTCCGCCTCGACATCCTCGTCATTGGTCCCGGTATTGCCGATATGGGGGAAAGTGAAAGTCACGATCTGCCCGGCATAGCTGGGGTCGGTCATCACCTCCTGATAGCCGGTCATCGCGGTGTTGAAGCAGACTTCACCGACCGCAGAGCCGGTCGCGCCAAAGCCCCTGCCCCACACGATCGTGCCATCGGCCAATACCAATATCCCTGTTGCACCCTCGGGAGCGTCGGGATTATGGGCATTGGTCATGGGCTGTTCCTTTGGGTCTGGCGTAGGCGCAAAATTTCATGGGACCTAGAGCCAGATTTCTGGCGTCACAATCTATGAAAATAATTATCTTCCCGCTATGGTGGTCGCTTACTCCAAAAATATGAGGAACGCCATGATTCGCGATACCGTGAAAGCCGCGCAAATTGCCGCCATGAAGGCCGGTGACAAGGATCGCACCGCCGCCACACGCAGCATCCTGGCGAAGATCAAGGACAAGGACATCGAACTGCGCACCAAGGAAGACCCGCGTGATGACGATACCATCCTGATCGACGTGCTGCAGAAAATGGCCAAGCAACGCCGCGAATCGATCGAGATGTTCGAAACTGGTGGCCGCACCGAACTGGCAGCAGCGGAGAAAATGGAGCTTGGCGTGATCGAGGAATTCCTCCCCGCGCAGCTGAGCGACGAAGACACCGCCGCGCTGATCAATGGCATCAAGACGGAACTCGGTGCCGACGGCATGAAGGACATGGGCCGGCTGATGGGCGAACTCAAGAAACGCCACGGCACCGAAATCGACATGAGCAAGGCCAGCGCGCTGGTGAAGGCGGCTTTGAGCTGAACCCATGACCCTCACTCCGCAATGGCTCGAAGAACTGCGATCGCGTGTCACTTTGTCGACACTGATCGGACGTACAGTTAAGATCCAGAAGGCGGGGCGGGAATATAAGGCATGCTGTCCGTTTCATAACGAGAAATCGCCCAGCTTCACGATCAACGACGAAAAGGGCTTTTATCACTGTTTCGGCTGCGGCGCGCATGGCGATGCCATCAGCTGGATGACCGAACAGCGCGGTCTTGGCTTCATGGATGCGGTCAAGGATCTGGCCGCCGAAGCGCAAATGGAAGTGCCTGCCCCAGATCCCCGCGCGGCCCAACGGCAGGAAACCCGCGCCACCCTGCATGACGTCATGGCGGCAGCGCAGGACTGGTTTGTCGCGCAATTCAACGGCACTGAGGGCGCTCATGCGCGGGAATATCTGAAAAACCGGGGCATTGCCGAGAATACCATCCGCGAGTTCGGCTTTGGCTTTGCCCCCGATTCGCGCGGACGGCTCAAGCAAGCGCTCTCGGTCCACGGCATGGACCAGCTGATCGAGGCTGGCCTGCTGATCAAGGTCGATGACAAGGAGCCCTATGACCGGTTCCGCGGTCGGCTGATGATCCCGATCCGCGATCCGCGCGGCCGGGTGATTGCCTTTGGTGGCCGCATTTTGGGCGATGGCGAGCCGAAATATCTCAATAGCCCCGACACGCCGTTGTTCGACAAGGGCCGCACGCTCTACAATCTCGACAAGGCCTCACCCGCCTCCCGCCAGACCGGGCGGATCTTGGTCGTCGAGGGCTATATGGATGCCATCGCGCTGGCGCAGGCCGGTTTCAACGACGTCGTCGCGCCGCTCGGCACCGCGCTGACCGAGCATCAGATCGAGCGTATCTGGAAAATGGTCGAGGCGCCGATCCTCTGCTTTGACGGCGACAATGCCGGTCAAAAGGCTTCGATGCGGGCCGCCTTGCGGGCGCTGCCGATCTTGCGCCCCTCGCACAGCCTGAACTTCATTTCGCTTCCCGCCGGCCAGGACCCCGATGACCTGATTCGCTCCGACGGCGCCCATGCCTTCGCTGCCTTGATCGCCAAACCGCAGACGCTCGACGACAAGATCTGGCAGGTCGAATATGACGCGGAGCCGCTCAACACGCCGGAAACCAAGGCTGGCCTGAAAAAACGCCTGTCCGATCATGTCCGCGATATTGCCGATCAGGATATTGCCCAGCATTACCGGCAGGAATTTCACGAACGCTATCAAGCCGCCTTTTTTGCCCAGAAGGACAGTCGCCCCGAAGGCCGGCGCTTCCAGAACAATAACCGCAAATTTCCATCGAAATTTGTCTCCTTCAAACCGATGGATGACACCAAGAGCTTTTTGATCGAGGGATATGACCTGCAGATTGCCAAGGGTATATTGGGCGGGCTGATCCGTCATCCGTGCCGGATTTCCGCGCATTTTGAAGAGCTCAACGCGATCAGATTGGCCGATTCGCAATTGCAGGCCTTGCTCGGCGAATTGATCAATGCCGCGATGCGCAAAGAAACGCTTGATATGCAGGGCCTTCTTACCATATTGGAGAAGACAGATTGTTATAATGTCGCAAAAGGGCTGTTACGGGCCGACGCGCTGAATTTCACTTTCAACCGCAAGCTGCCAGACGATGCCCCTTCGCTTTTGATCGAACGGGCACATCGGGATTTGGCAGAAGCGATTAAAGTGGTGACAGCACGTCCCGGACTGGAAGCGGCTCTCGCAGAGGCAACACGGCGGGTGCAGGACGATCTTACGGAAGAAAGTTATGCCGAGCAGCAGCGCCTTCGCGAAGCGAAGCAGTTATTTCACGAGCGGTTGGTCGACCTGACCCAGATCGACGACACTATATAGTTTCAAATTAGGGGCCTCAGCCATTGGCAAGTAAAGTGAACAATTCCAAAGCCGAAGACGAACCGTTGATTGATCTCAACGATAGCGCCATCAAGAAATTGATCGCGGATGGGAAAAAGCGCGGCTATCTGACGATTGACGAGCTGAATGAAGCCCTGCCCCAGGACCAGAATGAGCAGATTGAAGACGTCATGTCTGCAATCTCCGAAATGGGTGTCCGGATTGTCGAGAATGACGAGGAAGTTGCCGAAGAACTGGGCGGCGATGAAGTCGAATCGATCGACGGCAAGGACAAAGAGAAAAAAACCACTGCCGTTGTTCCCAAAAAGGCCGCGGCTGACCGTACCGACGATCCGGTGCGCATGTATCTGCGCGAAATGGGCGCCGTGGAATTGCTCAGCCGCGAAGGCGAGATTGCCATTGCCAAGCGTATTGAAGCTGGCCGCGACACCATGATCTGGGGGCTTTGCGAAAGCCCGACCACATTTAACGCGATCATCGAATGGTCGACCGCGCTCAACGACGGCGAAATGCAGTTGCGCGAGATTCTCGACCTTGATGCCATGCTCTCGAAGGACCCTGTCCCGGAAAATCTTGAAGAAGCCGAAGATGATGACGATGGCGAAATCAGCGAGAAAACCGCAGGCCCATCGTTCAAGGATGATGACGAGGTCGAGGATGAAGAATCCGCCGACGGCGAAGATGATGAAGAAGCAGAGCTGACCGAACGCCGCACCAAGCGGGTGGTCGAAGAGGAAGAGGAAGACAATACTCTTTCCCTCGCACAGATGGAAGAAGCTCTGAAACCCGATGCGCTGGAGAAATTTGCGCTGATTACCTCGGTGTTCAAGAAATTCTCGAAATTACAGACGACGAGGCTGGAATCGCTGGCAGCGGGCAAGGATTTTCCGGCGGCTTCCGAGAATAAATATCACAATTTGCGCGAAGAATTGACCGCGCTGGTGGAAAGCGTACAATTTCACGCCAACAAGATCGAGTTTCTGGTCGACCAGCTTTACTCCTTCAATCGCCGGTTGACCACATTGGGCGGGCAGATGCTCCGTCTGGCCGAGCGCCACAAGGTTCCACGCCGTGCGTTTCTGGAAAGCTATGTCGGCAACGAACTCGACGACGGCTGGTTGGCAAGCATGGCCAAGACCGACAAGAAATGGGCCGCCTTTGTCGAAAAGGAAGCTGAAGCCGTGGATCGCATCCGGGCTGAAATTTCCGACATCGCCAATGCCACCGGCACTTCGCTGGACGAGTTTCGCCGAATCGTCAACATGGTGCAAAAAGGCGAGCGTGAAGCGCGGATCGCCAAGAAGGAAATGGTTGAGGCCAATCTTCGCCTCGTGATTTCCATCGCCAAAAAATATACCAATCGCGGCCTGCAGTTCCTCGATCTTATTCAGGAAGGCAATATCGGCCTGATGAAAGCGGTCGACAAGTTCGAATATCGCCGCGGCTACAAGTTCAGCACCTATGCCACCTGGTGGATTCGTCAGGCGATTACGCGATCGATTGCCGATCAGGCCCGGACCATCCGTATTCCGGTCCACATGATCGAGACGATCAACAAGCTGGTCCGCACAAGTCGTCAGTTCCTCCATGAACAGGGCCGTGAACCGACCCCGGAAGAAATGGCCGAACGCCTCTCCATGCCGCTGGAAAAAGTGCGCAAGGTGATGAAAATTGCCAAGGAACCGATTTCACTCGAAACACCGATTGGTGACGAGGAAGATTCGCATCTCGGCGACTTCATCGAGGACAAGAACGCGATCATCCCTGTGGATGCCGCGATTCAGGCGAATCTTAAGGAAACCGTGACCCGCGTGTTGGCAAGCCTGACCCCTCGGGAAGAACGCGTGCTGCGCATGCGCTTCGGTATCGGCATGAACACCGATCACACGCTCGAAGAAGTCGGCCAGCAGTTCAGCGTCACGCGCGAACGTATCCGGCAGATTGAAGCCAAGGCGCTCAGAAAACTGAAGCACCCTAGTCGCAGTCGCAAAATGCGGAGTTTCTTGGATCAATAATCTCGCGACCGGGAATCTGATCGCTATGGTTTGCAAATCCCTAACGGCAGGTAAACCGACTCTTTAGGTATCGCCCGTATAGTCGATGGTAGAAGAAGATGTTTAATGCATTTTCGGGATATCGGAAACGCGATGCTAGTACAAAATGCACAAATGGCGACACAGCCAGGATCCGCTAGACATGCCGGCACATATGGCAGCAACACGGCACCCTATGTCCAGCTTATCGCCGAAGACTTTTCGACCCTGTCGGGTGCCGATGTCGCCGACATCGCCCATTTCATGTGCGTTTTGCACGGACGCCATCCTGGCGTAATCGATCATGCCGCGACCAAGACGGTCGATGATGCTGCGCGCGAATGGCTTATCCAGGCGACTGATGGCTTTGCTGCTGAACGCGCTTTTCTGACCAAGTTGACCGTGGCTGCGGGCCCGATTTCGGGCGTTAGTCTGGACGATCACAGCAACACCGCCGTGCATGATCAACGCAAGGCACTGGAGATGCTGTCCCAGTCCGATCGCAGCGGATGCGCCATTGGCGCAGCCATCGCACTGGTTGCGGACTGGCATTTCATCAGAAACATCCTGGAACGGATCGCCTTGCGTGTCGGCGTTGAAGCTCGCGCGTCCATTCTGCCAAGTGTCGACAAAACGTCTGTCCTCAACAGCCGCCTGGCGGAAACGCCTGCTTTGGAACGGGCGTTGAATTTTGGCGCGGAACAGCTGCTCAACCAGCATCGCGGTCTCTGGCAGCTTCTGGAAGCTCGCCGAAATATGCGCCTTTCCCGTTAAATTCTTCGTCAGCTCCCGCGAATCTTAACTAAATGATTAACTTGCCTAGAATGCTAGTTTTCCCTATCGCCTGTGCATCGACTTTCATGGCAAGGAATAGGAAATTATGCGTTTTGACGGTACCAAGGACTATGTTGCAACCGATGATCTGAAGGTTGCTGTCAACGCTGCCATGACCCTCCGGCGCCCTCTCCTCGTCAAAGGCGAGCCCGGTACGGGCAAAACGGTTCTGGCCTATGAAATTGCCAAAGCAATGGGCACACCACTGATCGAGTGGAACATTAAATCGACCACCAAAGCACATCAGGGCCTTTATGAATATGATGCGGTTGCGCGTCTTCGTGACGGTCAGCTGGGCGATGAACGCGTGCACGATATTTCCAACTATATCCGCAAGGGAAAGCTGTGGGAGGCATTCACCGCTCCCGAACTGCCGGTGCTGCTGATTGACGAGATCGACAAGGCGGACATCGAATTTCCAAACGACCTTCTGCAAGAACTCGACCGCATGGAGTTCCATGTCTACGAGACGAAAGAGACGATCAAGGCGGTCGAACGGCCAATCGTGATCATTACCTCGAACAACGAGAAGGAACTGCCCGACGCGTTCCTGCGCCGTTGTTTCTTCCACTATATCAAATTTCCCGATCGGCAGACGATGCAGGAAATCATCAACGTCCATTTCCCCGACATTCAGGGCATCCTTGTTAAGAAGGCAATGGACATCTTCTACGATGTCCGTGACGTCCCGGGCCTCAAGAAAAAGCCAAGCACCAGCGAATTGCTCGACTGGCTGAAACTGATTCTCAACGAGGATATGCCGCTCGAAGTGCTGCAGTCGAAAGACTCGACCAAGGCGATCCCGCCATTGCACGGTGCGTTGCTGAAGAATGAGCAGGACGTGATGCTGTTCGAACGCCTCGCCTTCATGGCGAAACGCGAAGCGCGCTAAGCAAAGGCACAGACGATGTTCTTTAACTTCATGGACGAACTCAGGGCCGCTGGCATTTCAGCGTCACTCAAGGAACATCTGGTTCTGCTTGAGGCGCTCCAAAAGGAGGTTATTCGGCGGAGTCCGGAGGAATTTTATTATCTCTCCCGCGCCACTTTTGTGAAAGATGAAGGTCTTCTGGATCGATTTGATCAGGTGTTTTCAAAAGTCTTCAAGGGCATCGAAACCACCTACGGAACGCAGGAAGAAGATATTCCACTCGACTGGCTGAAAGCGGTCGCTGAGAAATATCTGTCCGAAGAGGAAATGGAGAAAATCAATTCTCTCGGCAGCTGGGACGAGATTATGGAGACGCTGAAAGAGCGTCTCGAAGAACAGCAAAAACGGCATGAAGGTGGCAGCAAGTGGATCGGCACCGGCGGCACCTCG
>NZ_JBALTF010000048.1:1824-21932 GCF_036964675.1 Parasphingorhabdus sp. | reverse complement strand
GCACCGGCACCGACGTCGCCATGGAAAGCGCCGGCATCACTCTGGTCAAGGGCGATCTCGGCGGCATCGCCAAGGCGCGGCGGCTCAGCCAGCTGACCATGGGCAATATCCGGCAGAATCTGTTCTTTGCCTTTTTCTACAACGCGCTCGGCGTGCCGGTGGCGGCGGGCATCTTATATCCCTGGTTCGGGATCCTGCTCAGCCCGATGATCGCGGCTGCAGCGATGAGCCTGTCCTCGGTATCGGTGATCGGCAATGCGCTACGGCTGCGGCGGAAGTCGCTTTAGCGGCGCGATGGTACCCGGCAATCCGGCCGGCGCCGCGCGAGAAAACCCGCCGATAGATCATTCCGCAATATCGGGCTTGATTCGGTAAATCACCGTATCTCCAACGCCCTTCAGCGTGATGGTTTCGGGCAAATCGAATTCATGGCTGCCGGTACACTGATAATAGGTGGCTGCAGATACGGCAATCCCGTTTGGCTCGGCAGCGCCTTCAATCCTGCTGGCGATGTTCATCGTATCACCCCAATAATCATAGGCAAGCCGGTTCGTGCCGACGACGCCGCCGACGACCGGGCCAGAATGAATGCCGACCCGCAATTGAATGTCGATCCCGCCTTCCGTCGCCCTGCTTTGCATTTCCGCGATCACATCTTTTGCAAAACTGACCGCATCTTTCGCGCCGGGTCCATTGGAAGCCGTGCCGCCCGATACCGCGAGATAGCAATCGCCGATGGTCTTCACCTTTTCGATGCCATAGCGGTCCGCACATTGATCGGCGATCAGGAAAAACCCGTTCAATTGCTCGACCAGATGACCAGGCGTGAGCTGTTTGGAGAGTTTCGAAAAGCCGACAATATCGATGAAAACGACCGAAATATCGGAGAAGGAATCGGCTACCACTTCGCCTGCCCGGAGCCGTGTGGCGACCGCTTGCGGCAAGACATTATAGAGCAGTTTCTCGGTCTTCTTGCGTTCCTGATTGAGCTCCTGGCGCGCCACATACATCGCCCGCGCCCGGCGGTCGGCCTCCCAGTTGGAGAATATCGCGAACAGCAGAAAGAAGCTGATGTTGACGATAGTGTGATACATTTCGTCGACGTCGATGCCATGATTGTCCATAAAACCGATGAACACGCCGAGCGTGCCGATCGCCCAGATCACGAACAGCTTCACATTGGCGACAAAGGCGACGCTGGCAATGAAGTAGATCAGGCCAAAGAAGACCACGGAAATCTTGGTGATATCAAGATCATTGGCAGCGGTGGTGCGCAACAGGACCGCCATCAGGACAGCCGCGGCGATGGTCATGGCAACGAACGGCAACATGTCGAGCCAGCGCCATTCGATATAATGGCGGTTGGTCGTGGCAAAGATCGCCAGTGCAAAAAAGCCGACAATCACCATCGTCGTTATATTGAAGGTCGCAAAGGCCTGGTTCGACGAAAACACCGGGGTCATCATGAAGAAGCCAAGGAAAATCAGCGGCCCGAGAATGATAACCGCCCGGGTCGCCTTGAGCCGGGATGTGCGCTCGTCGTGCACATATTTCAGCTCGTCTTCGGCCTCGGCAAAATGATTGATAAATGCCATTTTCAACTCCCCGGATGAAACGGTCGCAGGCCGGAACAAACCGCCCGCCGCAAAGCCTACAATCGCACCCTTCTATCACAGAGCTATAGGATACGACTATTAACTAGTGGTTGTTTTTGATCCAATCCCTGAGGCGGGCTAAAAATTTGTAATTTCTGGTCAGTCTTTCGCGGTGCTGCCGGTTATATCAGCGACGGAATTGTTTCGGGTTGGCCGGCGGAGCAACGGGGAAAATTTGCCAACTGCTGGCGTTTTTCGAGAAGGTGGGGCGGTGGCGAAGTAATTCCGCTTGGGGTGCGAGAGCGGACATGGATGCGGAGGCTGGCTGGCAGCTTCCGCCCCAATTTCGGCCATTCTCGACCGTAATTTCGTTTCCTGAAACCCGCCATTTGATTGGACAAAGTCCAAGGGCTGGAATTGGACCGTTCGCGAACAGTCTGATTTCGAAACTCCAGATTACCTAGCAACCATTTGGTCAAATTTTTGGTGAATGAATGCGTTCGTTCCATTTGCTGGCGTTCACTTTTGTCGGATTTAATGGTCGCAAGGGTTGCAGAGCGTGGACATTTTGAACCGGCCTCGTATAGTTCGGCAACCAAATAGCCCGCTGCACTCAAAACAGCGGTTTCGGCAAGACCAAAAGGAGAATTCAGCATGCGTGAAGCTGTCATCGTATCTTATGCCCGCACGGGACTCGCCAAGGCGGGTCGTGGTGGCTTCAACATTACCCCGCCGATGACCATGGCGGCGCACGCGATCAAACATGCGGTCGCAAAATCGGGCGTGGAAAGCAGCTTCATTGATGATTGCATGATCGGCAATGTGGCGCATGGCGCTCCCAATATCGGACGCAATGCGGCGCTTCTCGCGGGCCTGCCAAAAACTACAGCTGGAGCGACGGTCAACCGGTTCTGTTCATCCGGCATGCAAGCCATTGCCATCGCTGCAAACCATATTCGCAGCGATGGTGCCGATTGCGTGGTTGCGGGCGGTGTCGAGAGCATTTCGATGCAGGGCCCCCGGGCGCCGGAAGGATCGATCGATGAGGACATTCTGAAAATTGCCCCGGCGATCTTCATGCCAATGATCGAAACGGCCGATATTGTCGCGGAGCGCTATAATATCAGTCGTGAATATCAGGATGAATATTCCCTGCAATCGCAGCAGCGGATGGCGGCGGCCCAGCAAGCTGGACTGTTTGCCGAGGAAATCGTCCCGATGCAGACCAGGATGAAATTGGTCGACAAGGAAACCAAGGAAGAAACCATCGTCGACTATACGGTTGACCGGGACGAGTGCAATCGCCCGACAACCACCTTGGAAGGACTGGCCAGTCTGAAACCGATCATGGGCGAAGACAAATTTATCACGGCCGGCAACGCCAGCCAGTTGTCCGACGGAGCTGCTGCTCTCGTGCTGATGGAAGCCAGGGAAGCGGAACGCCGCGGACTGAAGCCGCTGGGGCGTTTTGTGTCCTGGGCCGTTGCCGGATGCGAACCCGATGAAATGGGCATTGGCCCGGTATTTGCTGTTCCGAAATTGCTTGAACGGCAGGGTCTGACCGTTGATGATATCGATATCTGGGAACTGAACGAAGCCTTCGCCAGCCAGTGCCTGTACAGCCGCGATCGCCTGGGCATTGATCCAGAGAAATATAATGTGAATGGCGGCTCGATCTCTATCGGCCATCCCTTTGGCATGACCGGTGCGCGCTGTGCCGGGCATCTGTTGCAGGAAGGCCGCCGTCGCGGCGCAAAATGGGGCGTGGTCACCATGTGCATCGGGGGCGGTCAGGGCGGTGCCGGACTGTTCGAGATTTATCCCTGAACGCTGACTATACCCGCAGCTTGGCGCATTTTAAGGAATAGAAGTAGTTTTGGATCAACTTACTGACGAACAAGTCGAACGCCGGTTGTCGGATGCTTTGGCCAATCGCTCCTCCGTGTCTGCGGAGAAGCTGATAGCCGGATTGCTCCGTACCTTTAGCCTGTCCACGGATGGTGAAGATGAGTTTATATTTCCAGCGCTCAGTTCAACCGCGCGCGAACGGATTTTCGGTGGTCAGGTGATCGCCCAGGCGATTGTCGCTGCCGATCGCACGGTGGATGACGAGAAGAATATTCATTCGCTCCATTCCTATTTTCTGCGCGCCGGCGATGAAACCAAGCCGCTGCATTTCCGGGTACATCGCGATTTTGATGGCCGCAGCATCTCCAATCGCAGGGTCGTTGTCCGGCAGAATGACAAGGTCATCTTCAACCTGACGGCCTCTTTCCAGAAACCCGCCGAAGGGCTCGAGCATCAAATAAAGATGCCGGATGTGTTGCCGCCCGAGCAATGTATGAGCGCGATGGAGCAGATTGCCCGCAATCCGCAGGTTTCGGATGAGCATATCGAGCGGATGAGTATGCCGCGGCCGTTTGATGTTCGCAGCTTTCGGCCGGAAGGCAAAACCCGGGACGCGCGGCAATATCAATGGTTAAAGACGGTCGCACCGCTGCCGGATGATCCGCTTATCCACCGCGCAACGCTGGCCTTTGCATCCGATATGGGATTGCTCTCGACGTCGATGATTCCGCACGGATTGCACTGGACCACGCCCGGTCTATTCTCGACCAGCCTCGACCACGCGATGTGGTTCCATGACGATTTCAGGATCGATCAATGGATCTGCTATGTCATGGACAGCGACTGGACCGGCCATACGCGCGGTCTCAATCGCGGGTCACTCTACACGCAAGACGGGATTTTGATCGCTTCAGCGGTGCAGGAAGGCATGATCCGCCTGGCACCGAAAAGCGATTGAGCCTCAGAACAGCGATTTCAGATCCTTCTTCAATATCTTGCCATTGGCGTTGCGCGGCAGGCTTTCTGTGCGGAACAGAATCTTTACCGGCACTTTGAAATTCGCCAGCCGTTGGCGGACCCACTCCTGCAATTCCGCTTCACTGGCTGTTTTCCCGGGTGCCAGTTGGACAATGGCTGCCGGTTCTTCGCCCAGCATCTTGTGATCGATACCAATCAGCGCGGCATCCATCACCGCCGGATGGTCGTAGAGGACATTCTCGACCTCGGATGAGTAGATATTCTCCCCGCCGCGAATGATCATGTCTTTCGCGCGGTCGACGATATAGCAGAAACCCTCATCGTCCAATCGCGCCAGATCACCGGTGCGGACCCAGCCATCGACGAAAGTTTCAGCGGTCGCTTCCGGACGTTTCCAATAGCCTTTTACAATCATCGGACCACGGGCCCAAAGTTCTCCGACTTCGCCAATCGGCATTTCGGAGGCTCCGTCCTCGCTCATGACCTTCAGGTCGGCAGCGGCGACCGGCGGGCCGCAACTGGTCGGGCGGTTGAGATAATCCTCCGCGCTATGCGAGGTGACCGTCGCCATGGTTTCGGTCATTCCCCAGCCATTGCCGGGCAGCGCGCCAAAAACTTCAAAGATCTTCCGGGCCAGTTCGGGTGCTGAAGGCGCACCGCCATAGCTGATCGAATCGATCGAACTCAGGTCATATTTCTCGCGATCCGGATGTTCGATCAATTGCCAGGCGATAAACGGCACACCGCCGGTTGCATTGACCTTTTCCCGTTCAATTATTGCCATCGCCTGGACCGTGTCCCACTTGTGCAGGAAGATCATCTTGTGGCCGCCATGCACGGTCGGCATCATGGTGGCGGAACAGGCGGTGCAATGGAACATCGGTACCACCGTCAAGCCGACCCGCGTCGTTGGTTCAGGCAGCTCATCTCCCCTGCGCAACGCTTGCGCGGCTCCGGAATAGCCGACGGTCACAGCGTTGGTGGTCAGATTGCGATGCGTGCCGAGCGCGCCCTTGGGTTGCCCGGTTGTGCCGCTGGTATAGAAAATCGTCGACGGATCATCCGGTGCAATATCTACGGCGGGGAGGTTCTGATCCGGCAGATCGCCATAGCCATTGGGTCGACCGATGATATCTTCGAGCGGACGTGCCGGCGCTGCCAATGCAGTCTGGCTGCGGGACACGATCACATGTTTCAAATCCGGTAGATCCGCCAGATGCGGCGAAATGCGGTCCCATCGCTCGGCATCGCACAGCAATACACTGGTTTCCGAATTCTCCAGTCCGAACACCAGTTCCTGATCGGTCCACCATGCGTTGAGCGGGACCACAATGGCCCCGATCGAAGTTGCCGCAAAGAATATCACTGGCCATTCGGGCAGATTGCGCATCGCCAGCGATACCCGGTCACCCTTGGATACACCTATTTTCTGAAGCTCGACGGCCAGAGCGGCTACGGCTCGATACCAGTTGGCATAGGTGACGCGCTCGTCTTCAAATATCAGAAATTCACTGTCGCCATGGCCGCGCGCATGTTCCGCCAGAGCGGCGAGACTGGGATGGGCATTTTTCCAGACGCGGGTTGCGACCCCGTCAATATCGACCATTTCCATTTCAAACGGCTGGCCCGGCGCGCAGAGTAACGTTTCCACATCCTTGCGTGAACGTACCGGCCATCCAGCGGGCGACGTCCACTTTTCCAGCGGATCTATTGCTTGAACTGACAAATCATTCTCTCCTAATCGATTAGCGTGAGGCTATCCGTTAAATTTGCCTCCTGCATCGGCTTTTTCCTTGAGCAAATTTGCCACCGGCAGATCATGTTTTTTCAGACCGGCTACGATTTTGTCGAGTCCAACCGTATCGGCCCAGAACATCGGGCCGCCGGTATAAAGCGGCCAGCCGTAGCCGTTGATCCAGACGACATCGATATCGCTGGCGCGTTGCGCCATGCCTTCTTCAAGGATTTTGGCCCCTTCGTTGACCATGGGATAAAGCAGCCGCTCGCGAATTTCGTCCTTGGAAATTGTGCGCTGTTCCTTGCCGGCTTTGGCGGCGAACTCGGCGATGATCTGCTTGACTTCATCGGAGGGCGTCCGTTGACGCGCTTCATCATAATCATAAAAGCCCTTGCCGACTTTCTGGCCCCAGCGACCGACGGCGCACAAGGCATCGCGGAGTGTTTCGATGCGCTCCGGATCGCGATGCCAGCCGATGTCGACACCGGCCAGATCGGACATCTGGAACGGCCCCATTGGAAAGCCGAAGTCGAGCAACACATCGTCGACTTCCCAGTAATTGGCCCCTTCCATGATCATGAGATTGGCCTGCTCCTGACGCGGGCTCAGCATCCGGTTGCCGATAAAGCCGGGACAAACACCCGAGACCGCCGCGACCTTGCCGATCTTCTTCGACAGGTTCATCGCCGTCATCAGCACGTCATCGGCGGTCTTTTCACCACGCACGATTTCCAGCAATTTCATCACATTGGCTGGCGAGAAAAAGTGCAGGCCCAGGACATATTCGGGCCGCTTGGTCACCGCTGCGATCTCGTCAATATTCAGGTAGCTGGTGTTGCTGGCGAGGATCGCGCCCTGTTTCACAATGCTATCAAGCTTGGTGAAGACCTCTTTTTTAACATCCATATTTTCAAACACGGCTTCGATTACCAGGTCGCAATCAGCGAGATCGTCATAAGACAGGCTGGGAGTCAAAATACTCATCGCATCTTCGACCTGTTGCTCAGTCATGCGGCCGCGCTTGGCCGTATTCTCGTAATTTTTGCGGATCACGCCAACGCCGCGGTCAAGCGCTTCCTCTTTCAATTCGACAATGGTGACAGGAATACCAGCGGAGAGAAAATTCATGCCGATGCCGCCGCCCATCGTCCCGGCTCCCAGGATTCCGACCTTCTTGATTGGAATCAGATCAATTTTCGGATCAATACCGTCAATCTTGTTGGCCGCGCGCTCGGCAAAGAAATAGTGGCGCATGGCCGCCGATTGCGTGCCGGTCATGAGCTTCATGAACAGCTCGCGCTCTTTTTTCACGCCCTCGGCATAGGACAGCTCTCCCGCCGCTTTCACCGCCTGAATGGCTGCTTCCGGAGCCTCGAACCCACGAATTTTACGACCATTTTTTTGCCGGAATTCATCAAATATCGCCGGATTCTTTATACCATCTTCATTGGCTGTACCTTCGGAAGAGCGGGGCGGCGCCTTGCCGATCTGTTCGCGGGCAAATGCAATTGCATCCTCGGCCAGACTGTCTTCACCAACAATCTTGTCAACCAGCCCGATGGCATGTGCTTTTGCGGCCGAAACTGGATTGCCGATCACGATCATCGGCAAGGCGGCTTCTGCGCCAACGACGCGCGGCAGGCGCTGGGTTCCGGCGGCGCCGGGGATCAGACCCAATTTGACTTCTGGCAAGCCCATTTTCGCTGATGGCACCGCAACCCGGTAGTGACAGGCCAAAGCAACCTCACAGCCGCCGCCCAAGGCAGTTCCGTGGATTGCCGCGACAACCGGCTTGCTGCTTGCTTCCAACCGATCAAGGGCATCAGCAAGATTGGGCCCTTTCATCGGCTTGCCGAATTCCGTGATATCCGCGCCGGCAAAAAATGTACGTCCATCACACCGGATGACCACAGCTTCTATCTCGTCATCGGACATGGCCTTCTCGATCCCATCGACCAGTCCCTGGCGAACGGCGGCACCCAGCGCATTCACCGGAGGATTGTTTGAGATGATAACCAAGACATTTTGTTGCTTTTCCGTAGTAACGACCGACATTTTTCTCTCCTTCAAGATCATGCCTAGATGCAGAACAGATGCGTTGCGGCATGTCAATTGCGTGCATGAAACGGCTAGATATCCGAATATCATAAACAGCATCAGGCTCGTAACAATAAGACATAAAAGTGAAAAATCGAGTCGGATCTATCGACGCTTTGGCAAGCTTGCTGAGGTTTGCCAAGCTTGAGACACCGTGAATTTGGCGAACGGATAAGGCGGCTGTTATCGGAATCTCGTTCATCAATTGGGATCAACATCAAATAGGGGCTTGAGAACGGTTTCCTGCCGGGAAACTGCCGTTGCCTGAAACTGGTCATTCCATCGGACAGAATATATGGGCTGGTAATGGGCGGTAAGCGGAATGGCAGGTCTGAATTGGGAGCAGAAGATAAGTCGCCATTTGTTCCGCTACATTCCAAGCAGCATGTTTCGATTCAACATCATTGATGCTTAAAAGGCGAGAGGCTCGCCTCATCTTCTGCCTGACAATGATCAGAGGCTGTTGAGTATTTTCTATTGTGGCATCAGCCATTCAGATCAATTCAAAATGAAGTTGGCGATCTGGCTATATGCTCTGATTTTATTCCGAAATAGGATCCGGATCAGGACAAATTTGTCTCGGAATATCGGTCCACCAACATAGCCAAAAGAAGGTTCGGAAATTTGCGCTTCACGGTAACCGCGTAAAAACTCTCCGTCAGCTCAAGGTTGATCGTCGATTCCAGCAACTTGCCCGCAGCAATCTCGTCTTTCACGACTATCGGTGGAATGACTGCCAGCCCCGCATCCTCGCGGACCAGAAGGCGCATCATTGCCATGTCATCAACCTCGGCAGCTATTATCGGCCTAATTCCTTGTCGCTCCATCACGGCATCAAAGCCCGAGCGTACACTGGTTCCTAAAGATGGCAGTATGACCGGGTGATCCCGCAAGAGTGCATCGAGCTCCTGATCACCCTCAAGGCGTTTCGGATTGCCTATCAATCCGACTTTCTGTTCGGCAATCCGATGCGTGATGAAGGGGGTAAGATTATCGCGCGGAGCGGACTGGTTGGTTAGCACGACATCGAGATTCAGAGCCTCTAGCGCGAGAAACAGCTCGTCAGCGCTGCCAGACCGCAAGACAATCTCGACATTATCTTGTCCAAGCGCGGGTTCGAGAAAAGACATTTGAAAATTTCGAGACAGGGTGGCCAGTGCGCCTATCCGCAATGCTTGCCGCGCTTCCCCGGTCGATGACAATGTGCCGAGCAAATCTTTGCCCGCCGCAAAAATTGTGTCGGCATGGTCGAGCGCAATCCGCCCGGCTTCGGTCAAATGGAGCTGACGACCGCGCCGTTCAAACAGGTCGTTGCCAAGCCTTTGCTCCAGTTTCCTGATCTGTACCGAGAGTGCAGATTGCGAAATATTCAACGTTGCTGCCGTGCGTGTCAGATTGCCGTCATGGGCGACAGCCCAGAAATAACGCAGATGATTATAATTCAGATCAGCCATATCGTTCACTTAAACAGAATGATTTCTGATAAACAATGAATTATTAATGCTCGATGCATCTGATTATTGCCGGTCCGGTTCACCAACACGGGGCAATTTAGATATGGAATTCAACTTTTTAGCCTTGCTCGCACCTCTGCTGGTTTTGATCGCCGCAATTGCGGGCCTATTGCAAAAAACGCGTGGCGGGCGGGCATTGGCCGCGACGCAAGCTTTGGTTTTTACCTCATTTCTGGTGGCACTGGCGGCGACTGTGATGCTGATTGCGGTCGGCAGTACCATTTGGTCTGCGCCCGGAATTTTGGGATATGGTCTATCTGTCCGCGCCGATAGTGTCAGCATTATCATGTTGCTTTTGGTGAGCTTTATCGGATGGATCGTGACGCGCTACAGCGCGACGTATCTGGATGGGGAGCCGGGTCAGAACCGTTTCACGCTGTGGCTTTGTCTTACCCTGTTTGCCGTTATGATGCTGGTGATTGCGGGTAATCTTATCCAGCTGGTGCTGGCCTGGGTGGCGACTAGTCTTTTTCTGCACCGGCTACTTCTGTTTTACCCTGAGCGCCAAGGTGCGCAGCGCGCCGCCCGGAAAAAATTTATCGCTGCGCGTATGACAGACCTTGCGCTGGTAGCGGCGGTGGCTCTGCTATTCTTTCACTATCGCACGTTTGACATCGGCCAGATACTAACGCTGGCGCGCGCTGACGAATCTTCGTTCGCCACGATTGGCGCAGCAGCCCTGCTGGCGTTTGCTGCAATCCTGAAATCGGCACAATTTCCGTTTCATGGCTGGCTGACCGAAGTGATGGAAACACCGACACCGGTATCCGCGTTGCTCCACGCCGGTGTCATTAACGGCGGCGGATTTTTGCTGATCCGATTTGCCGATGTCATGCTGCTGTCGCCCGGTATCATGGCCGCGTTGGTGATGATCGGAGGTTTTACCGCGCTATTCGGCGGGCTGGTCATGCTCACCCAGCCTGCGGTCAAAACATCGCTCGCATGGTCCACCATTGCCCAGATGGGTTTCATGATCCTGCAATGCGGACTTGCGCTCTTTCCCTTCGCGCTGCTGCATATTGTCGCGCATTCGCTCTACAAGGCCCATAGCTTCCTGGGTGCCGGTAGCGCGGTAGCGATGGTCACATCGCTGCGCCGTCCCGGCCCGATTGCCATTGCCAATGCCGCCGCCGTCGCCCGCGCGTTTCTGCTGGCACTGGTAATTTATGCAGGCATCGGGCTGCTCATGGGCTTGAGCGGGAAATCACCGCAAGCCATTGCGCTCGGTGCAATATTGGTTTTCGGCGTCGCCTATCTGCTGGCCCAGGGGCTTGCGGACGCTGCGCCAAAAGCATTGATGAAACGCACGGTGATCTATTCGCTTGCCGCGACCATCAGTTATTTCCTGCTGCAATCGGGCGCGGTTTGGCTCACGATCGATATACTACCCGCAACGCCCGCACCGGGGCCGCTGCAATGGGCGCTGATCATCCTCGCGCTCATCAGCTTTGGCGCGGTGGCGGTCGTGCAGGCGATGTTCCCGCTCTGGGCAGAGCATCCCGCTGCAGCGGGCCTGCGTGTCCATCTGTCGAATGGCTTTTACATCAACGCGATTTCAGACCGGATGCTGGGCAACTGGTCGCACCCTTCATCCAGATCGCAGGGAGATTAAACTCATGAGCCCCGAAAATAATAATATTAGCGCCGCCGCTCAAAGTGCCGCGCGCGCCATACCGCCACTCTGGCCGCTGGCTTCCAGCGTTGCGGTCAATCCATTTCTCGGCCAGTCTTCTGCTTCGTTGTCAGACACTGGCGCGCTTCTGGGCCGGATGAGCGGATCGGCAATTACGATGCCGCGTGTCTGGTATCGCGAAAAACTGGCGGCAGGAGAGATAGCGGACAGCGACCTTGTTGCTGCAATGGAAGCGAGCGCAGAGCCACTGTGTCCGTCCGATTTGACCGAATTAAAGACGGTTTTGTCTGCCGACAAACCCACGTCCGCGGCACTGCCTGTCATCGCACAGCTCGCCGCCGATGCCAGCGGAACGGACTGGCCCGGCATTTTCACCGAACGTTTTGGTGCATGGGCGGCGGGTCATTTTGATGCAGGGCAGGCATTATGGGCCGCGCCAAAGGGCAAAAGCGCCTATGCTGCATGGCGCGCCATTGCGATGCACGACCTGACGCCGGAAATTGCCGGGCTCACGGGATTTGCACGCTTTGTCGCCGATTGCCCGGAAAATGCGGATGACGTCGTCCGTTTCTGCGCAAAGTTGCTGCAACTGCCAGAAGATGCCAGCACGCTGTATTTTCAGAGACTTTTGACGGTTCAGGGTGGGTGGTCGCAATATGCGCGCTATATTCTGTGGCAAGCAGAGATGGTTGGCGATGATGATGCAACGCTCACCGATTGCCTGGCCATTGCCTTGGTCTGGGAGGCAGCTCTTTACCGGCAATATGGCGAGCAAATTGTTGAACCCTGGCAGAATGTCATGAAACAATATGCAGCGCCGGTGAAAGCCGACTTGGACATGGTTGTCGATGCCATTTTGCAAGACGCATTTGAACGCGCGGGCCAGCGCAAGTTGGCACATTTGCTTGCTCAATCTGCGCCTGAACGAGGTTCAGCGCGGCCTGCATTGCAAATGGCATTTTGCATCGACGTGCGCTCTGAAGTTTTCCGGCGCGCACTCGAGGCGCAAGGCCCTGATATTGAAACTATCGGCTTTGCCGGATTTTTCGGTCTTACCGCCTCGCATCATGATTTTGCTTCTGACATTGCCGAGCACCGCTTGCCGGTCTTGCTCAATGCGGGTCTGCATAGCCGGAGCGGTGATGCACAGGATCACGAAGCTGACCTTGCCGCGCGTTACAAGGCGCGGGCCATTCGCGCCTGGGGCCGGTTCAAACTGGCTGCGGTATCCTCTTTCGCTTTTGTCGAAGCGAGCGGGCCGATCTATATCGGCAAGCTGGTGCGTGATGCTTTGGGCAGAACTGACAGACATGTTCCGGCAGCGCCGCCACCGCAAATTACTGACGCGCTTGGCCTGGAAGACCGCTCTGCTATGGCCGCGACTATTTTGCGCGCCATGTCGCTCACCGGCAATTTTGCGCGCCTTGTTGTTCTTGCCGGACATGGCGCAACCGTTGCCAATAATCCGCATCACAGCGGCCTCAATTGCGGAGCATGTGGCGGCTATTCCGGCGAAGTGAACGCCCGTTTGCTGGCTGCGTTGCTCAACGATATGGCGGTGCGATCTGAAATTGCAGGCAAAGGAATTTCCATTCCTGATGACACGCTGTTCGTTGCCGCGCTGCATGATACCACTACCGACCGGGTCACATTATATGAACAGGACCATCCGGCCCCAGGTCATCATGATGATCTAAACCAACTCCAAAGCTGGCTGGCAGCAGCGGCGCGTCAGGCAAATGGGGAACGGGCACTGCGCCTGCCGAGGGCCAATGGTGCATCTGACATATTGGCGCGCAGCACCGATTGGTCCGAAATCCGTCCGGAATGGGGCCTTGCTGGATGCAGCGCCTTTATCGCCGCGCCGCGCGCGCGGACGTCTGGAAAGGATTTCGCGGGCAGCGCGTTCCTGCATGATTATGACTGGAGAGCGGATGAAGGCTTTGGCGTGCTAGAGCTGATATTGACCGCTCCGGTTGTCGTCGCCAGCTGGATCAACCTGCAATATTATGGTTCAACGGTGATGCCGGAACAATTTGGCGGCGGCAACAAACTGCTTCACAATGTGGTCGGCGGCATTGGCGTCATTGAAGGCAATGGCGGCAACCTGCGCCCGGGACTGGCTTGGCAATCGATCCACGATGGCGACGAATATGTGCATGAACCGCGCCGGTTAACGGTCTGCATTGAAGCGCCGCGAGAAGCGATTATCGATATATTGGCGAAACACGAAGCTGTGCGTGAGCTATTTGATAATGGCTGGCTTCACCTATTTGCACTGGACGATAATGGGCTGATGCGCTGGCGTTACTCAGGTCATCTAAAGTGGCAGCAAACAAAGGAAGCGAAAAACCCTGATACTCTTGAAATTTTGGCGGCCTGAATCATGGTCTCAGCGCCAGATCCAATATTCTGCCGCCTTGAAAGCCCAGCAGCAGGAGCCATCCACTTTTCGCGAAGCAATTTTGAAAGCTCGCAATCAGCTTACGCTGTTTTTAGGTGACCAAGAAAGCGTGATTCTCGCTCCTTTCGCTTCGTGCGCATTTTTCTATCAAGAGCGCCCCTTTCGTTCTCGTTGATTTTGCAGGAACGACAGCTTTCGGGCTAAGCGCAAGCTTCGTTAAACGTCGGCAATTGGCTGCGCAGCTGTCGACCAACATTCCCAAATTTGGTGTCCGCGATCGCTCTTTGGCCCCGCAAAAGCGGAAAGTCGCCAAACCACCCAATTGTTGCCGGTAAAAGCGGCCAAAGCTAGGGTCCGCTTTTTGCCGCGACCACGATTTGATCTTTGCCTGTTCCCGCTGTCTGGCACCAATTGATCTGGTTTGCTGCGAGCGCTTGCCTTCGGGGCAAGCGGATCGCAGCATTGCATGACGGCATTGCAAATTGGTCTTTCCTACACCTACCCCAATCGCTTATCCTCGTCTTGGCTCTTTGACAATTTGGATAAGCTGACGACGATATCGCCCGCGCACCTGCATCAAGCGGATCAGATTTCCCGCCCCGTTTGAAAGGTCACACTCGGCTCCATGGTGGCGGAGAGAAAAGGCCAGAAAACTGCGGCTTTGGGGCAAAGGTCGCGGAAAACAAAAGGTCGCGTTTGTGTAAGCTTTTGTTTTCGGCGCGATTGAAGGCGGTTCGTGCCGATAAAGGTCCTTCGACAGGCTCAGGACGAACGCTATTTGAAAATCACCTATTCTGCCATCGGCGGCGGGAGATCAAACGCTCTCACTCGCGCTCGCGATTGTCTGCTTGCTCGCTCTGACATGCTCGCGCCAGGCGATGAACAGGCCGGAACCGATGATGATTGGCGCGCCGAACCAGATCGACAGGCCTGGATATTGACCGAAGATCGCGATGCCGAAGATGGTCGCCCAGATCAGCGCGCTATAATCCATCGGCACGATCGTCGACACCGGTGCATAGCGCAGCGACTGGGTGACTCCGAGCTGCCCGAGCGCGCCGAAAATGCCGATGCCGAGCAGATAGCCCCAGGTCTGCGCATCATGGCCGCCGCCATAGATGAAGGCGCAGACGGTCAGCGCGGGCAGGGTGTAGACGGAAAACCAGAAGATCGTGACGACGCTGGTTTCAGTGCGCCCCAATATGCGGATGACCAGCGTTACCGATGCCGTCACCAGCGCTCCGCCCAGAGCGACCGCCGCACCAAAGGCGGGAATCAGCGAGCCGCCCGGCTGGATCACGATCAGCACGCCGATAAAGCCGATCAGGATCGCCGACCAGCGCCGGATACCGACCTGCTCACGCAGGATCAAGGCGGCGAACAGGGTGGCAAAAATCGGCACGGTAAAGCTGATCGTCGTGGCATCGGCCAGCGGCAGCAGGGTCATCGCCCAGAAATTGAGGCCCATCGCAAAAATGCCGAGGATCGACCGCAGGATATGCAGCCTGTGCTTGTTCGAGACGATCGATGGCCAGCCACGCTGGCTGCGCCAGATCAGGAAACAGATCAGCGGCATCGCCGTCAGCTGGCGGTAGAACAGGCTCTCGGTGACGTGCACGCCATGCTGTCCGGCGAGTTTGACAAAGGCAAACATGATGCCGAGCGATAGCATCGCACCCAGCCGGGTAAGGATTCCCGCCATCGGCCGGTTCTGTCCGGCGGCATGGTCATCGCTCATGCCATATTGCCATAAAAGATAGGGTAACAGCTGTTGTGCATTGCTGCGGTAAATAGCATATAGCCCGCAAAAGCAATCAGGAGTCTTTCAATGCGCAATGTCACCCATGTCTTGGCCGCCGGAGGAACCGCAGCAGCGTCCCGCCAGAGCGATATCTTCGATCCCAATAATGGCGGAATTCAGGGCAAGGTCGATCTTGGCGATGCAGACGTGCTCGAAACCGCCGTGCAGGCGGCGCTCGCAGCGCAGCCTGAATGGGCCGCAACCAATCCGCAACGCCGGGCCCGGGTAATGTTCAAGTTCAAGGAGCTGGTCGAAGCGCATATGGACGAGCTGGCGCATCTGCTGTCGATCGAACATGGCAAGGTGATCGCCGATTCCAAGGGCGACATCCAGCGTGGGCTCGAAGTCATCGAATTCTGCTGCGGCATTCCGCATGTTCTGAAGGGCGAATATACCCAGGGCGCAGGCCCGGGCATCGACGTCTATTCGATGCGCCAGCCGATCGGCATCGGCGCCGGCATCACCCCGTTTAACTTCCCGGCGATGATTCCGATGTGGATGTTCGGTCCGGCCATTGCGACCGGCAATGCGTTTATCCTGAAGCCTTCCGAGCGGGATCCGTCGGTACCGGTGCGGCTGGTCGAACTGATGCATGAAGCAGGACTGCCAGCCGGTATCTTGCAATGCGTGCATGGCGACAAGGAAATGGTCGATGCGATTCTCGATCATCCGGCGATCGGCGGGATCAGCTTTGTCGGATCATCCGATATTGCCCATTATGTCTACCAGCGCGGCGTCGCCGCCGGCAAACGGGTGCAGGCGATGGGCGGGGCGAAAAACCACGGCATCGTGATGCCCGATGCGGACCTCGACCAGGTGGTCAACGACCTGTCCGGTGCCGCCTTCGGTTCGGCCGGTGAACGCTGCATGGCGTTGCCGGTTGTGGTGCCGGTGGGCGAGGAAACCGCAGACCGTCTGCGCGAGAAAATGATCCCGGCGATGGCAGCTTTGCGCGTCGGCATCTCGACCGACGAGGAAGCGCATTACGGACCAATGGTAAACCCGGCGCAAAAGGCACGCGTCGAGGGCTGGATTCAGAAGGGTGTCGATGAGGGCGCAGAGCTTGTCGTCGATGGCCGCGGCTTCTCGTTGCAGGGCCATGAAGAGGGCTGTTTCATCGGACCATCCCTGTTCGACCATGTCACCACCGACATGGAAAGCTACAAGGAAGAGATTTTCGGACCGGTATTGCAAATCGTCCGGGCAAAGAATTTCGAGGAAGCGCTGCGCCTGCCGAGCGAACATCAATATGGTAATGGCGTCGCAATCTTCACCCGTAACGGCCACGCAGCGCGCGAATTCGCCAACCGGGTGCAGGTCGGCATGGTCGGCATCAACGTACCAATTCCGGTGCCGGTCGCCTATCACAGCTTCGGCGGCTGGAAGCGCTCGGCTTTCGGCGACACCAACCAGCACGGCATGGAAGGTGTGAAATTCTGGACCAAGGTCAAGACCATCACCCAGCGCTGGCCCGATGGTACAGCCGATGGCGGCAACAAGGATGCCTTTGTCATCCCGACCATGGGGTAAAAGTCTGGTAAGCCTTAGTCCCGGCAGAGTTTCAAATCAGGACAAGTGTCCCGAAACGCTGGATTTTCCTGCGTTTCGGGCGGACATGGAGATCATGGCTGTCTGCTCAACTCTGATCCCGGTGCGGCGTTGCTAGCGCTATCGCCACGGCTGTTCCTGCCGTCCATTTTGCTGGCGATCATATTGTTCGCTTTCTGGCGTCCGGGATATGCCGGGAGCGAGAGGGTGCCCGCATCGGCTTCGGTTGCCGCGTCGGACAAGCGCATCGCGTTCAGTTTCGATGATGCGCCGCGCGGCAAGGGGGCCTTTCTCGAGCCGGACAAGCGTCCCCGGTTTTTGATTGAAGCTCTGAAAACCGCAGGCATCGAACAAGCCGTCTTCTTCATCAATCCGGGGCGGATCACCGCCTATGACAATGACGCTGCCGACATCGCCGCCTATGCCAGAGCAGGCCATCTGCTGGCCAATCACACCGCCCATCATATGAAGCTGTCCGCTGTGTCCGCCGAGAAATTCCTGGCCGATATTGATGCCGCAGAAGCCTGGCTGAAAAACAAGCCCAATTACCGCCCCTGGTTTCGCTTTCCGTTTCTCGATGAGGGGCAAAAAGACAAGGGAAAGCGCGATGCCGTGCGGGCTGGCCTGAAAAAGCGCGGCCTGATGAACGGCTATGTCACGGTTGATGCCTCCGACTGGTATATGGAAGAACAGGCCATCGCCGCTGCGGCATCGGGCAAGCTGATGGACTGGAACGCGCTCCGCGATCTCTATGTCGAATCCTATGTTCAATCCGCCGATTTCTCCGATGATCTGGCACGGCGCACGCTGGGCAGGGCGCCTGTGCAGATGATATTGCTGCACGAAACCGACCTCGCCGCGATGTTTGTCGATGATCTGGCTGCCGCGCTCAAGGCCGACGGATGGACGATCGTCACCGCCGACGAGGCCTATCGGGATCCGATCGCCAATATGGAGCCCGATGTCGACTTTGCCGATGGCACCCGCACCCAGATGCTCGCGGCCGAACGCCATATCGGCAAGCGCTGGTATCGGCGCAATGATCAAAAAGTAGCAAAAAAGCTATTTGCCGAGCGGGTCCTGCACGACTAGACCCTGACCCATGAAAACAATCACTATCGTTCGTAGCCTCGCCCTCGTCATCGCCGCGCTGGGGGCATCATCGGCATCGGCACAAACGCCGGAACAGCTCGCACAAACGGTGCTCGCCAAAAACCCGGTCATTGACGGCCATAACGACTCGCCGGAACAGATAGCCGAGCGGTTCGACAGCGATTTCACCAAATTTGACTTCGGCAACACCGTTCCAACGATGGGAACCGGATCCAAACCGATGCACACTGATATTGCCCGGCTCCGCAAGGGCGGAGTCGGCGGTCAATTCTGGTCGGTCTGGATCGACCCGGAACTGCCGAAATTTGAAGCGGTCCAGCGGGTGATCGAACAGATTGATATCGTCCAACGGCTGGTTGCACAATATCCGGATGACCTGCAATTGGCGCTGACGGCTGCGGATGTTGAGGCTGCCCAGAAAAATGGCCGCATCGCCTCGCTGATCGGCATGGAAGGCGGGCATTCAATCGGCAATTCGCTGGCGGTGCTGCGCCAGACTTATGCGCTCGGCGCGCGCTATATGACGCTGACTCACTGGAGAACACTGGACTGGGCGGACAGCGCCACCGATGCGCCAAAAAGTGACGGCCTTTCGGAATTTGGCGTTTCGGTGGTCCAGGAAATGAACCGACTCGGCATGATCGTCGACCTCAGCCATGTGTCCGAAGCCACGATGAATGACGCCCTTGATGCGACCCGGGCACCGGTAATATTCAGCCACAGCTCCGCCGACGGTGTAACCCGCCATCCGCGCAATGTCCCGGATGCGATCCTGAGGCGGTTATCGGCAAATGGCGGAGTGGTCATGGTTACTTTCGTACCTTCCTACGTCAATGCAGAGAACCGGGACTGGGACGCCGCGCAAACAGCCGAGGAAGCCCGCGCGGCGGCTTTAAACCCCGGCGATGCGGCGGCCCGCTCGGCCGCTCTCGCGATCTGGCATGATGCGCATCCGATGCCGCCGGTAACCGCAAAAGACATCGCCGACCATATCGATCATATCCGCGCGGTATCTGGAATCGATCATATCGGCCTTGGCGGCGATTATGATGGCATCACCTTCACACCCGACGACCTCTCCGATGTGTCGACCTACCCCGTGCTATTTGCCGAACTCGCGAGGCGCGGCTATAGCGCCGCCGATCTCGCCAAGATTGCGCGCGGCAACATCTTGCGGGTAATGCGGGGCGTCGAATCAACCGCCGCGCAAATAGCGAAGAACAAGAAATAGATATGACCCAATTTTCCCTGACCGAAGACCAGCTTGCCATTCAGGAAATGGCGCAGAAATTTACCGCTGATGCAATCACGCCATTTGCGGCCGAATGGGATGAAAAGCATATATTTCCGCGCGACACGATCAAGCAGGCGGCAGACCTCGGTTTCGGGGGCATTTATGTGTCCGAGGAATCGGGCGGCATTGGCCTCGGGCGGCTCGAATCGGCGCTCATCATGGAAGCGATGGCTTATGGCTGTCCCTCGACCAGCGCCTTTATCTCGATCCACAATATGGCAAGCTGGATGATCGACACATTCGGCTCACAGGCGGTGAAGGACAAATATCTACCTGACCTGATTCCGATGGACAAAATTTCGAGCTATTGCCTTACCGAAGCCGGCGCCGGATCCGACGCGGCCTCGCTGAAGACCAAGGCCGTGCGCGATGGCGATGATTATATCGTCAACGGTTCCAAGCAGTTTATTTCCGGCGGCGGCGAGAACGAGATATACGTCACCATGACCCGCACATCCGATGATGGCGCAAAGGGCGTCACCTGTCTTGTCATCGAAAAAGACATGGAGGGCGTCAGCTTTGGCGCAAACGAGAAGAAGCTCGGC
>NZ_JBALTF010000048.1:0-1728 GCF_036964675.1 Parasphingorhabdus sp. | reverse complement strand
GGCGCAAAGGGCGTCACCTGTCTTGTCATCGAAAAAGACATGGAGGGCGTCAGCTTTGGCGCAAACGAGAAGAAGCTCGGCTGGCATTCGCAGCCCACCGCTCAGGTGAATTTCGACAATGTTCGCGTTCCGGTGGAAAATCGGGTCGGTGACGAGGGCGAAGGCTTTCGCATCGCCATGGCCGGCCTGGATGGCGGTCGGTTGAACATCGGCGCCTGTTCGCTGGGCGGCGCGCAGCGCTGTCTCGACGAAGCGGTCAATTACACCAAAGACCGCAAGCAATTCGGCAAGGCGATCAGCGATTTCCAGAACACCCAGTTCATGCTCGCCGATATGGCAACCGATCTGGAAGCGTCGCGGGCGCTGCTTTATCTGGCAGCCGCCAAGGTGACCGAAGGCGCGCCGGACAAGACCAAATTCGCGGCGATGGCCAAGCGGCTAGCCACCGACAATGGCAGCAAGATTGTCAACGACGCGCTGCAACTTTTTGGCGGCTATGGCTATTTGCAGGATTATCCGATCGAACGTTTCTGGCGCGATCTGCGGGTGCACAGCATTTTGGAAGGCACCAATCAGGTCATGCGGATGATCGTATCGCGCGAACTGCTCCGGCAATAAGGTAAAATCATGACAGAAGATCTCATCATCAGAAAAACCGGGCGGGTTGGCCATATCAGCCTGAACCGGCCCAAAGTCATCCATTCGCTCAACCTCGACATGTGCCTGGGGATGATCGACGCGCTGCTCGCATGGCGCGACGATGACGAAGTCGAAGCGGTGATCATCGATCACAGCGAAGGCAGGGGCTTTTGCGCTGGCGGCGATATTGCGATGCTGCGCGAATCCGGCATGACCGATGGCAAGGAGGGGCGTGAGTTCTTCTACAAGGAATATCAGCTCAATCACTTGCTGTTTGAATATCCGAAGCCCGTGGTCGCCTTTATGAACGGCATCACCATGGGCGGCGGCGTCGGCATTTCGCAACCGGCCAAATATCGCGTGGCGACCGAATATACGCGCTTTGCCATGCCGGAAACCGGTATCGGTCTGTTCCCTGATGTTGGCGGCGGTTGGTATCTGTCGCGGCTTGAAGGACGGCTTGGACAGTTTCTGGCGCTGACCGGCGCGCGACTGGATGGCGCCGAGTGCAAGGAAGTGGGCATCGCGACCCATTATCTGCAGTCGGAAGCTCTGGAAGAAGCCAAGCAGCGGATTTCGGAAAAACCGGACCGGATCGAAGGCATATTGGGTCAACTTTCGGGCACTATTCCGGAAGCGCGGGTCGCCAAAAATCTCGACAAGATCGACAAGTTTTTTGCCTCCGACCGGTTTGAAGACATATTGGCCGCGCTCGAAGCCGATGACGGTGACTGGGCAGCCAAGGAACGCGACACGCTGGGCACCAAAAGCCCACAGACCTGCAAGGTGGCGCTGCGCCAGCTCAAGGAGGGCGCGGCGATGGAAAGCTTCGCCGACGAAATGCGCAACGAATATCGGATTGGCTATCATGTGCTGGTGATGCACGATTTCCTTGAAGGCGTGCGGGCACTGATTGTCGACAAGGACAATGATCCGAAATGGGATCCGGCAACGCCCGAAGCCGTAACCGACGAATGGATCAACAATATTTTCGCACCGTTACCGGCTGATCAAGAATGGAAACCGCTATGACCTATGAAACCATCCTGACCGAAAAAAGGGGGCAGGTTACCCTGATCACCCTCAATC
>NZ_JBALTF010000047.1:3801-22198 GCF_036964675.1 Parasphingorhabdus sp. | reverse complement strand
CGACCAGATCATCTTGACCGGATAGCCGGTGGCCTTGGCGATTCGTGTTGCCATGATGACAGCGTCGCTTTCCGACCGGCGTCCAAAACCGCCGCCGAGATAGGCGTTGTGATAGGTCACGTCGTCAAAATCGAGACCAGCAGCATCAGCAGCGGCCTGGCGGGCATTGACCGGGGCCTGATGGCCCGACCAGACGTCGCATTTGCCGTCGCGCACCCAGGCGGTGCAGTTCATCGGCTCCATCGTCGCATGGGCGAGGAATGGCACTTTATATTCGGCTTCGACCCTAGTCGCCGCACCGGCAAAGCTCTTGGCGACATCGCCTTCCTCGGTTTCCATATCACCGCCATCCTCACCGGCTTCGTCGAGAGCGCTGGTGTAGCGGGCGAAGATCGCGTCCAGATCAAGGTCGTCGGCTTCGGTTTTGCTATATTGGGCGGTGATGCTGTTCAGTGCCTGCTGGGCCTGCCAATAGCCATCGGCAACCACGGCGACAAAATCCCCCATGTTGAGAATCTGCAGCACGCCCGGCATGCTCTTGGCGGTCGTCGCATCCATTGATGTAACCGTTGCGCCAATGACCGGAGCGGCTTTGACCGCCGCATATTTCATCCCCGGCACATCGGCATCAATGCCAAAAACGGCGCTGCCATCGACTTTTTCCGGAATATCATGGCGCGCCTTCGGCTGGCCCATGATCTTGTAATTTTCCGGCGATTTGAGCTTCGGCTTGGCGGGCAGGCTTTGCTCCGCCGCAGCGAGGGCAAATTTCGCGAATGTTTCGGACTTGCCGCTTTTGGCATGCGAAATCATGCTGTCCGCGGTGGTGATCTCGCCAACCGGGACTTGCCATTCGCTCGCCGCTGCTGCGACCAGCATTTCGCGGGCGGCAGCGCCGGCGGTGCGCATCGCCCGCTGGCCGGTGGCGCGCACCGAATAGCTGCCGCCGGTAAATTGCAGACCCATGGCCTGCGCCAGTTCCAATATGCCGCCGGCGACCGTCGGTTCGAATATTGCCGGAACTTCGAGATTGGGAGCCAGAAAATCGCGGGCGATCGAATCGGAGACATATTGCATGTCGGCGGGCGCTTCGAGAATCTGCACCTTGCTCCAGTCGGCATCCATCTCGTCTGCCAGCATCTGGGCCAGCGCGGTATAGACACCCTGCCCCATTTCGACATGCGGGATCACGGCAGTGACGATATTGTCGGCATCGACCTTGACCCAGGCATTGAGCAATTGCTCATCCTCGCCATTGGTCAGCAGCGGACTCAGCCGGTCGATCGGATTGCCCTGACGCACGGCGACGCCAACCACCAGCGCGCTGCCGGCAACCACGCCTGCACCGATGAAGGCCCGGCGGGTCCATTTGCCCTTTTTCGCGGATCTGTCGTTCGCTGTCTTGCTCATGCCACCGACTCCTGCGTGGCCGACCGCCCGGCTGCTGCCTTGATCGCCTGGCGAATCCGGTTGTACATGCCGCAGCGGCAGACATTGCCGGCCATCGCCGCATCGATTTGGGCATCGGTCGGTTGCGGATTTTTCTCCAGCAGCGCGGTCGCCGCCATGATCTGGCCCGACTGGCAATAGCCGCATTGCGGTACCTGGGCTGCGATCCAGGCCTGCTGGACCTTGTGCAAAGTGCCGTCTTCACCGGCAATGCCTTCGATCGTCGTGATGGCCTTGCCTTCGGCTGCAGAAATCGGCGTCGAACAGCTGCGGATCGGTTGGCCATCCAGATGCACGGTGCACGCGCCGCACTGGGCGATGCCGCAGCCGAATTTGGTGCCGGGCATTTTCAGATTTTCTCGCACGACCCACAATATCGGTGTCGCCGGGTCAACATCGACCTCTTTGGCCTGGCCGTTGACGTTGAGCTTGATCATGGAAGTTTCACCCGGATGATTGAATAGCGATTTGCAACTGATAGCGGAGCGATCCTGTCAAGCCAAGAGGCCTTTGGGACAGGGGGGCAATCTGGTGAACCGGTTTGTATGCAGGTTGCGGATCAGGCGAAAATATCGGCAAGGGCGCTGGTATCGGCACCCTCTTTTACGGTGCGCAGATCAACATAGATCGACGCGACCCCGGCTCCCTGCAATGCTCCGGTGATCGTGTTGCTAACCAATGTGACAATCGCCAAAAATATTGTGCTGATCGAACCGACAAATGCAACGAAGAGTCCGAAGACGAACGCCAGGGCAAAAAAGACCAGCAACAGCACGAAGATCATCCGTTTCGATCCGGAGGTCAATTCTGCGCTGCGCTTGAGAGAATCGATGATCCCTCGATTTTCGGCCATCATCACCGGAGTGGCGACCACCCACATTAGATAGAGAATGATGCCGGGCACGATAAGCAGCATCATGCCGAATCCGATCCCGAGAGCCATTATTATGCCCAAGCCGATCAATGGCAGCAGTTTTTTTAGCGCCCTGGTAAAACATTCTGCCAGACTGAGCGGCTTGCCGCCCAGATCATTGAGCGTTGCGACGATCAGAGTTGCTTGCAACAAAATCGAGAGCAGCATCAGCGCAATGAAACCAAATCCTTGCGATGAATAGCTGGCTGATACGTTAAGTCCGTCCGCGCCAGTGGTGAAATTGCCCTGGGCGGTCTGCAAAAGCGCGTTGGGAATACCGATGATCAGGAAGGACAGGCCGAGATAGATGACCGGGTGTCGGGTGATGACGCCAAAGCTATTGTTGAGCACCCGGCTGATGTTGATTTTGCCAGCTAGTTCCGCCATGTTTTCGTCTCCCCCTTTGTCGCGCTATCGACTGGCTGGCATATTTCTGATCGCGGGTAAAGTTGAACTGCCGTCCCCAATCTTCACCCTTGCTCCCGATACCGGTTTCTGCGACATCCTGCCGGTGACTGAAGCGCAAGACAAGAGTGGCAAGGCAAGCGCTTCCTTCGATGCGTCGTGGAACGATGTGCGAACCGATAGCGAAATCCAGTTTGTCCCGAGCCAGCCGCCCAACCCGCCGGAATCGCCGCAATGGTGGCTGGATTTCCTCGCATGGCTGGGCAAATTGCTCGCGCCCGTGATGGAAGCGCTGGCGGCGGCATGGCCGATATTGCGGATCCTGCTGCTGGCCTTGCTGGCCGCTGGCGTGCTGACTTTGCTTTGGGTGATATTGGCGCCTTATGTTGAGCAATGGCGCGGCCGAAAACGTCCAGCCGAAGACGTCTGGCAACCGCAACCGGATGCTGCCCGCGCGTTGCTGGCGGAGGCGGAGGCGTTCGCCGCTACCGGACAATTTGACCAGGCGGTCCGCTTGCTGCTCCATCGCAGTATCGCCGATATCGAACAACGCCGCCCGCACTTGCTGCGACCATCCAACACAGCGCGCGAGATAGAGCGGTTTGCCGATTTGCCGGAAGCCCCGCGCGCGATGTTTGCGGTGATTGCCGGTCAGGTCGAGCGCGGCCTGTTTGCGGCTTTGCCGATTGACGAGAGCGGATGGCGGATATCGCGGGACGCCTATGCCGGCTTTGCGCTCCGCGAAGGCTGGCGCGGCTCGGCCAAAACATGAGCATGCAGGCCAATCCCTTTCAGCGAACCACGATCATGATCATGTTCGCGGTCAGCTTCGCGGCGTTCGTGGCCTTGCTCTATGGACTGGGCATGGGCGACCCGCTGGCCTCTGGCAAGAATGGCGAGGCGCACGGTGCCTCCAACAGCATCGTCGGTTACAAGGCGCTGGCCAATCTGCTCGAAAAAACCGGTGTGCCGGTGCAATATTCCCGCTCCCCGGCGGGCATGGACAATGCGGGTCTGCTGATTTTGACGCCCGGCCCGTTTACCCCGACCGAAGATATAAACGCCGTGGTCCAGCAGCGTGCCTATGCCGGGCCGACGATGATCATATTGCCGAAATGGCAAGTCTTCAAAGACCAGAAGCTGCAAAAAGGCTGGATGATGCGCGGCGACCTGTGGGGCGCGGAACCGGGCGTCAAAATGCTGAAGGATCTGGCGGACGTCAGCATCACTGTCGATGACAAGGCCCGTCCGGGCCGATCAGTGGCCTCGGCGGTTGGCGCGCAGGTGAAAACCCCCGAACGGCCGGTCATGATCAAGGGCGATTTTATCCGCACCATCGTGCGCGGACCGTCGTCCAAGGGGGCGCTGGTCGCCTATCTCGATGATGGCGGCGTCTATGCGCAGCTCGACCGCCTCGATGATTCGAAAATCACCGATGCAGATGAAATAGATGAATCCTATTATCCGGTGGTGATCGTCGCCGATGCCGACTTGCTCAACAATGCCGGCATGGCCGACAAGCCGACCGCGCGCCATGCGCTTGCGCTGATCAAGGCGGCGGCCACGGCGAGCGATGGCGGTGTGACCTTCGATCTGACCTTCAACGGCCTGGGCAGCGCGGAAAACCTGCTGACCCTGGCCTTTGCCCCGCCGTTTCTTTCCGCCACCATCTGTCTGATCACGGCGGCGCTGGCGGCGGCGTGGATGGCCTTCAACCGCTTCGGACCGCCGGTGGTCGACAAACGCGGCATGGATTTTGGCAAAGCCGCCTTGGTCAACAACAGCGCCGCCTTTATCAGCCGGATGCAGCGTGCCTATCTGGTCACCGACCTTTATGCCGACATGATCCGCGCCCATGCGGCTGCGGCAATCGGCATCAGCCCGCTGGCCAATGAACAGGAAATCCATCAGAAGCTGGATGCGCTGGGGGAGAGTGGCGGCAACCGTTTCTCTGCCTTTTATGATCAGCTGGTTCGCGCCCGCAAACCGCAGGAAATCGCCGACGGGGCCGCAGCCCTCCACGCTTGGAAAAAGGAATTTATCGGATGAACATCGACGAACTGAAGACGCTGGCAGACAATATCCGCGACCAGGTGGCCAAGGCCATTATCGGGCAGGAGGAGATTGTCGACCATCTGCTGATTGCGCTGTTTTCGTCCGGCCATGTGCTGCTCGAAGGGCCACCGGGAACCGCCAAGACTTTTCTGGCGCAATGTTTCTCCGCCACCCTCGGCCTTGATTTCGGCCGCATCCAGTTCACCCCCGACCTGATGCCCGGTGACATTATCGGATCCAATCTGTTCAACTTCCAGACCAGCAATTTCACCCTGACTCGAGGCCCGATTTTCTGCGACCTGTTGCTCGCCGATGAAATCAACCGCACCCCGCCGAAAACCCAGGCGGCGATGCTGGAGGCGATGCAGGAACGATCGGTGACCATCGATGGCGAGACTCACGCTCTGAGTCCGCGCTTCATGGTCGTCGCCACCCAGAATCCGATCGAGCAGCAGGGCGTTTATCCTTTGCCCGAGGCCCAGCTCGACCGGTTCCTGTTCAAGCTGCTGGTCGAATATCCCGATGCAGAAGAAGAAAAACGGATTGTCAGCCAATATGGTGAGCGCATCGGTGCGCCGGTGCCAAAGGATTTTGGCATAGAAAAACAGGTTGATAGCGCGACCCTGACCGCCGCGACCGAGACGGTGCAGTCGGTGAAACTGGTCGAGGATGTGGTCGACTATGTCGTCCGCCTGATCCGGGCGACCCGCGAAACCGCCGATCTGGAAAATGGTGCCAGCCCGCGCGCTGCGATCATGCTGGCCAATGCCGCGCGGGCGCGGGCAGCGATTTCCGGGCGTGACTATGTGATTCCCGATGATGTGAAGACGCTGGCCCCGTCGGTGTTGCGCCACCGGACGATATTGTCTCCGGCAGCCGAAATTGAAGGCCGGCAGGTCGACAGCATTATCACCGAACTGGTTGAACGGACGGAAGCACCCCGTTGAATTTTTACCCCACCGCACGGGCCATCTGGCTGATTGCGCTGGGCGCGCCGATTGCCGCGATCCTGGCGGCGATCATCCCGTCGCTATGGGCAATCGGTGCGGCCTGGGCGTTGATGCTCATGCTCCTGCTGCTGCTCGACGGTCTGGTTGCTGCCAGAGCAAATGCGGTGCAGCTGGCGGTCGCCAATAGCACCGAAATCGGCGCACCGATGATATTGGGGCTGGAGGCGATATTCTCCGGCAGGATCGCCCCGCGCAGCGTATCTGGGAATCTCGGGCTGGACGATCGGCTGGCGGAACAGGGGACGGTTGCCTTCTCGCTCGAACGCAGCACGGCCGCCAAGGACGCATTTTCAGGGCAGGCCACCATCATTCCGGTGCGGCGCGGGATTGGCGAGATCGGCAGATTGTGGCTGCGATGGAAAGGGCCGCTGGGTCTGGCGTGGCGACAGATTCAGAAACAGAGCGGGCAGAGCGTGGCGGTGATGCCGAATATTTCGGCGGTGCGCAGTCCGACGGTGCAAATGTTCCTGCGCGATTCCGTCTTCGGCCTGCTTGCCCGGAAAATCAGGGGTGAAGGCAGCGAATTTGAAGCTTTGGCCGAATATCAGCCGGGCATGGACCGGCGCAGCATCGACTGGAAGGGATCGGCGCGGCACCGCAAATTGCTGGCCAAGGAATATGACGCCGAGCGGAACAACCAGATCATCTTCGCGCTGGATTGCGGTTCGGCCATGTGCGAGCCGATTGATGGCCTGCCGCGGATCGACCGGGCCGTGTCGGCGGCGCTGCTGACCGCCTATATCACGCTCAAGGCAGGCGATCGCACCAGCCTGTTCAGCTTTGCCGCCAAACCGGAATTGTCGACGCCCTTTCTTTCGGGCAGCCGCAATTTTTTCCGGTTGCAGCAGGAAGCCGCGACCATCGACTATCGGCATCAGGAGAGCAATTACACATTGGCGCTGTCGACTTTGCAAAGCCGGCTCCAGCGGCGGTCGCTGATCATCATCTTCACCGATTTCACCGATCCGACCGCAGCCGACCTGATGCTCGAGGCGGCGGGACGGTTGATCGACAAGCATCTGGTGCTGTTCGTGGTTCTCGAGGACCGGGAACTGACCTCGATCATCGATAGATCCCCCGAAAGCGCCGAAGATGTCGCGCGAGCGGTGACCGCCCAGAATCTGCTCGCCCAGAAAAAACTGGTGGTGACCAGGCTCCGGCATATGGGCATTGATGTGATCGAAGGCGCGCATCAGGATATCGGCACGCGCCTGATCAACTCCTATCTCAACATAAAAAGGCGGGGCAGTCTGTGAGCACGGAGCAAGCATTGAGCGCAGCAGTGCTGCGCAGCGACCGTTTCCGGCTGGAACGGGAAGCGGACTGGATCCGGCTGGAAGCGATGGTCACCAAAATGGAGAAGGGCAAGTCCCGGCGGCTGTCGGATGACGATGTGTTGGCCCTGCCCACCTTGTACCGGACGTTGCTGTCCAGCCTGTCGATTGCCCGGGAAAATTCGCTCGACGCCGGCCTGATTGATTATCTCGAGGGGCTGGCGCTGCGCGCTTATTTTCTGGTCTACGGCACCCAGACCAGCTTCGGTCGCTGGCTCGGCAGTTTTTTTGGCGGTGGCTGGAGCCGGGCGGTCCGGGCGATCCGATATGATATCTGGATTGCCCTGTCGGTGATGATCGCGGGAGCCCTGATCGGCTATATATTGGTCGCAGGCGACAGTGACTGGTTCTACGCGCTGGTGCCGGGGAATTTTTCCGATGTCCGGGTACCGGGCGCGAGTGAAGCAGCGTTGCGCGGCACGCTGTTTGGCGGGCAGGATGGCGATGGGCTGGGTGTGTTTGCCGCCTTTCTGTTCAGCAATAATGCGCAGGTCGCGATTCTCGCCTTTGCGCTCGGCTTTGCCTTTGCCATTCCCAGCATCTTGCTGCTGATCCACAATATGGCGCTGCTCGGCGCGATGCTCTGGGTGTTTGCGCAACGGGGGCTGACGACCGAATTTGTCGGCTGGCTCTCGATTCACGGCACCACCGAGCTGTTCGCGATCCTGCTCGCCGGGGCAGCGGGGATCCATGTTGGTCGGTCGATCGCCTTCCCCGGCACCCGCTCGCATCTCAAGGCGGCCAGCGATGCCGGCAAGCGGGCCGCTCTGGTCATGGTCGGCGTGATCGTGATGCTGATCTGCGCCGGCTTGCTCGAAGGCTTTGCCCGGCAACTGGTCGACAATACGGCGGGTCGCTTTGCAGTGGGCGGCGGCATGTTGCTCTTGTGGCTGCTCTATTTCATCGGCTTTGGCCGGACAAGGCGGAGGCCCGGCGCATGAGCGATAGCAGCGCCGTCGAGCCATGGATCCGGCAATCCGCCAATCCGAAATTTGACCGAATCCTGGTCACGCCGGAAGGGGTGCCGCTCAATGTGACGATCGCGGCTGCGGGAGCGCGGGCGGGTGCGTTGCTGCTCGACATTGTCATTATCCTGGGACTGATCATATTGGTGACCATCGCTGGTCTGGCCCTTCTATGGGCTTTCGGGGTCGCACTGGGAGGCAATCTGCAAAATGCCAATGGTCCGCTGCAATTTCTGGCTGTCCTCTGGATCATTTCCGTATTTCTGTTCCGCAACGCCTATTTTCTCTATTTCGAACTGGGCGATCGGGCGGCGACATGGGGAAAACGGGCCGTCGGCATCCGGGTGGCGGCGCGGGACGGCGGACGGCTGACCGCCGAAGCGGTGATCGCGCGCAACATCGTGCGCGATGTCGAACTTTTCCTGCCGCTGGTGTTTTTGTCCTCCGCTGAAGCCAGTGGGACGATGTCCGGCCTGACCGCCTGGGCGGGCTTTCTCTGGGTGCTGATGTTTCTGCTCTTTCCCTTGTTCAACAAGGACCGGCTGCGCGGCGGTGACGTGATCGCCGGCACTTGGGTGATCCAGAATGTGAAAAAGAATCTCGGCGATATTGTTGCGCCTTCGGCGATAGCGCCGGACGGGGCCGCGCCGGTCGCGCGCTATCAATTTTCCGATGCAGACCTGTCGGTCTATGGCGAATATGAATTGCAGACATTGGAAAATGTCCTGCGCATCGATCAGGATGACGCGCTGCAAAAGGTGGCCGCGTCGATCTGCCAGAAAATCGGCTGGGAACCGGGCAGCGGCGACGAGCGGGCTTTTCTGGAAGCTTATTATACCGCCCTGCGGGCGCGGCTGGAGCGCAGCATGAGATTCGGCAAGCGGCGCAAGGACAAGCATTCTCCTCACGAATGAGCAGGGCGGATGCAGGAGACCGGATAGCGCCGATCCGTGCTTGCCGTAGCGTCAGCTTAATTGCTCGGTTAATTGCTTGTTTCCGGCGGTTTTCAGCCTATAGTCCGGGCAAATTGTGACCAAGGAGCACTCCCATGAATCTGGAATTCACCGAAGAAGAAAAAGCCTTTCGCGCTGAAGTGCGTGAATTTATTGAAAATAATTATCCGCAAAATATCGGGACTCGCGGCGTGCAGGATGACCTGAGTCCGCAGGACATGGTCGCCTGGCACAAGATTCTCGGCAAAAAGGGCTGGTCGGTTCCGGCCTGGCCAACGGAATATGGCGGCACCGACTGGACGCCGACGCAGCGCTATATCTGGTCGGAAGAAAATGCGCGGAAAAACACTGTGATGCCTTTGCCCTTTGGCGTCGCGATGGTCGCGCCGGTGATTTACACATTCGGCAATGAAGAACAGAAAGCACAGCATCTGCCCGGCATCCGTTCGGGTGAAGTGTGGTGGTGTCAGGGCTATTCGGAACCGGGTGCCGGCTCCGATCTGGCCTCGCTGAAAACCACAGCGGTGCGGGACGGTGATGATTATATCCTCAACGGCCAGAAAACCTGGACGACGCTGGCGCAGCATGCCGACTGGGGATTCTTCCTCTGCCGCACCGACCCGGACGCGCCCAAGCCGCAAATGGGCATCAGCTTCATTCTCGTCGACATGAAGACACCGGGGATCGAAGTCCGTCCGATCAAGCTGATCGACGGTGGCTATGAAGTCAACGAAGTGTGGCTGACCGATGTCCGCGTTCCCGCGACCAATTTGATTGGCGAAGAGAATAAGGGCTGGACCTATGCCAAGTTCCTGCTCGCTCATGAACGCTCCGGCATTGCCGGTGTGGCGCGTTCCAAGCGCGGTATCGAACAGCTCAAGGAAATTGCAGCTTCCGAATTGCTCGATGGCAAGCCACTGATCGAGGACATGGGTTTTGCCCAGAAGATCAGCCAGCTGGAGATCGACCTTTCGGCTCTGGAAATCACCGAATTGAGAACCCTGGCAGGCGAACAGGCCGGCAAGGGACCGGGACCGGAGAGCTCTTTGCTGAAGGTCAAGGGCACGGAAGTGCAGCAGCGTCTGACCGAGCTGACGCTGGAAGCGGTCGGCCATTATGGCACGCCCGATTTCCGCAGCTTTCCGGATGACGGGTCGAACGACTTCCCGATTGGTCCGGACTATGCTCATCATGCGGCACCGACCTATTTCAACATGCGCAAGACGTCGATCTACGGCGGGTCCAACGAGATCCAGCGCAATATCATCACCAAAATGATCCTCGGCCTTTAACCGGACCGATACAGGGGAACCAAAATGGATTTCGATTTTACCGACGAACAAAATATGGTGCGCGACGGAATTTCGCGCCTGATCCGCGAACAATATGACTGGGATACGCGGCGCAGCGTGATCGCAAGCGAATCCGGCTGGCGGCCGGAGCTTTGGTCACAGCTGGCCGAGCTTGGCATGCTGGCCGCGCCATTTTCGGAAGAAGATGGCGGATTTGGCGGCGCCACCGAAGCAATGATCATCATGGAAGAATTCGGCAAGGGCCTTGCGGTCGAACCGTTCATTCCGAGCGTGGTCTGCGCTGGCGGTTTTCTGAAACATGGCGGCAGCACAGCGCAGCGCGAAGAATATATCGGCGGGATTATTTCCGGCGAGATGGTCTTTGCCTTTGCCTATGCCGAACCGCGCGGCCGCTATGATCTGGCCAATCTGGAAACCACGGCCAAGGCCGATGGCGGTGACTATATTCTCAATGGCCACAAGGCTGTCGTCATTGGCGCACCATGGGCGACGCATTTTGTTGTGACCGCCCGCACCGCCGGTGGACAGACCGACAAGGACGGCGTGTCCGTCTTCATTGTCGCCAAGGATGCCCAGGGTGTGAGCACGCGCGACTATGCCACGGTCGATGGCCGCCGGGCTTCGGAAGTCTATTTCGAAAATGTCAAACTCTCGGGCGACGCCCTGATCGGTGACGCCGACAGTGCGCTGCCGCTGATCGAGAAAGTGGTCGACGAAGCCACCGCCGCGGTCTGCGCCGAAGCGGTTGGTGCGATGAAGGTGACCAACGATACCACGCTCGACTATTCGCGCCAGCGCAAGCAATTCGGTGTGCCGATCGGCTCCTTCCAGGTGCTGCAGCACCGCATGGCGGACATGCTGATGGAATATGAGCAGTCGGTGTCGATGTGCTATCTCGCGACGATCAAGCTCGATGAAGATGACGCGACGCGCAAGAAAAACGTCTCCGCAGCCAAGGTCCGCATCGGCCAGGCGGCGCGTTTCATCGGCCAGTCGGCAATCCAGACCCATGGCGGCATGGGCATGACCGACGAGCTGGCGGTGGGCAGCTATTTCAAGCGTCTGTCGATCATCGAAGGCGAGTTCGGCAGCGTCGATCATCATATGCGGCGGCATATTGCGCTGGCTGCTGGTTAGACAAAACTCGTCATCCCGGACTTGATCCGGGATCCAGAGCGATAGCGCGCAAGGGTCGCGATCTTGGTTCTGGATGCTGAATCGAGTTCAGCATGACGAATATGACCCTATCATTTAAGGGGATGGAGCCTGTCTGGCTCTGTCCCCTTTTTCGCGCTAGGCCAGTGTCATCCTTTGGAGAGGATGCAGATGAAGATAAAATCCGGCTCGGCCTCTGGCGGTGTCTATCGCTATTATGTGCTGGTCATGCTGATGCTGACCTTCATGTTCAACATCGCCGACCGTCTGGTGATGTCGATCGTGATCGAGGACATCAAGGCCGAATTTGTCTTGAGCGACACGCAGATCGGCCTGCTCGCCGGCACGGCATTCACCGTCTTCTATCTGATATTGGGAGTTCCGGCCGGACGGCTGGCAGATCGCGCCAATCGCAGGACGATGGTGGCCGTGTCTTTGTCCTTGTGGAGTCTGATGTCGGCGCTGTGCGGTGCGGCTTTGGGTTTCTGGACATTGCTGCTCGCCCGTCTTGGCGTTGGCGTGGGGGAAGCTGGCGGCGGTCCGCCGTCGGTTTCGATCATCACCGATTATTTTGCGCCGCATGAATTGTCGCGCGCCATGGGCATATTTGCCGTCGGCGCCGTGCTCGGCCCTGTGCTGGGCTATGCCGCCGGGGGACTGGTGGCAGAGGCTTATGGCTGGCGGTGGACCTTTGTGATTCTGGGCCTTCCGGGGGTATTGCTGGGAATCATCCTCTATCTCACCGTCCGCGAGCCAAAACGCGGCCGCTTTTATCCGCAAGATGCGCAGAAAACCGGTGCGGATAAGCAGCAACCGTTCATGATCACGATGCGGTCACTGTGGAGCAACAGCGTCTTTGTCCGCGTGGTCCTCGCCAACAGCTTCACCAATATTCCCTCCTTTGCCTTCGCAATTTGGCTGGCCCCGACATTGATCCGCAATTTTGACGTCACCCAGGGAGAGGTTGGCGTTTATCTTGGTGCGGTGTTGTTTGCCGGCGGCGTTCCCGGGATGATTTTGGGCGGCTATCTGGCTGATTTTCTCGCCAGGAAAAATCCCCGATGGCGGCCATATTATTGCGCGCTGGCGGTGCTGATGGTCTTGCCATTCTGGACCTTCTGCCTGTTGTCGGCCAGCCTCGAAATGACCCTCGCGCTCTACATCTGCGGCTATGTTCTGCTGGTGTCCACCCAGGGCGCGGCCATCTCGATGGTCCAATCGGCGGTCCTGCCGACCGAACGTGGCACCGCCTCCTCGATCAGCAGCCTGTCGATCAACCTGCTCGGTTACGGCATCGGACCCGCACTGATCGGCCTGATGAGCGACAATTGGGCCGACACCTATGGCAGCCTGTCGCTCAACTATGCGGTGATTGCGACCGTGGTGGTGAGCCTGACCATGGCAAGCTTCCTGTTCTGGTGGACCGGCAAGGCGGTGAACGCGGAGCTCGGCCCCGCCCTGGCCCCCGCCTGAACTAAAGCAGCAAGCCACCATCGGCGATGATGGTCTGGCCAACAATATAGTTGGAAAGCGGCGACGCCAGAAACAGCGAAAGCCCCGCCATGTCATCGGGATCACCTATTCTGCCCAGCGGTATCGACTGGATGGTGGCTTCCCGGCGTTTGGGATTGTCCGTCGTCACCTTGGTCATCTTGGTCGCAATCAGGCCCGGCGCAATGCCGTTGACCCGGATGCCATCGGGGGCCCAGGCCTTGCCCAATGTCCGCGTCAGTCCCGCCGCGCCCGCCTTGGAGGCATTGTAACCGGGATTGCCGACCGTGGCATGGAAGGCAGCGGTCGAGCTGACGATGATCAGCGAGCCCTTTGCCTCTTTCAGCAAATCGTAAAATTGTCCGGCGCAGGTCATCAGGCTGTTGAGATTGACCTGAACCACCTTGGCGAAATTTTCCGGTTCAAATTCGGCCCGCTTGTACAGCACCATGCCCTGCGAGCAGATCAGCACATCCATCTGCTCGAATTTCTGCCGCAAGGCGATGATCGCGGAATCATCGGCGGCGTCGAGCTGATGAAAGGTCAGGCCTGCCAGATCAGAGCCCGCGTCAGCAGCATAATCTGCTTCGCTGGCCCGCGTGCCGGTGACATGGACCTCTGCCCCGCAGCCGCGAAAGGCCTGCGCCGTGGCATTGCCGATCCCGCTCGAGCCGCCGATGATGCAGACGGTTTTGCCGGTAAAGTCGAGGGACGTGTCAATCATGATCTTCTCCTATGCAATTGACTATTGGCCGAGCATTTCGAGATCGTCTAGAGCTTGTTGCACAATCTACCCCGGAGCAGAGACATTATGGATATTCCCTTTTCCCTCGCAGGCCGCACCGCGCTGATCGCGGGTGCCTCATCGGGTTTTGGTGCGCGTTTCGCCAAGCTGTTCGCAGCGGCGGGCGCCAATGTCGTGCTGGGGGCCCGGCGAACCGACCGGACAGATGCTTTGGCCAAAGAAATTATTGATGCCGGGGGCAAAGCGCTCGCTGTTCCGCTCGATGTCACCGACGAGGATTCGATCATCGCCGCTTATGATGCGGCGGAAGCAAGTTTCGGGACGGTCGATTCGATTGTTGCGAATGCCGGTGTTGCCGCGACCGGCCGCGCGACCGAGGTGCCGGCAGACCGGCTGCAGACCCTGCTCGATACCAATTTCAAAGGCGTCTATCTGGTCGCGCGCGAAGGCGCCAGGCGCCTGATCGCCAGCGGCAGCCGGGACAAGGAAAATGGCCGGATCGTGATCATCGGTTCGATTACCTCGCGGCTGACCGGCGAAGGCGACAGCGCTTATGCCGCCAGCAAGGCAGGGGTCACTCATCTCGGCCGCAATCTGGCGCGCGAATGGGTGCGGATGGGGGTCAATGTGAACACCATCCATCCCGGCTATATCCCGACCGAAATCCAGGGCGACTGGTATCAGACCGCAGGCGGCGAAGCGCAGATCGCCAGTTTCCATCGCCGCCGGTTGCAGGATATCGAATCGCTCGATCCGATGATGCTCTATTTTGCTTCCGACGCGTCGCGGATGGTGACGGGTTCGGATATCATCGTCGACGACGGCCAGTCCCTCTGACCAGGCGGATGATCGGTCCTAGCTAAACAAAGGGTGCCGGGAGTAAAATAATCCTGTCATAGCTTTGACATGGTAGAGGATATTCGCCCCAACGAGGGCATCGAGAATAAGGCAGATTCTGTAGCTGCGTCGCGGCGTCGCGCCAATTATGCGCTTGCCGTCCTGTTCGTCGTCACCATGCTCAATTTTCTCGACCGGCAGGTGATCTCGATTGTCGCCGAACCGATCAAGCGCGATCTGGGGCTTTCTGACACGCAGCTTGGCCTGATGACCGGCCTGTCCTTCGCGATTTTCTATACAACGCTGGCGATCCCGCTGGCGGCGCTGGCGGATCGCTGGAACCGCAGCCGGATTATCGCCATTGCGATTGCCGTCTGGTCCTTGATGACCGTGCTGTGCGGGCTGGCGGGCAATTTTGTCCAGCTGTTCCTGGCGCGCGTCGGGGTTGGCATTGGCGAAGCCGGATCAGCGCCAGCATCGCATAGCCTGATTGCCGACCTGTTCCCGCCCGAACGCCGGGCCGGTGCGCTCGGGATCATGGGCGCAGCGGTGCCGGTCGGCGCGTTTCTGGCTTATGCCGGAGGCGGCTATATCACGGAATTGTTCAGCTGGCGGGCCGCGTTTCTGCTGGCCGGTTTGCCAGGAATAATCATTGCCGTGGTGATCTGGTTCACCGTGCCCGATCCGCGCGGCAAGGTCAGCCTGGCCAAGGCCTTTCAACCTGCGGCCGGTGAGATGACCTTGCGCACAGCCTTGTTCGAACTGTCGCGCAAACCCGCTTATTGGCATCTGGTTGCAGCCGGGGTGCTGGTGCAATTTGTCTCTTATGGCCTGGCCAGTTTCTATGGCGGCCTGTTCGTCCGGGTGCACGGCATGAACTATGGCGAGCTTGGCTGGAAGCTGGGCGTGATGGTCGGGATAACCGGCGGTTTCGGGGCCTGGTTTGGCGGCAAGGTCGGCGATATTATCGGCAAGCGCGATCCGGCCTTGCCACTGCTGGTCAGCGGACTGGTTCTGGTTCTCGCGGGCCCCGGCATGATTGCCGCCATCTACGCCGACAATGCCAATGTTGCGATTGCCCTGCTGGGATTTCCGACCTTTGCCGCGACCTTCTATTTTGGTCCCAGCTTCGCCGCCGTCCAGACCTTGGCCAGCGACCGAACACGGGCGATGGCGGTCGCGATATATTTGATGTTAGCCGGCCTGATCGGACTGGGCATCGGCCCGGTTTTCGTCGGCGGCCTGTCAGACTATTTTGCCGGCGGCAATATTGCTCTCGAAGCGAGCGCGCTTCAGCGGGCGCTGATGGTGCTCGCCTTGTTCAACCTATGGGCGGGCTTTCATTATTGGCGCGTCTGGGTGTGGATGAAACGCCAGCAGGCCTAGGGCCTGACCCTGGCGGTTCACTTGCCTCCTGCGACATAGAGACATTGTCCGGTCACCCAGCTCGACGCCGGTGAAGCCATATAGACCACCGCCGCAGCAATATCCTCTTCCCGGCCAAAACGGGCCAGCGGGATCTGAAACTGCTTGAGCAATGACTCGCGCTTCTCGTCGGAATCGATGCCCATCGATTCGTCGAAATTCTCGGTCGGGATTGGGCCGGGTGCCACTGCATTGACCCGGATTTTCGGCGCCAGTTCGAGCGACAGACTGGCGGTCAGGCTGTTCACCGCCGCCTTCGACGCGCCATAGGGGCCGTTCTTGACCTGCCCGCCCATCGCTGCGCGCGAGGATATATTGATAATCGCGCCGCCATCATCGGCCATATGCTTGGCCGCTGCGACGGCGCCCATCCACACGCTTTTCAGATTGAGTTCAATCTGTGCGTCCCAGCTTTCTTCTGGCGTGCGGGTCAGATAGCGGGGCGTGCCATCGGGCAGGCCGCCGGCATTGCTGACCCAGATACTCAGGCGACCGAGTTCCTCGACCGCGCGGCTGGCGAGATTTTCCAGCGCGGCGCGGCTGGTTACATCGGTCGGAACCGCGATCGCGCGGCGACCCAATGCGCGAATTTCTGCGGCGACCTTTTCCAGATCATCGGCGGAGCGCGCCGCCACCGCAACATCCGCTCCCGCCTCGGCCAGTCCGAGCGCAATCGCCCGTCCGATGCCCTTGCCGGCGCCGGTGACAACGGCAACGGTGCCGTCCAGTTTGAATTGATCCAATATGCCCATTATTTCATCCTCTTGATCGGTTCGGTCATTGATTGATCCGCTGGGCCGCCGCGCGACCTGCGATATAGCCAAATGTCAGGGCTGGCCCCAAAGTGCCGCCGGCGCCGGCATAGACGCTGCCGGTTGGCGCGCTGATCACATTGCCCGCCCCGAACAGTCCGGCAATCGGCTCGCCATCGACACCGAGAATCTGCGCCTGCGCATTGGTTTTCGGACCGCCATTGGTGCCGAGCGCGCCCATTTTGATTTCCACCGCGTAGAAGGGTGCCTTGGTCAGCGCACCCAGAGTCGCAGCCGCACCCTCGCGAGAGCGGTCGCCATAGAAACGGTCATAGTCGGTCTTGCCGCGGGCAAAATCCTGATCATCCAGCCGCTCGGCCAGATCATTGAACCGGTTGACCGTGGCCGGAAGATTTTGCGCATCGACACCGATTTTCGTCGCCAGTTCCTCAAGCGTATCCGCCTTTGCCACCCAGTCCGGCAATGGCGTACCTGGCATGAACGAGGCCAGTGGATAGCGCTCCCGATATTGCGAATCGAAAATCAGATAGGCGGGCAGGTTGGGATAATCATAAGTCGCCGGTTCGAACCGATGAAAGGCCCCGGCCAGCGCCGAGTAGTTCGCCGCTTCGTTGCAGAATCTTTTACCGTCGCGGTTGACCAACAGGCCATGCGGCAGGGTCCGTTCGATCAGCACCGGCATGTTGCGGACCTCGCCGCTCTGCCACTCGGACTCCGGCACGGCGAGGGTCGGCACCCACCAGGCGCTGGTCATATTGCCGAGGCTTGCGCCCGCTGCCATTGCCATTTTCAGGCCATCGCCCTTATTGGTCGGCGGCGAGGCCGGCGCGTCGAGCGGCCCGCGCAAAAAGGCATGTTTCAGCGCTTCATTCCATTCAAATCCGCCGGTCGCCAATATCACCGCCTGCCGTGCGCTGATTGTTTCCTGCTGGTCTCCGCGTTCGACAATCGCGCCGGTGACCCGTCCATTTTCGATACAGAGCCGGTAACCGCCGCATCCCAGATCAGGTTTGATGCCACGTTCCAGGCAGGCCTTGAGCAGCCGCCCGACCAGCGCCTGCCCCCAGCCGCGCTGATCCCGGTCGGCCCGCTGCTGCAATTCTGCCGGATCGACCACGCCGCTGCCGCCGCCAAGCGGCGTCTCGCGGAGCATCATTCTCGGAGAGGGGCCATTTTGAAAGACCCGGTCTTTCCATTCGCCGAGCGAGGTAAAATCAAACAGGTCATTGTCGAGCGATCGTCCGCCATCGGCTTTCGCGCCGGGACGATCCTCGTAATAATCCGGATAATCCGGCATCATCGTCAGCCTGATCGCATCAATCCCGGTCAGGAAAGACAGCATCTGCCGGGCCTCGGTGACAAAAGCGCCGAGCACAGCCTCATCCATTTCGCCATGGTCGAGTGACAGAAAATAGGCCAGCGCGTCAGCGGCACTATCGTCCTTGCCCTGCGCTGCCATCTGGTCATGATCGGGCAGCCAGACCACACCGCCGGAAATCGCAGCGGTTCCGCCCAGCCGGTCCTGCTTTTCGATCAGCCGGACCGACGCACCGGCGTCGTGCGCCGCCAGCGCT
>NZ_JBALTF010000047.1:0-3704 GCF_036964675.1 Parasphingorhabdus sp. | reverse complement strand
AAATCGCAGCGGTTCCGCCCAGCCGGTCCTGCTTTTCGATCAGCCGGACCGACGCACCGGCGTCGTGCGCCGCCAGCGCTGCGGTGAGGCCCGCTGCACCGGCCCCAATGATCAGAACATCTGTGTTGCTGTCGACTATTGTACCTCTCCCCGTCATTCGACAGGGTCTAAGGCCTTGCGGAAGTTGCCACAAACCGCACTTTGAATAGCGGGGAGATGTTTATGCGGCGACGGTTCCCGGTTGAATCGGCGCGGGCAGGCCGGTTTCGGCCAGACAATTGGCCCGCAACGTTTCGATATCGGGGCCAAAGTTGAACGGCCCGTCGGTCTCGACGATATTGTCCGCCATTTCCTTGCGCAGGCTTTCGGTTGCCGGACCATCGACGCTGCCGTCTGCGGCAATGACCACGCCATAGTCGCGCGCGCCGTTCACGGTCACCAGCCCCTGGCGGATTTCCAGAGCGACCAGTTCGGGATCGCGCTCCAGCGGGTTGCCCCAGCCGCCGCCGCCCCAGGTGATGAAGTGAAGCAAATCGCCTTCGCGCACTTCAATGCCATCCTGCTTGTTGCCGACCACTTCTTTCGAGCCATCGGCGCGTTCCAATATCTTGGTCGCCCGTTCGCCGGGCTGGCCGCCATTGACGCCCCAGGGATAGGTGAACCAGCGGTCGTCATGAATCGCGACGGTGCCGGGTTCGAGGAAGCAGTACGTCATATGGATGCCATTGCCGCCGCGGAACAGGCCGGCACCGCCGCTGTCGGGCTTGGCTTCATAGCGCTCGATGCGAAGCGGGAAATATTTCTCGAGAAATTCGTTCGGAACATTGGTGAAGCCCGGCCACAAGGAATGACCATCGGGTCCGTCGCCAAAGGGGCGACCGGGAATGCCGCCAAAGCCGATCTGGAACAGCTGGAACCATTCGCCGCTCTTGTCGAATCCCGAATACATCAGATGCGGGCTGGAAGAGAAGCCGGCGCCGTTGAGGAATTCCGGCTGGCGCTGACCGAGCAGGCCGCCGAGAATATCGAAAATCCGGCCGAGCGCATGGGTGCGTCCGGCGAGCGCTGCCGGATATTTCGGCTTGAGCAGCGAGCCTTCGGGAATCCGGACATCGACCAGATCATAGAAACCGTCGTTGAACAATATTTGCGGATCGAACACCATGATCATGTAGATGCCGAAGAACATCTTGAACATATTCTCGTTGAGAAAGAAGTTGATCGAGCTGGGTGCCTGCGGATCGGTGCCCTCGAAATCGAGAATGACCTTGCCGCCCTCGCGCCACATCTTGCAGCTGATCTTGTAGGGGCCAAAGCCAACGCCATCGTCGCAGATATAGTCGGAGAAGCTGACCGGTTCCTCGCCGATGCTGGTTTCGATCAGATGTTTCATCGCCCGGTGGTTGCGCGCCAGCAGCAGATCGGTGGCGCTGGCAAATTCATCTTCGCCAAAGCGGCCGCACATTTCGTCGACCCGGCGAGCCGCCACCCGGCAGGAAGCGATCAGCGCGTTGAGATCGGCGGCGCACCAGTCCGGCTTGCGGCTCTGGTGCAGGACGACCTTGACCATCTCTTCGTTGTAAACGCCCTTCTGGTAGATTTTTACCGGCGGGATCCGGACGCCTTCCTCGAACACGCTCTTGCTGTCGATCGGGATCGAACCGGCAACCTTGCCGCCAATGTCGGACTGATGGCCGAACATCGCGGTCCAGGCCACCAGCCTGCCGCCGCGATAGACCGGGAGCAGGACCAGCCAGTCGTTATTGTGGCTGACCGCGCCTTCGCAGCTGTACGGATCGCTGAGAAAGATCATGTCGCCTTCTTCAATGGTGCCGGGATAGGCGCGCAAAAAGCCGTCGATGAAGCTGCCGAACTGGCCGACGACCATCTTGCCCTGCCGGTCGGCGATCAGCGGAAAGGCATCGCCTTGCTCCCTGATACCGGGCGACATGGCGGTGCGCACCAAAGTGGCGTCCATCTCGATCCGGGCGTTGCGCAGGGCATTTTCCATGATGTCGAGGGTGACCGGATCGACCGCGACCTGGTTGAACGGAGCGCTGTTGGTTTCGATAATCTGTGCGGGCATGTTACGCTCCTTCCAACAGGTTGATGATCAGATTGCCATGCGCGTCGACCAGCGCCTCGCAGCCGCTGTGCACCAGCGTGGTGCTATCCATTTCGGTGACGATCGCCGGTCCCGGAATGCGATTGCCGGCCTTCAGCAGGGCGCGGTCATAAATTACCGCATCCTGCATCTTGCCGTCCATGTAGAGCTGGTGATCGCGGGTCTTTGCGGCGGATGGATCGGCATCCCCCTTTGCGATGACCGGCGGCGCGACATCGGCGGACTTGCCCAGCGCAACCGCGCGGACATTGACGATCTCATGCGGTGTCTCGTCGAGATTGAAGGTGAACAATCGTTCGTGCTCGGTATCAAAGCGGGTGATCAGCTTTTGGATCGAGAGGCCTTCCGGCTCCACCGACAGCGGAATTTCAAAGGCTTGCCCCGCATAACGGATATCAATTTCGTAGAACAGCTCGATATCCCCGGGCGCGACATCTTCGGCTTCCAGCTCCTGGCGGACCTGCGCGCCCAGACTGTCGAGATAGATGGTGAGTTCGTCATCGGTCGTATTCTGCGCCATCTCGTTGAAGCTGCGCTGGGTTTCGACCCGTTGCCGCGTCGTCGCGTCGCCATAGGCGCAGAGCACGCCGGGCGACGGCGGGATGATCACCGGCCAACTGTTCATCAGCTTGCCCATCGCATTGGCGTGCAGCGGTCCGGCGCCGCCAAAGCCCATCAGGGCAAATTCGCGCGGATCATAGCCCTGCTGGACAGAGACCAGCCGCAGCGCGCCGAACATATTCTCGTTCACAATATCGATAATGCCTGCCGCTGCGTCCATCAGGTCGATATTGAGCGCATCGGCGATCGTCTGCACGGCCTTTTTCGCGCCTTCGCGGTCGAGGGTGAAGCTGCCGCCGAGCAGGGATTCGGGTAGATAGCCGAGCACGACATTGGCATCGGTCACCGTTGGCAGTTCGCCGCCCTTGCCATAGGCGACCGGCCCGGGCACGGCACCGGCGCTTTCCGGTCCGACGCGCAGCGCCTTGGTCAGTTCGGGCACAAAGGCGATCGAGCCGCCGCCGGCACCGACGGTCTTGACGTCGATCGAAGAGGCACGGACATTGAGGTCGCCGACCGAAGTTTCCCGCTGCAGCCGCGCCGAGCCATTTTCAATCAGCGCGACATCGGTCGATGTGCCGCCCATGTCGAGAGTCAGTATATTTTTCACATTGGCACTTTTGGCTACCCAGACCGCACCGGCGACGCCGCCAGCCGGTCCCGACATCAGCAGGTTGACCGGCGCCTCGGCGCTTTTCTCGGCCGACATCAGTCCGCCGTCGGAACGCAGCAGGTTGAGCTTCGCCTTGCTGCCCCATGCCTTCAGCTCTTTTTCCAGATTGCCGACATAGCGCGCCACGGCCGGGCGGACGGCGCTATTGGCAACGGTGGTGAGCGCGCGTTCATATTCCTGCATCTCGGGCAATATGTCCGACGATATCGAAATCGGAATGTCGGGAAAGACTTCTGCGCAAATCGCAGCGACAGCCTTTTCGTGCCGGCCATCGACATAGCTGTTCATCAGGCAGATGGTCAGCGCTTCCACTTCTTCGGATGCCTTCAGCTTCTCGAGCCGCGC
>NZ_JBALTF010000046.1:8747-22473 GCF_036964675.1 Parasphingorhabdus sp. | reverse complement strand
AATCGGCTGATAGGGATCGGTGTTGGTGCCGATGGCGAGGCTGGCCGGCTGGTAGTTCGGTTTGGCAAAGGTCTGGCGGAGCAGCTCGGCGGCATTGGGTTTGGCGAACAGCTTGCTTTCGAAATCGAGACCGGGGGAGAGGTCATGATAAGCGTGGGTTGGCCTTGCATAGCAATAGACGCAACCATGTTCGCAACCGCGATAGGCGTTGATCGAGCGGTCGAACGGCAGGTCGGGGGATTGGTTGTAATTGATGATCGATTTGGGAAATTCGATCGTGACGTCGGTCCTCAGCTTGGCGGCGCTGTCTCCGATACGGTCCCGTTCATCGAGCCAGTCGCCGTCGATCTCCCGGTCTTGCAGGTTGAAACGCTGCGACACCCTATTGGATGGCGCACCCCTGCCTTTTTGCGCCTCAGGATATATTGGATTTTTGTCGGCCATCCGCTCTTCATACTATGAGAACATATAAAGAACAAATAGATTGAATCGCTATTTTTCAAGCAGCCTGGGGATCAGCTCGACAAAATTGCAGGGGCGATGGCGGCTGTCCAGCTGGGTGTCCAATATGCCGTCCCAGCCATCTTTCACGGCGCCATTGGAGCCGGGCAGCGCGAATATATAGGTTCCGCGCGCAACCACGGCGCACGCGCGCGATTGCACCGTGGAGGTGCCGATTTTGGCGATGCTCAGATAGCGGAACAATTCGCCGAAGCCGGGAATATCCTTGTCCTTGACCGTGTTTAGCGCTTCCGGCGTAATATCGCGGCCGGTCAGACCAGTGCCGCCGGTGGTGATGATGACATCGACTTGCTCGTCGTCAATCCACGTGTGGAGTTGTGCCACGAGAATGGATTTCTCGTCTCTCAGCAAATTGCGATGCAATAATATGTGGCCTTTCTGCGCGATCCGTTCGGCCAATATATCACCGGATGTGTCGTCTTTCAGCGTACGTGTATCGGAAACGGTCAGCAGCGCGATATTGATCGGTTTGAAGACCCGGCTTTCGTCAATCGGCATGGTTGTTCTCCGCTTTATTCCGCCGCCGTGAATAACTTAGTCCGCGGCGCTTTTCCAAGTCATAAAGAATAGGGGTTTTCGTAGGTTAACTATCCGTCTAATCGATTTAGTCAATGACGAACGTCCCGGATCTTACCGCCGTAATTTTGGGCCTCATTCTTGCTGCCTGGCTGGGCACTGCCGCTTGGGCAATATGGACTGGCCTGGCGATGAAGAACAAGGCTGAATCGACCGTGCGGCAATCCGGAAGACTGGGGCGATTGCTTGAAACATCACCTGCTCTGCCGTTGCTGGTGCGATCCGATGGCAAATTGGAGGCTTCGCAGCGCCTGATGCACTGGCTTGGTTTTGATCATCTGCCTGCGCATATCTCGGAATTGCACGAGGAATCCCGCGGGATGGTTCGGCAAGATCTGGATGCGCTGATGCAGGATATCAATCTGGCGCAGAAAACCGGAAGCAGCTTTGTTCGTGCGATAAAAATACGCGGTTCGGACAAGGCGCTGCTGATCCGTGGCGGACTGGCGGATCAGAAAATCGCGCCGAATGGCAGTGCGCTTTTGTGGGTTTTCGACGCGACGGACAGCGAAGGGCAGATCGCCAAGCTTCGCGATGAAAACGAAGCAGCGCGCGCGGCATTTGATGCGCTCTCCGCTCTGATCGAGGCGGCTCCGGTGCCGATGTGGCACCGGTCTCCCGACCTGCGCCTGACTTTGGTCAACAGCGCCTATGTTGCCGCCGTCGATGCCGAAAATGGAGAACAGGTAGTCGCTGATGGCATTGAACTGGTGGAGACGATCGACGGGTTCCGTCCGGTCGATGCCGCTGCCCGGGCAAGGGACAAAGGCGAACCATTTGAGCGGGTCGTTGCGACAACGGTAGGCGGCGAGCGACGCATGACACAGGTGGTCGATGTGCCGCTTGGCAGGTCTGGTATCGCTGGTTATGCCATCGACATTCAGGAACTGGAAGACGCCCGGCGGGAGCAGCGACGTTTCGGTGAATCGCAGCGGGATATGCTCGACAAGATTTCTGCCGGCGTGGCCCATTTCGGTGCGGATAAGTCGCTGAAATTCTGCAATCTTCCATTCCAGCGTATTTTTTCCATGCGTCAGCAATGGATGGCGGAACGGCCCGAATTCCCGCGTGTGCTGGATCGTATGCGCGAAATGAACCGGATTCCGGAAGTCCGTGATTTTCCGGAATGGCGCGAGGAACGAACCGGCTGGTTCCAGTCCACCAAGGCGATTGAAGAAAACTGGCTGCTGGCCGACGGAACCCATCTGAGGGTGCTGGCCAATCCGACTCCGGATGGCGGGTTGCTGGTCATTTTCGAAGACCGCACCGAACAGGTTCAACTGGCGAGCGCCCGCGATACCCTGCTCAGAGTCAGGACCGCGACCTTTGACAATCTGTTTGAATCCCTCGCCGTTTTTGCCGCCGATGGAAAATTGAATATCTGGAACCATCAATTTGCCAATAACTGGGGTCTTGATGAAGAGGATCTGGGCAAGCATCCGCGCGTGGATTCACTGATGCAGAGAATGGCTGTCCAGTTAAAACAGCCCGCGCGCATCTCGGAAGTGCGCGAAATGGTGCGCAGCGCGACGACCGAGCGTCAACAGAAAGGCGGACGTCTCAACTTCGCTGACGGACGGCGCTATGAATTTGCCGCCATCCCGCTGCCCGATGGCAATGCATTGTTCACCATGCTCGATATTTCGGATAGCTATCGGATCGAACAGGCGCTGCGCGAACGCAATGAGGCGCTGGTCGAAGCGGACTCGATAAAGGGCAGCTTCCTGTCCAATATGAGTTACGAATTTCGCACTCCGCTTACGTCCATAGGCGGGTTTGCGGAGCTTCTGGATCAGGGCATTGCCGGACCGCTGACCGACCGCGGCCATGAATATGTGCGCGCGATCCTGCAGTCGGTCAAACGTCTGGGCAACCAGATCGAAAATGTCCTCGACCTGAGCCAAAGCGAAGCCGGCGCGCTGCCGATTGCCAAGGACAAGGTCAATCTGAACAAGTTGATCGAGGATCTAGCAGGCCATTTCGCCGATGAAGCGAAAGCCAAGAATATCGGGATGGAGCTGCAGCTGGACGAAAAACTCGGATCGGCGATGGCCGACAAGAAGCGGCTCAGCCAGGCGATTTCTCAGATCATCGACAATGCGATCAAATATACCGGCCAAGGCGGCAGGGTGCTCATTCACGGATCCGGCAATGTGAAGCAGGCGCTGATCCACATATCCGACGATGGCCCCGGGATGACCGCCGGCGACCAGTCCAAGGTGTTCGACAGTTTCGCCCGTTCGCGTGATCAAAAGACAAATGAGAAATCGGGAGGCCTTGGCCTGCCATTGGCGCGTCAATTGGTCCGGGCCCATGGCGGCGACCTGACCCTGACGTCCGAACCGGGTCAGGGCACGCTGGTAACCCTGCATCTGCCGAGGCAATGACAGAATGTTGATATTGGAGGATGTGCAGGCGACCCTTGATGTCGGGCGAGAATTGGGCGCCTTGCTGCGAGCAGGAGACAAAATTGCGCTGAAAGGCACGCTCGGGGCCGGAAAAACGACATTGGCGAGAGGCATATTGGCAGGGCTGGGCTATCGCGGCGAAGTGCCAAGTCCGACCTTCGCGATTGTCCAGCCCTATGAACCGCCCGAAACCAGAATCCCGGTCGCCCATGTAGATCTGTACCGGATTGAAGACCCGGAGGAAATTCCCGAACTCGGTCTGGAAGACTCGCTGATCGATGGCGCGATGATCGTCGAATGGCCCGACCGGATGCCCGACAGTTTCTGGCAGGATGCGCTCAATATTGAACTGGAAATAACCGGCGAGGGCAATCGCCGGTTGACTTGGAACGCCGGTAACGCTTGGAACAATCGATGGCCACTGACATGAAACCGCCAGCAGCAGCGGCAGATTTTTTGAAACAATATGGGTGGGGCGACGCAATATTGTCGCCGGTGGCGGGAGACGCGTCTTTCCGCCGCTATTTCCGCGTCCGCGATGGTGATCGCCGGGCCATATTGATGGATGCGCCGCCGCCGCATGAAGATCCGAAGCCGTTTATCGCTATTGCCGAATATCTAACGAGCTCCGGCTTTGCTGCACCCGAGATTTTTGCGCGCGACCTGACTCAAGGCCTGGTTCTGCTGGAGGATTTTGGTGATCAGCGGATGCGCGAGCATCTAGATGACCATCCAGAGGATGAGGACGCGATCTATCGTCAGGCCGTCGATCTGCTGCGGGAATTGCATAAGGTGCCGGCGGCCCCGATAGCGGAATATGATCAGGCGCAATATTTGCGCGAAGCCAATTTGCTGACCGAATATTATTGTCCGGCCCAGCAACTGGACGTGGACGCAGCAAGTTTCGAGGCGATCTGGCGGGAGATACTGGAACCCGTTATCGCGGCGCAAGACCCTCCGGTAACGGTGATGCGCGACTATCATGCCGAGAATATCATGCTGCTAGAAGATGGCACGTTTGGCCTGCTGGATTTCCAGGACGCGCTGAACGGCCATCCCGCCTATGATCTGGTGTCGATGTTGCAGGATGCCCGCCGCGACGTGTCGGATGAACTCGAGGAGAATATGCTCGCTTATTATCTGGCTGATCATGGCAAGGACGCGGCAGAAATATTTCGCAATCATTATGCAATCTTGGGCGCGCAGCGAAACACCAAGATCATCGGCATATTCACCCGGCTTTCGGTGCGGGACGGTAAACAGCGCTATCTTGATTTCCTGCCCAGAATGTGGCGTCTGCTGGAGAAAGACCTGCGTCACCCTGCGCTTGCACCGGTCACCAAATGGTTTGACCAGAATATTCCGAGCGAAGTGCGCGTTCGGCCGATCCCGGTGCCGAAAGCCACTCGATGATCAAGGTCGAAACCGCGATGATCATGGCGGCCGGACTGGGCAAACGCATGCGCCCGCTGACCGAAAATCGGCCGAAGCCGCTGGTCGAAGTGGCGGGCAAGGCGATGATCGACCATTGTTTTGACAAGCTTGTCGAAGCGGGCATAGGCAAGGCCGTGGTCAACGTGCATTATCTGGCAGACATGATGGAAGCCCATCTTGCTGCCTTGCCCTATCCGATCGATATCCGGGTTTCCGACGAGCGAGAAGAGTTGCTGGAGACCGGCGGCGGATTGGTGCAAGCCGAGCCTTTGATCGCGGAAGCAACATTTTTCTGCATCAACAGCGACAATCTGTGGACCGATGGCCCGACCAACAGCCTGCATCAACTGGCGCAAGCCTGGGACGAGGAGCAGATGGACGCGCTGTTGCTGCTGGTGCCGCGAATCTCGGCGCATAATTATCAGGGCACCGGCGATTTTCATCTTGATGACGAGAACCGCATTTCGCGCAAGCTGCCGGGACAGGAAGCACCGCTGATCTATTCCGGTATCCAGCTGCTTTCCAAACGCCTTTTGCGCGACGCGCCCGCCGGTCCCTTTTCGACCAATATATTCTGGGAACGGGCGATCGGCGAAGGTCGTTTGTTTGGAGCCGTTCACCAGGGCGAATGGTTCGAAGTTGGCTCGCCGGAAGCGATAGCGCCGACAGAAGCCGCGCTGGCGCATGTCTGACCGCCGTCGGCCATCGATTTACAATATCGCCGCGCACGGCGGCTTTGCCGATGCGCTGGCGCAGGGACTGATTGACCGCTTTGCCAAGGATGCCTTCGGGCTGGCCCGCGGCCTCGTCATATTGCCCAATAACCGCGCTCAGCGGGCATTGCAGGAAGCTTTCGTCCGGCTCAGCGAAGATGGGCTGTTGCTGCCGCAAATGGCGGTAATCGGCGATCTCGATCTGGATGAATCGATCGGTGTAGCGCTCGATTCCGGGGAATTGGCGCTGGATATTCCGGCCGCCGTCGATCCGATGGATCGGCTGCTCACCCTGGCGCAATTGATCCAGAAGGAAATCCGGCTGCGCGAGGATGCGATATTGGCAAAGGATGCGCTGCGGCTGGCGCGGGAATTTGCCCGCACGCTCGACCAGCTGAATATCGAAGAAATTTCGCTGGCTGACCTGATGAAAACGGAACCGGACAGTCTCGACCTGTCCAGTCACTGGCAGGATTCCTATCGCTTCTTCCTGATCATTGCGGAAAAATGGCGGCAACAGCTGGAAAAATGGCAGCGGGTTGATCAGGCGGTGCGCCGCAACGCGTTGTTCGACCATATCGCGAAAAGCTGGAAAACATCGCCGCCCGGTCATTTTGTCGTCGCGGCGGGCGTCACCACCTCCGCGCCCGCTATCGCCCGCTTTCTGGAAACCATAGCTTTCATGCCCTCGGGGCTCGTGGTCCTGCCCGACCTCGACCTGATCATGCCGGACGAGGAATGGGACTTGCTGGGCCCGTTCAAGCCCGATCCGGAAAACGGCCATATCAAGCGTGCGCAGGAAACCCATCCGCAATATCACATGAAATTATTGCTCGACCGGATGTCGATCGCGCGCGGCGAAATCCTGCGCTGGCCGCGTACCGGCGAAAGCGGCGCTGCGGCCAAGCGCAGCCGGGCGCTGAGCAATGCCTTCGCGATCCCGAAGCTGACCGTGCGCTGGCAGACACTGGAAAGCAGTGAGCGCAGTCTTGCCGGGGTGCAGACGGTCGAGGCGGGCAACAGCGCCGAAGAAGCCCAGATCATCGCCCTGCTGGCCCGCGAGGCGCTGGAAGACCCGGATCAACGGGTAGCGATTGTCACGCCGGACCGGTCCCTGGCAACGCGGATTTCCTCCCATCTGAAACGCTGGGAAATTCAGGTCGATGACACCGCCGGCCAGCCTCTCGCAAAGCTGCCGGAAGGCGTGTTCTTTCTGAACCTGCTGGCGGCGGTCGCCGATGGTTTTCCGCCGGCAGAATTTCTCGCCTTGCTCAAACATCCGCTGGTGCAGCGCGGCGACGGGCGGCTCTTATGGCTCGACCAAGTCCGCCAGCTCGACCTGCTGCTCCGCGGCCCGCGACCAGCGCCGGGGCTGGCGGGCATTGATGCGCTGCTAAAGAGCGACAACCGCCGGACGAAGAAACTGCGCGAAGCAATCGCGCCGTGGTGGAAATCTACCCGCATGATGTTCGCGCCGATGGAAAATCTGTTCGCGCCGCCGCTGGACTGGCCGCATCTGCTGGATCAGTTGCGGCAACTGGCCGAGACCTTGACCGATGGCGCGATCTGGGCTGGCCCGGGTGGACGGGAACTGGCCGAATTGCTGACGAAATTGCAGGTCCGGGCGGAAATGGGTCCGATCCGCATCGCGGCCAATGAACTGGCCGGCTATTTCGAGACTCTGATGGCCGAAATATCGGTGCGCCCGCCTTATGGCGGCCATCCGCGGATCGCGCTTTATGGTCTGCTGGAAGCGCGCCTGCAACAGTCGGAACTGGTGATCTGCTGCGGCCTCAACGAGGGCAGCTGGCCGCAAGCGATAACCCCCGATCCCTGGCTCGCACCGATGATCCGCAAATCGCTCGGGCTAACGGCACAGGAACGGCAAATCGGTCTTTCCGCCCATGATCTGGTCGGAGCGATGGGGGCGAAGAAAGTCATATTGTCGCGGGCGCGCCGGGATGATTCCGGACCGGCGATTGCCTCGCGCTTCCTGCTCCGGCTGAAAGGCATGTGCGGCGATAATCTGAAGGAACATCCAGAGGCCCGAACCTGGATGTCCGCGATCGACCAGCCTAAAATGGAATCCCCGCCCTATGAACGCCCCGCGCCGATGCCGAGTGCGGAACAGCGCCTTATCCCGATTTCGGTAACCCAGGTCGATAGTCTGATCGCCGATCCTTATTCATTCTATGCGAAAAAGATCATGGGCTTCGCCTCGCTCGATATGATCGACGCCGACCCGAGCGCGGCCTGGCGCGGGACGATCATTCACGACATCCTCGATCAATGGGCCAAGCAGGACCATTATGCACCCGGCGCGCTGCGCGAAAGGGCGCAGGCATTTCTCAACGATCCCGGCCTGCACCCGCTGATGCGCAGCCTGTGGGCGCCGCGCCTGCTAGAGGGTCTCGCCTGGATCGCCGATACGCTCGCGGCCAATGGCAAGACCGGACGGGAGCCGATTGCCTCCGAAATTTACGGCAAGGCCGAGATTGCCGGTGTCGAACTGTCCGGCATCGCCGATCGCATTGACCGGATGCCGGAGGGCGGTCTGGCGATTGTCGATTACAAGACCGGCGGCGCACCGAGCAACAAGGCGGTGATCGAAGGCTATAATCTGCAACTGGGACTGCTCGCCGCGATAGCCGAGCTGGGTGGCTTCAAGGACATTGAAGGCGAGGCGGTTGCCTTCGAATATTGGTCGCTGGCGAAAAAGAGTGGCACCGACAATTTCGGCCATGTCCGCTCGCCCACACAGGGGCGCGGCGACAATATCATCGCGGCGGATGCGATGGTCGACCATGCTGTTGCCCGGTTCAACGAGGCAGCCGATTGTTATCTGAAGGGCGCGGAACCGATGACCGCCAAGCTGCATCCGGAATATGCCCGCTATGCCGATTATGACCAGCTGATGCGGCTCGAAGAATGGTATGGCCGCGCACCGGCGGAGGTGCCGGATCATGAGTAAAGACAAGCCCAAAATCTTTCCGCTCAAGGACCGGCAGATCGATGCGGTCGAGCCCGAAACCAATATCTGGCTCAGCGCCTCTGCCGGCACCGGCAAGACCCAGGTTCTCACGGCGCGGGTGTTTCGCCTGCTGCTGACGGAAAAGGTCGATCCCGAGCATATTCTTTGCCTGACCTTCACCAAGGCGGGCGCCGCCGAAATGGCGGAACGGATCAATCGGCAACTGGCCGCCTGGGTTCGGATGGACGATATCCTGTTGGCCAATGATCTCGCCGCGATCGGCGCATCGACCGGACCAGACACCAGAGACCGCGCGCGGACTTTATTTGCCCGCGTTCTTGATGCGCAGGGCGGCGGTTTGCGGATCATGACGATCCATGGCTTTTGCCAGTCGCTGCTCGCTTCCTTTCCGGAGGAAGCCGGTATTGCCTCGATGTTCAAGCCGATCGAGGCGCGCGACCAGAAAATTTTGGCGCGCGACGCCCTGGGTGATCTGCTGCTCGAAGAAGAGCGGACAGGGCGACCTGAAATCATCGAAGCGATCCAGCAATTGAGCGTCCGGATGGGCGAAGAGGCCACCGAACAATTTCTGATGGCCTGTGCGGCCAAAGCCGATGCAATGGAAAATCTCGCCACCGGCGTGCTGCCCTTTGTCCGGCAATTGCTGGGCCTTCCCATCGAAGGTGACGCGCTGTCCTGGCTGGCGGAGCGCTGCAGTGACGAAGCGATCGACCTCCGCGCGATCAGCTTGTTGCGCGATGCGATGGCGGAATCTGGCGGCAAGAAGGAACAGGAACGCCAGTTGGCGATCCGGCTCTGGTTAACCCTCAATCCGCAAGAGCGCGCCGCTGCCTTGTCGGAGGTTCATCTGGCCTGGGCGACCAAGACCACCGGCGCGCCGCCCAAGGCCACCAAGGGGCTGCTCAAAGCCCTGCCGGACTATGATTTTATTGCCGGTTCCTTGTTCGAATGGAGCAACGGCCTGCTCGAAAAAGCGGTCCTGTTCGAATATGCCGATCTGTTCGCGGGGGCGCTGGAAGCCGGGCGCGCCTTCTACTATCGTTATGCCGACGCAAAGAAACTGCATGGCGTCGTCGATTTTGACGACATGATCCGGATGACCGCCCGGCTGCTGCAGAAAAGCGATATGGCGGCCTGGATCCGCTACAAGCTCGACCAGCGCACCGATCATATATTGATCGACGAGGCGCAGGACACCAATCTCGCGCAATGGGAGATCGTCCGGGCGCTGGCGGGTGAATTTTTTGCCGGCATCGGCGCCGATCCGGAACGGCACCGGACCCTGTTCACGGTTGGCGACTTCAAGCAGGCGATATTCGGCTTTCAGGGCACCAGCCCGCATAATTATGCCAATGCGCGAACCGAATTTTTTGCCCTGGCAGAGGCGTCGGAACAGCCGTTCGGCGATCTGTCGCTGGACCGCAGTTTCCGTTCGACCCCGCCGATTCTGGACGTCGTCGACGCGACGCTCGAACAGCTCAGCCATGAGCAATTGGGGCTGGATCATCGGGTCCCCGAACATCGCAGCAATTATCCAGAGGCCAGCGGCAGCGTGACGCTGTGGAAACCAATTGCCAATGGCAGCGACGGTGATGACGAGGATGAGGAATCCTGGGCCAGCGAAGAGAAACGGGTTTTTGCGCAGCAGCTGGCGGTGCAGATCAAGCAATGGCTGTCGCCGGAAAACCCGCTTTGGCTTGACCAGAAAAACCGGGCGCTGCAACCCAAAGATATCTTGATATTGGTGAGCAAGCGCGATGAACTGAGCGCGCTCATCGTCGCCCGTCTGTTTGCCGAGAAAGTACCGGTGGCCGGAATCGACCGTATCCGCCTGAATCAGCCGCTGGTTGTTCAGGACCTGCTGGCGGCGATCCGCTTCGTGCTGCAGCCGAATGATGATCTCAATCTCGCCAGTCTGCTGGTGTCGCCGCTGCTGGGCTGGACGCAAGAGGATCTGCTGGCGCGCGGCCATCGCGGGCCGAAACAGGCCGACAAAAGCCTTTGGGAATTTTTACGCCGACAGGATGGGCTGGGCGAGCAGATAAATCCGTTGATGCAATTGCTGGCGATGGCCGATTTCAACACGCCCTATCAGTTTCTCGAGACGATATTGTCCGGCCCGATGCAGGGCAGGCGCAAATTGCTGGCGCGCCTCAGCCATGCAGCGGTCGACCCGCTCGACGAACTGCTGGCGACGGCTCTCGCCTTTGAGCGGGATCATATCCCGACCTTGCAGGGCTTTCTCGACTGGTTTGACCGGGGCGATGTCGAGATCAAGCGCGAGCAGGTCGAGGGCGGCAATGAAGTGCGTCTGATGACCGTCCATGGCGCAAAGGGGTTGCAGGCGCCGCTGGTGATCCTCGCCAATGCGACCTTTGATCCGGCGAGCAAGAAAAGCGGCGGCTTTGCCATCAAACTCGGCGAGGGGACCGATCGCGAACTGGAATATCCGGTGGTCCCGGTCCGCAAGGCAGAGCGAGTCGGCATATTGGCCGAACATGCGGCCTATGCCGACAAGGTCGCGATGGAAGAACATTGGCGGCTGCTCTACGTCGCGATGACCCGGGCGGAGGAACATCTTGTCGTTGCCGGGGTTCTGGGCCCAAGGGCCAAAGGAGAAGTCCCGGAATTGAGCTGGTATGGCGCGATGGAACGCGGGCTGATTGCCTTGGGCTCGGACTGGCGGGAAGACCCGGACTGGGTTGCGGTTCGCGAATATCGGACAGAGAGCCAGAACAAGCCTGCCGCGCCATCTGTCATCGACCGCGCCATCGATCCGGAAGCAGGAAAAGCACCTTTGCCGGACTGGTTGTTCCGGCCGGCACCGGAAGAATCGCGACCACCGCGTCCCTTGACCCCTTCACATCTCGGCCCCGATGATGCCAGCAATCCGCCGCCTGATCTGAGCATGCGGGATGCCGCCGAACGCGGAATTTTGCTGCACAGCCTGTTTCAGCGCTTGCCGAATATCGAGCCCGAACGCCGTGTGGACGTCGCCGACCGCTGGCTGGCAAAACAGAAGCAAATCGCCGATCCGGCCCGGCGTACGGAGATCATCAAGACGGTTCTGGCGATCATGGACAATCCGCAATGGTCCGCCTTGTTCGCACCGGAAAGTCTCGCAGAAGCCCCGATCGCTGCGGTTGTCGGAGAACATGTCATATCCGGCACGGTGGACCGGCTGCTGATCACCGATGACTATATTTATGTCGTGGATTTCAAGACTGGTCGCCGGGTTCCAGATAGTGCTGCGAATGCTCCGGTCGCCTATCTCCGGCAGATGGCAGCTTATGTCGCTGCACTGGAAAAGATTTTTCCGGCGCGCCCGATCCGGGCCGGGCTTTTATACTCGCATGGCCCGGAAATGCTGGAGCTTTCCGCCAGTCTGATCGAGCAGAACAAGCCCGGCTTTGAGCCGACATGAAAATCCTTTTGGCCAATGCGCTTGAGCGAAGGCACCACCATACCTAAATAGAGTTTAAACAATTGGAGATTCGTTATGGCTACCAAAGCAATTACCGACGCAAGTTTTGAAGGCGATGTTCTGAAAGCGGACGGCCCGGTTCTGGTCGATTTCTGGGCAGAATGGTGCGGCCCTTGCAAGATGATCGGCCCTGCACTCGAAGAGATCAGCGATGAACTGGTTGGCAAGGTGACTATTGCCAAGCTCAACATCGACGACAGTCCGGACGCGCCGGCGAAATATGGCGTGCGCGGTATTCCGACCATGATCCTGTTCCACAACGGTGTCGCGGTTGAAACCAAGGTTGGCGCGGCGCCAAAAAGCCAGCTTAAATCCTGGCTCGAGTCCAGTCTGCCTGCCTAGCTTCTGAAAATATCCCCAAGCTGCTCGGCTGCTTCGTGCCACAGTTTCGGTGACGAAGCGCCGAGCAGTCCCTTTTTGTGGTCCGCTGGACGATATTCCGAACCATCCCAGCGCGCACATTTTCCGCCTGCTTCGTTGAGAAACAAAACCCCTGACGCATGATCCCAGGGCAGGGTGCGGTGAAATATGGAAATATGGTTGGTGCCTTGCACCAGCCGCGGATATTGCTCTGCGGCGCAGCGCGGAATGTCGACAATCTCATAATAAGGTTTCGCAGCGCTCACCAGAGCATCTCGCTCTTCGGGCGCCATGAACCCGGTTGCCAGCGCGGCAACCGGCCGGTCCGGATGACCCTCCGGCACTGTGACCGGTTCTCCATTGATAAAGGCCCCGCCATTTTTAACCGCATGGCAGATGCGCGCATTGAGCGGATCATAGAGCCAGCCGGCCACGGTTTCATTCTGCTCGGCCAGGGCAATCATGATGCCGAAGGGCGGCTTTCCGGCCGCATAATTGCCGGTGCCGTCAATCGGATCGATGATCCAAACCTGACCATCGGCCAATTGATCGATAACCGCCTCATCGGCGGCAAAGGCTTCTTCGCCCACAATCTTTGCTTCCGGCAACAGCGCCGCAAGGGCCCCTTCGATAAATTTCTCGCTAAGCTTGTCTGCCACCGTCACCAGATCCCCGGGGGTCTTCTCGTCAATCTGGTGAGATTTGAGATTCTGATAATAAGGCAGCACGATATCCCGCGACGCATTTTCGATTATGTCGAGAACGGGCTGATAGAGTTCGTGCAAAGCGCTAGCTCCGGTAATCGGCGTTGATATCGATATAGCCGTGGGTCAGATCACAGGTCCAGACCGTTGCCCTGCCATTGCCAAGACCGATATCGACGGCAATATCGATTTCATTGCCCTTAAGATGCGCCGCCACCGGTGCTTCATCATAATCCGGAACGACAAGACCTTCGCGGGCCACGGTGACGCCGCCAAAGCTGATTGCCAGCCGGTCACGATCGGCCGGTTCGCCAGCCTTGCCAACCGCCATCACCACCCGGCCCCAATTGGCGTCTTCACCGGCAATGGCGGTCTTGACCAGCGGAGAATTGGCGATCGACAGGGCAATGCGCTTGGCGCTGTCGTCGCTTTCCGCTCCGGTCACGGCGATTTCGATAAATTTGCTCGCGCCTTCGCCATCGCGCACCACCAGATGCGCCAATTGCATGCACAGATCGCTCAGCGCGGCCTGG
>NZ_JBALTF010000046.1:0-8650 GCF_036964675.1 Parasphingorhabdus sp. | reverse complement strand
GAACGGTCTGGCCGCCAATGACGGCGCTCGTCGTTGCCATTTTCGGGAAAGTGTCGGTGGTCATGATCGTCGCGGCGGCCGCTTCCCAATTGCAGGGCTGCGCTTCAAACACTGCTTTCAGGCCCGCTTCGGCCTTGTCCTGAGGCAAGGGCACGCCGATGACCCCGGTCGAGGACACGAATATTTCCGCTTCGGTGCAGCCCAGATGGGCTGATGCCAGCGACACTATTTTTTGCACCGCTGCCATGCCGCGCGCGCCGGTAAAGGCATTGGCATTGCCGGCATTGACGACCAGGCCGCGTGCCTTGCCACCCTTGAGCGCTTCTCGGCAATATTCGACTTCAGGCGAGGGGCATTTGCTGTTGGTCAGCACACCGGCAACCGCTGTTCCCGCTGCCAGTTCGACAAAGGTCAGATCGCAACGATCCCAATCCTTGTAGCGGGCACGGGCAATGCGGCAGGTTACGCCTGCCATATCGGGCAAAACGGGAGATTGGGCTGGCGCCAGAGGCGAAAGTTTGTCCGACACTTGACTTGCCTTTATTCAATGTTTTGATAGAACGCGCTGATATTGACGGGTGCCTTGTCCATGAACGCATATATTGCAAGTTTTATGTTGCTGCTATTCAACGCTGTCGGCCTGGCCGTGCCTGCGTCAGCAGCGGCAGAAGAGCGCATGATACCCGAATTGGGAAGCGCCGCCAACCTGTCGGAAGCCGCGGTTGCGGATCAAGCTTCTGTCATCGAAGCGGCCAGATTGGGATCATCGGATCATCAATCCTGCGCTATCGCAGAAGGCTGCTTTTCCGGGCCGCTCGCGGTAGCAAAAACAAGCAGCAGACAACAAATCTGGGCCGTCGTTGCGATGCGCTCGGAATCCGGCGACAAGCTGGAACATGAAGAAGGCGCGCCCTAGCGCCATTCTCTGTCTTGCCAATATTGAACGGCAAGAGTTTCTCCCTAAATTCATCCTGTTCGCGGCCATTATTGGCCGGAAAAATCTACAAATTGGAAAATGTCATGTTCGGCGATTTAGCCAAATCCATCTTCGGGTCAGCCAATGACCGCTATGTCAAATCGATGCAAAAAGTGGTCGAAGCGGTCAATTCCTTCGAACCCTCGATTGAAGTTCTCTCGGATGAAGAACTGGCGGCAAAAACCCCCTATTTCAAGGAACGCGTCGCTGGCGGTGAATCGCTGGACGATATTTTGCCGGAAGCCTTTGCGGTCGTGCGGGAAGCGGCAAAGCGGACTCTGGGCCAGCGCCATTATGATGTGCAGCTGATCGGCGGCATCGTGCTGCATCGCGGTGAAATCGCCGAAATGCGGACCGGTGAAGGCAAGACTCTGGTCGCGACGCTGGCCTGTTATCTCAATGCGATTGACGGCAAGGGCGTGCACGTCGTCACCGTCAATGACTATCTCGCTCGCCGCGATGCGGAATGGATGAGCCAGGTCTATAATTTCCTTGGCCTGGAAGTCGGCGTGATCGTGCCGAATCTCGGCGAGGACAAGCGCCGCGCCGCCTATGCAGCGGATATCACCTACGGCACCAACAATGAATTTGGCTTCGATTATCTGCGCGACAATATGAAGCACGAGCGCAGCAAGATGGTCCAGCGGCCGTTCAACTTCGCGATTGTCGACGAGGTCGACTCGATCCTGATCGATGAAGCGCGGACACCGCTGATCATCTCCGGACCGACCGATGACAAGTCTGACCTATATCTGACGGTCAACGCGGTTGTTCAATTCATCACCGAAGAAGATTATGAAAAAGACGAAAAATCACGCAATATTTCGCTGACCGAAGATGGCACGGAAAAAGCAGAACGTCTGCTCGAAGAGGCCGGTCTGCTGGTCGGCAGCAATCTCTATGACTATGAAAATACCCAGGTCGTCCACCATCTGAACCAGGCTTTGATGGCCAATGTCATGCGCAAGCGCGACACCGATTATATCGTCAAGGATGGCAAGATCATCATCATCGATGAATTTACCGGCCGAATGATGGAAGGCCGGCGCTGGTCCAACGGCCTGCACCAGGCGGTCGAGGCCAAGGAAGGGGTTCAGATCGAGCCGGAAAACCAGACGATGGCGTCGATCACCTTCCAGAATTATTTCCGCATGTATCCCAAATTGTCCGGCATGACCGGCACCGCGGAGACCGAAGCGGCAGAATTTTTCGAAATCTACAAGATGAACGTCGTCACCATTCCGACCAACAAGCCGGTGCTGCGGATCGACGAGAATGACGAATTTTACAAGAATACGCTCGACAAATTTGCCGCCATTGCAAAAACCGTCAAGGAACATAGTGAAAAGGGGCAGCCGGTATTGGTCGGCACCGTGTCGATTGAAAAATCCGAACTGCTCTCGGACTTTCTGAACAAGGAAAATGTCGAGCATAGCGTCCTCAACGCCCGCTTCCATGAGCAGGAAGCGCTGATCGTGGCCCAGGCCGGTTCTCCCGGCGCGGTTACCATCGCGACCAACATGGCTGGCCGCGGCACCGATATCCAGCTCGGCGGCAATATCGATTTCCGAATCGAAGCAGAGCTTGGCGAGATGGAAGCCGGTCCGGAAAGGGACAAGGCGATTGCCAAGATCGAGGAAGAAGTCAGGGCGCTGCGCCAGACTGTGCGGGAAGCCGGCGGCCTGTTCGTACTCGGCACCGAGCGGCACGAAAGCCGCCGGATCGATAACCAGCTGCGCGGCCGTTCCGGTCGTCAGGGCGATCCTGGCCTGAGCCGCTTCTATCTCTGCCTCGAAGACGATCTGCTGCGCATCTTTGGCACCGAAACGATGTTCGCCAAGATGATGAACAAGAATCTCGAGGACGGCGAAGCAATCGGTGGCAAATGGTTGTCGAAAGCCATTGAAACCGCACAGAAAAAGGTCGAGGCGCGCAATTATGAAGCGCGCAAGCAGGTCGTCGAATATGATGATGTGATGAACGACCAGCGCAAGGTGATCTACGAGCAGCGCTCTGAAATCATGGATGCCGAAACCGTCGGTGACGTGGTCGAGGACATGCGGCACGAAACCGTCAACGCGATGGTTGCCGATGCCTGCCCGCCGGGCAGCTATCCCGAGCAATGGGATATCGAGGGCCTGAAGACCCGCGTTCAGGACGTGCTCAATCTCACCCCCGATTTTGACAGCTGGATGCAGGAAGACGCGCTCGAACCGGAAATCATCGAAACCCGCATCTCCGATATGGCCGATGCCGATTTCGAAGCCAAAATGGCAGCGGTCGAAGCCGGAAATCCCGGTGTCTGGGCGCAGATCGAGAAATCGATCCTGCTCGAATTGCTCGATCATCACTGGAAAGAGCATCTCGCGACACTGGATGCGCTGCGTCAGGTGGTTTTCCTGCGTGCCTATGCCCAGAAAAAACCGCTCGACGAATATAAGCAGGAAGCATTCGGCCTGTTCGAGCGGATGCTGGAAATCATTCGCGAAGGCGTGACCAAGACCATCGCGATGAGCCAGTTCGACCAGCCGGAAGAACTTGTCGTGCCGGACTTGCCGGACTTGCCGGACTTCCTGACCACCCATATCGATCCGCTGACCGGCGAAGACAATAGCAATGATATCGACGGGGGCACATTGGGAACGGTTTCGACAAGCTTGCCGCCACGGCAATCGGGAAAGCTGGACAATCCGGGAGATCCGTTTGATGGCAGCAAGGTTAGCCGCAACGCGCCATGCCCCTGTGGGTCGGGTCGCAAGTACAAGCATTGCCACGGCAAGTTCTGATTTGAAGCGCCAGCAGCGCGGCGGCAACTGACATGGCGTTCGGCATATTCGGTCTGGCGCTGTTATTTGCATTGACCGCCGCGCTCTACGCCAGCGTCGGCTTTGGCGGCGGGTCGACCTATATCGCGCTGCTGGCGCTGGCTGACCTCGATTATCGGGCGCTGCCGGTCATTGCCTTATTGTGCAATATAATCGTCGTCACCGGCGGCACCGCCCGCTTTCAGTTGCGCGGCCTGATCGACTGGCCGAAAATCTGGCCGATCCTGCTGCTGTCGGTCCCGGCCGCCTGGCTTGGCGGGCGGATGGTGCTGGAACAGCAGAGCTTCATGCTGCTGCTTGGCCTGTCGCTGGCGGCAGCGGGCGTTTTGCTGATCATCGAACCCTTCATCAAGCGGGCAGGGGCCGGGGAGCCCCACAACCGGCGATGGACCGGCCACCGGATGTTTGCCCCAACCGTCGGCGCCGGTATCGGCTTTCTTTCCGGGATGGTCGGCATTGGCGGCGGTATTTTTCTTGCCCCGATCCTGCTGCTGACCCGCTGGTCCGACAGCCGCCGGATCGCCGCGACCGCTAGCGTGTTCATCCTGGTCAATTCCATCGCCGGCCTCGGCGGGCAGTTGATGAAATCGGGCCTGAGCAGCGGCGCGGAGGCGGTCATCGCTTATTGGCCGTTATTCGTCGGCGTGCTGCTCGGCGGGCAGATCGGCAGTATCTTGGCCAGCAAGGCCTTGCCGGAGATATGGATCAGACGGCTGACCGCCTTGCTGATCCTCTATGTGGCGGTGCGGATCTTGTGGGTTTAAGCTGTTGGACTGTTTTGGCAATTTCTAAGAAGAGGCCTTTATCGGTGGCTGTTTAGTGCATTTGATAAACTGCCGCCGTAACCCCAAAGAAACTTGTCTCGAAATGGCGGCGAAGACTTGACCTGAGCGGGCTGCCCTGCCTCTATGCTGATCAAATCTGGATCAGGGGCCGCGTCATGACATTATCACCTATTGGTTTTTCTTTGTTTCTGGGGGCCGCAAGTCTGAGTTTGACGCCCTCGGCGTTTGCCCAGGAAACCATAGCTGAAACCACTGCTGAAACGGCACTTGCGGCTGAAGCAGGGCCACTGGATGCCAGGTTGCGCGCGCTCTACGAGGCCGAAACCGAATGGCGGCACAAGGAATTTCATCTGGTCAAGGATGATCAGCGCTGGGTGCAGGGCGATCGCTTTGCCAGTGAAACGGCCGAAACCCAGGCAAAACGGCTGGCCTATTGGCAGGACGTGCTGCGCCAGCTTGATGCCATTCCCGTCGATCAGCTTTCAGCAGAGGAACAGGTAAATGCCGCCGTTTTCCGCCAGATGATCTGGGAGCAGGTCAACAGCCTTGAGTATAAAACCTATGAGGCACCGTTTAACAGCGACACGTTTTTCTGGGGCGGTCTCAACCCGCGAACCGGCTATTCCAACGCCGCTCGCTACCGGGATTATCTGGGGCGCATGAAGGATATTCCCCGTTATTTTGACGAGAATATAACCAACATGCGGGCCGGGCTGGCGCGCGGCTATACCGTGCCACGGGTCGGTATCGAGGGTCGCGACACGACCATCGAAGCCTATACCGTGACTGGCGAAGACAATCCGTTTTACGATGCCTTCCGCAATATGCCCGATTCCATTCCGGAAAAGGAACAGGCAGCGATGCGCAAGGAGGCGTTGCAGAGCATCAAGACAGAGGTGGCCCCGGCTTATGCTTCACTGCTCCGCTTCATGCGGGAAGACTATATGCCCGGCGCGCGAACCTCTATTGATGCCTATGCGTTGCCGGATGGCAAACGCTTCTATCAGGACCAGATCCGGCTCTATACCACGCTCGATTTGACCGCCGAACAGATCCACCAGATCGGCCTGCAGGAAGTGGCCCGGATCGATGCCGACATGCAGGCGACGATGAAGGCTACCGGCTTTATCGGTACTTTTGCGGAGTTTCTGGCCTTCATGCGGACCGATCCGCAATTTTATGCCAAGACCCCGCGCGAACTGCTGTCTTATGCGGCCTATGTCACAAAGAAAATGGATGGCAAACTGAAGGACAGTTTCAACCTGCTGCCGCGTTATCGTTTCACCATCCGGCCAGTGCCGGACGCGATCGCTCCGATCTACACATCGGGGCGCGGCGGGCTGGAGAGTTGCCTGTTCAACACTTATGATCTGCCCTCCCGGCCTTTATATAATCTGACCGCGCTGGCGCTTCACGAATGTATCCCGGGCCACAGTTTTCAGGCGGCAGTGGCACTGGAAGCACCTGACCGGCCAGAATTTCGCAAGGATATCTATTTCTCCGGCTATGGCGAAGGCTGGGGGCTGTACACCGAATGGCTGGGCACCAAGCTTGGCATGTACGAAACCCCTTATGAGGAATTTGGCCGGCAAACCTTTGAAATGTGGCGCGCTGTGAGGCTGGTGATCGACACCGGTATCCACACAAAAGGCTGGAGCCGGCAAAAGGCGATTGATTATCTTGCCAGCCATACCGCACTCGCCCAGCGCGATGTTGAAACCGAAGTAGACCGCTATATCTCCTGGCCCGCGCAGGCTCTGGCCTATAAGCTTGGCGAGATCAGCATCCGTAAGCTTCGCGCCAAGGCCGAGGCGGAACTGGGCACAGCCTTTGATCAGCGGTCATTCCATGACACCTATCTTGCGCTGGGCGCGGTGCCATTACCGGTGATGGAGGCAAAGATGGAAAAATTTATTGCAGCGGAGAAGGCAAAATTGGCAGTAAGTGAGGAAGTTGCGCAATAGGCGGAACAGGCTGGAATTACGGTGGAATTACGGTGACAGGTGCACCATTCCCCAATTTTACCCTCAAAAACCGCTGTCCTACACCCACCCCCATCGCTTATCCTGTTCACCGGTCCTTCGCCAGGCGCCGGACAGGCTCTTTGACAATCTGGACATGATGGCGCTCCTTCCGCACGCCCGCATGAATAAACGGACCGGATGGCGAGGCGTTCCGGAAGGTCACACTCGGCAAGTGGATGACGACCCGAAAAACTAGGAAATCTGCGGTTTCGGGGCAAAGGTCACGGAAAATAAAACCGGTCATTTCTGTAAAGTTTTCGGTGCGGCAAAGAAATGGCAGGACTCGCACGAAGTCACGAAGACACAAAGCGATTGCGCGCTTTCTCCCGGACTTCGTGCCTTTGTGTCTTCGTGCGAGTCCACTGGATGCCAGTGCCACTAACCCATGCCCCAATTTGACCGATTCCCGGTGCGTTTCATCAGGTCGTGATTCTATATTGTTGATATCGCATCCAAAATACTCGGTTAACCTTTACTTGAACGATCCCTGCTATTATTTGGCCTATGTCCGAAAATTCCGGCTTTCATATTCAAACAGTCATAATATTGGCGGTCTTTGCGCTGGTCTTCGGGCTCCTGTATTTTTCCAATAGGCGCCACGCATTTTCCGGATGGATCGCGCTCGGCTTTTCGGCCGCTACGGCGGCCTATATAATCGACAGCACGCGAAGCTCGACCACCAATATTGGCGTTGTCTTTGCTTCGACCGGCCTGTTCTGGATATTCTGTCTTGTGATTGCCAAGGCGATCCATGTCAGATGCCATGCGGTTTTCCCGAATATTCTGGCCGGCCTGATCCTGATATTCGCCACTGCCGCCTTCACCTGGCTGACCTTTGTCGCCCTGGATATTTCCATGCGATCGGTGCTGGTCAATGTCGTTGCCGGGCTGCTGCTGATTTTGTCGCTGCCGCCCTTGTGGAAGGCGGGAGACAGGTTGATCGACGGGGCGCTGTTCGGGGTGATCGCAACCGTTGCCGCCACGTTCATCGGCTGGGTCGTGATTGTCTATTTCCTGCTCGACCTGACCCTGACCGAGCAAAGCTATGCGCAATCAACCTATGCCTGGATATTCCAGTTCACCAACGGCATCTGTGCGCTGGCGCTGGCGGTGGTGCTGCTGTTCGCCGCCGGGCACGATATGGTTTTGCACTTTCACGGCCAGTCCAATCGGGACCCGCTGACCGGCCTGTTGAACCGACGGGGCCTGAAAGCGCTGTTCAAAACGCGTCCGGATCATGCTCAGGGCGCGATATATGTGCGATCGATCATCCTCTTCGACATCGACCATTTCAAGCGGGTCAACGACCAATATGGTCATGCGGCGGGCGACAAGGTCCTGCAAAGAATAGCAAAAACTGTATCGGGCCTGTGTCAGGAATATGGTCAGGTGGCGCGCACCGGTGGCGAGGAATTTGCCATATTGACCCATTGGATACCGGTCGAGACGGCACAATTTCTGGCCCATCCCGAACTGGGTTCGAATCAGAAGGTGACCGCGAGTTTCGGACTGGCGATATTGACCGAGACCGATTCCCTCGATGATGCGATGGATCGGGCGGACAAGGCCCTCTATCATGCCAAGCAAAATGGCCGCAATCAGGTCGCGCTGGCCAAGGCCGCCTGATCTGGCCGTCGCTTCAGTTTCCGGATCCTTTGCGCGCGGGCCAGGCTTTCCTACACCAGCCTGCCTATGATAAACCCGCAGCATGACGGATCAGCCTCTCCATAATCGCGCCTGTCTCCGAAACGATATCCGGGCGCTGTTCGGGCGGCATCGCGGCCTGTCGCCGCGCGCTATGGGGCGAGCGGATTCGATCTTATAACCCTGTCAAGATTGTAAAGTTTGTCAGCAAGAAGGAGATTTATCTGAACAAGAATTTTCTACCGGAAATCTGCGCAGCTGTGCGTCAATCTGCCAGAGCCAGCAAAAAGAGCCAATTTTGTAGAAAATAGAGCCATGGAAAATGGCTCCCCGAGTAGGATTCGAACCTACGACATTTCGATTAACAGTCGAACGCTCTACCGCTGAGCTATCGGG